>JBCBRU010000939.1:0-1771 GCA_039819565.1 Myxococcota bacterium | reverse complement strand
TCGAGCCCGAGGGAGTTTCGGTGCGAGCGGCTTCTCTGCGGGCAGGGTTCAACGTCCCCCTGCGGATCGCCGAGAGCCTCGTCCTCATCCCGGGGGCGAGCTACGAGCTGCTGTCGCTCCGCCAGGAGGGGGAGGCGATCGGCCTGCCCGGGAGCCAGGAGTTCCACGCGGTCACCGGGTCGGCTTTGCTTGGATGGAGGATGGCAGATCGCTGGTCGCTCACCGCCCAGGTGGCCGCGACCCTCGCGGGGGACTTCGTGGACGTAGGTGTCGACCACCTCCAAGCGGGGGGCATGGTGTTACTCTCTCACTCTTTCTCGGATCGCTTCTCCCTCGGAGCGGGCGTGCTCGTCAGCAACCAGTTCGGGGAGATTCTTCCTCTTCCCGCCATCCAGGTGGACTGGCGTATCGCCGAGACGGTTTGGCTGAGGGGTCTCCTCCCCGCCCAGCTGCGGCTGACCTGGAGCCCTCACGATCGCCTGGAGCTGGGCCTCGTGACCTCCGTCCGCGGACAGTCCTACGCTTTGACTTCGAGTCAAGGTCAGACGCAATGGCCGTGCGCCGATGAACCCGACCGGAATGCCGAACCCGACAGCTGTTTTCGCAATCTCGCCTACTCTCAGGGAGAGGTGGGGCCCTGGGTGGGATTTCGGCTGCGCGACTCGATCTGGCTGTCGGCTCGAGCAACTATGGCGGTCTTTCGCCGCTATGAGTTTAGAAACGCTGACGGTGAGATTCCTGAAGTCGGCGATCTCGGTCTCGACTCCAACCTGAACTTTCGGGTGCAGCTGGCTTTTCGCATTCCTCGAACCTAACTAAATACGAGATGAAGGCCTCGTTCCAGCGCCTCGGGAGAGCTGGCCGCGTAGCCACATACGAGGGTTGCATCCTCGTCCGAAGGACGGGACCGATAGGTGTCCAAAGTGGGGATGAGGACGCCGCGACTCCGTGCTGCGGCCGACAGGGCTCGGGCGCAGGGGCTCGAAAGGCGGAGACATACGCTCAAGCCGGAGTCGAGTCCGAGCAGAGCGGCGGGGGCGCGGAGGCCGTCGAGCACCTCCGCCACTACCCGACGTCGCTGGGCGTACTTTCTCCGCATGCGGTGGACATGTCTTGCATAGTGGCCTTCTCGGAGAAAGAAGGTCAGCGCGCGCTGTAGGGGCGTCGATGGGGCGTATTCGGCGGTGGCCCGGAGGGCCGCCATGGCCTCGACTATCGGACGGGGGGCCACCGCGAATCCGAGTCGGAGGCCGGGGAACATCGTCTTCGAGAAGGTTCCGCAGTAAACCACGGTGTGCGGGGCCAACGAGGCCAAGGGGGCCAAAGGGGCCACGTCATAGCGAAACTCTCCGTCGTAGTCGTCCTCGACGATGACGCAGCTGGCCTGCGTGGCCCACGCGATCAGGTCGCGACGCCGAGCTAGGGATAGGCGACCTCCCATCGGAAACTGGTGAGACGGGGTCACGTAGGCAAGGTCGACGTTCGGCTCTCCTCGAGGGAGCTGCTCGGTCCGCAGACCGTGTTCGTCGACTTCGCAGAGGTGGATCTGGGCTCCGGTGAGGGTGAAGATCTGGCGGGCGAGGGGATAGCCCGGCTCCTCGAAGACCACCGAGCTAGAAGCGGAGAGGTAGAGGCTGGCCAGGAGGTGCATGGCGTGGACCGCCCCGTGGGTCACGATGATCTCGTCTACGTGGGCTGAGAGCCCTCGGGCTCTCCGCTTCTAGCTCGGTGGTCTTCGAGGAGCCGGGCTATCCCCTCGCCCGCCAGATCT
>JBCBRU010000938.1:0-1801 GCA_039819565.1 Myxococcota bacterium | reverse complement strand
GGCCACCGAGGACACGGAGAGCAAGACCGCTCCCCTCGAGGCCTGGATCGACGAGCAGCTCGAGCGTCCCCGCAAGCCCAGCTCCAAGCCAGAGGCCCAACCGGAGTCAGAGGGGAGCGTGGGCGGCACCGAGGTGGCCCGTATCACCCTCCGCCGCTCCCAGAAGCCGGAGTGACCGACTAGAGAACGACAGCCATGCCGGCATCCAAGCCGGCGAGCTCGGTGGCCCGGACCATGCCCGCAATCTTGCCTTCGGGTCCATCCACGTCGGCGAGGTTGCGCACCACCGTATTGAGGACGCGCTGCCCTCTCGCATCGAGAACCACCTTGACCCACGGCCGCTGGAAGGTCTCGGGGCGGTTGCCATTGTGGTAGATGATGGCAACCTCGCCTGACGCGAGGCGTACCGCGCTCCCCAAGGGATACATGCCGAGCATGTTCACGAGGACCTTCACCACCAGCGGGTCGAAGCGAGTGCCCGCGTCTTGCACGAGGATACGAAGCGCTTCGTCGGCGGTGAAGCCTTCCCGCCAGGGACGGCGGGTGGTGAGGGCGTCGAAGGCATCGGCCACCTGGACGATGCGAGAAAAGAGATGGGTGTAGCCCGTCTCTCCCGTCTCGGGGTGCTGAAACGGGAGGTGGTGCTCGTAGGCCACGATGATCCTTCGGATCATCGCGTCCGTGATCTGTCCTTGGCCGATCAGCGCCCGAATCTGACGGATCATGGCGTCACGGACTTCGGCCCGCTCCTCGGCCGAGAGCTCGTGCTCGCGGTCGATGAGCTCGGGAGGAAGGAGCGCAAAGCCCACGTCGGCCATGATCGCCGAGGTCCCCAGGTCCACGAGGGCCAGTCGGTCGATGTTCATCCCTCGCCCCATCGCGATGGACAGGACGCAGGTATTGGCAGCGTGATTGAACGAGTAGTCGTTGGCCTGCTTGATCGAGGAGAGTCGGAGCAGGAAGTTGACCCGCTCGGTGGCGATGTCCACCAGGTCCTGCACAATCCGAGTGATGCGGAGGCGCGGGTCGGGTTCCCGCCCGGCCCGGAGCCCGTCGATGAACTCGCGCACCGCGATGATCGACTTCGCGTAGGTCTGGAGGGCGAAAGTCTTCTTGTCGACCCGTACTTCAGCCTCGTCCTCGACCTCGGAAAAGTGCTTCGGGTCCAGGAGCTCTACGGCGAGGTCCTTGAGATCGAGGAGCGACTGCTTAAAGTCGTCAATATCCTCGTCGCTCTCGACGGGTCGGGCGAGGGCCACCAAGAACTCCCGGAGGGCCGAGGTGTCGACCGGACGCGAGAAAGCGAGCCCTCCCAGCTCCCGCTTGGCGAGCTCGGCCTGGAGGTGATCGACCTGGTCCTTGGTGCCGCCATCGACGCGGATGCGCACGTCGTTCAGATAGACGATGCCGTCCACGAACTGAAGACGCACCATCCCCTCGAGAGCGGCCCAGAGAGTGTTGATGGTGTCCTTGAGGTTCTCCGTGGCCACCAACAGAGCCTTGTTGCTGGGGTCGTGGAATCTCAAGGTCCGCAACACCATGTGCAGCTGAAGCACCATGCGGGTGGCCAGCTGATGCACCTTGACCGTCGACTCGGGACTGCTCATCGATCGCCTCCGTCGATGTCCTCACGCGGCACGCCCCCGGCGATACGCCCCTGCGGGACCTCGTCCCCCTCTTCACCGACCTCGTCCCCCACCGGGCGGGCGGGGAGCCCAAGCTCTCCGAAGCCTGAGGGATCCAGGGGCTCAGAGCCGAGCGGGGTCAGGGGCGAAGAATCGGGCGCCGACCGGGGAGGCTC
>JBCBRU010000937.1:0-1859 GCA_039819565.1 Myxococcota bacterium | reverse complement strand
GTTCGTCGTCGATGCCTTCGTCGAGCGCGAGCACTCCGAACCGGGCCTCTTCCCGTCGCCCTATACCTTCCCGTTCGATCCGAAACTCGTGCTGATCGAGACAGATATGGAGATGGGCGGCTGTTCGCGTGGCCGCCCTTTCGGCCATGGGGAGGATCACCACACCACCGCTGGCGCCGGCTAGAATCCCTCTCTCAGCTACGAGCTCGCCCCGAGCAAGGGTCGATGCAAGATCGATCCCCCCGAGCAGTCGGTCCTCGGTCACGTGCCCGGGAAGCTTCCGGATCGGCGTACTCGGCGGAAGAACCTCTCGAAGGTAGCTCACGAGGCGCTCACGCTGAGCGCCGGGACGAGCCTTGAGATGCATCCCGCCCACTGCGGCGGGATCGACGGAGAGGACCGCAACAGCGCGCAAAGCACCTTGCCAGGCCTCGATCGTCACGAGCCGAAGACCTCCGACATGGCGCGCTCCACGCGGGCCGAAGAGCCGGAATCATCCAGGGGATCGCGACGAAGTCGATGGCGCAGCGCGAGCGGAGCCACCGCTTTGAGGTGGGACTCTTCGACCGAAGCCGTACCTTCGAGACTCGCCAAGGCCCTCGCGGCTCGGACCAGGGTGAGCTCCCCGCGAAGCCCGTCGGTTCCGAGAGCCAGACATAGTTCGGCCGAACGCTCGAGGATCCCGTCCGGCACCGAGACGTGGGCCTGCTCGGCCCGAGCACGAGAGAGTCGCTCTCGAATCGCGGCATCCTGAACCGACCAGCTCTCGAGGAACTCCGTGCGGTTGCGCTCGAAGGCGTCGCGACGCCTCACGACCTCCACTCTGTCCGGAAGATTTTTTGGGGTCGTCACCTCGACGGACAGTCCGAAGCGGTCGAGAAGTTGAGGTCTGAGCTCGCCCTCCTCGGGATTGCCGCTCCCGATGAGAACGAATCGGGCCGGATGGCGAACGCTGACACCCTCTCGCTCCACGACGTTTTCACCGGACGCGGCCACGTCCAGGAGAAGGTCGACCAGGTGGTCCTCGAGAAGGTTGACCTCGTCGATATACAGAAAGCCCCGATGGGCGCGCGCCAGGAGCCCGGGCTCGAAGGCGCGCTCGCCCCGCGTGAGCGCGGCTTCGATATCGAGCGCTCCCACCACCCGATCTTCCGTGGCCCCGAGGGGGAGATCTACGACCGGAACCGGAACGCTCTCGCGCTCGCTGCGGCCGCGCGCCGGGCAGTCATGCGTACAGGCTTGGCCCTTCTCGGGAGGGGCATCGTTATAGGGACAGCCCACCACGACATCCATCCGGGGCAGCAGCGCTGCCAACGCCCGAACGGCGGTCGATTTTCCGGTGCCACGATCTCCGAGGAGGAGGACCCCGCCCAGAGTCGGATCCACGAAGGATAGCTGAAGCGCGAGCTTCATTTCGTCCTGAGCAACGATCGCGGAGAAGGGATAAACAGCTGACATCAAGCGTCTCCTGAACCCTCCAACCAGCGTCGGAGGCCAACTTCGAATTGTTCCGGCTTTTCCCAATGAGGCATGGCGCCCGAAGCGAAGGCTTCGAAGCTCCAGTTGCCTCGAGCTTCCGCCCATCCCGACTCGCTGAAATCCTCGAAGTCACCACGGGTTCCGTGGGGCACCCATACAGGAAGCTCCAGCTGCTCGTAGAGGAGCCGGATGTCCTTGGCGAAAAGCCGACCAGAAAGAAAGGAAAACGGTGCGTGTTCCGCACCTGCAGGTCGTGCCGTCGCGTAAGCATAGTCGATGAGCTCGGGCGCCATGCCTCATTGGGAAAAGCCGGAACAATTCGAAGTTGGCCTCCGACGCTGGTTGGAGGGTTCAGGAGACGCTTGATGTCAGCTGTTTAT
>JBCBRU010000936.1:0-1932 GCA_039819565.1 Myxococcota bacterium | reverse complement strand
CGTCCACGACCGGGTCATCTCGGAGCTTGGGCGCTTCGACCTCGGGCTCTTCCAGGATCTGGGCGGCGCGGACGTAGCCGGGGTAGCCCAGATCCTGGAAGAGCCCGAGGTCGAAGCGCCCAAGCTCCGAGATGACCCGGTCGTGGACGTCCGCTTTGATCCGTTCGTGCTCGGCCCACACGGTGGTCGCGGTGAAGGCGTAGACTTCGACCACGACCCCCCGCCCCTCCGCGGGAAGCTCCCGGACCAAAGTGGTCATGCTGGTGTTGAGATCGGGGTGGTCCTCGAGCCACTTTTGGAGCCACCGGCGAAACAGAGCGAGGTTCGTGATCTCACGGAGGCCGCTCGCGTCGAAGATCTCCTTCACGGTGGGATCTTCGAAGAGCTGCTGCTTCAGCTCGGCGTCGCAAACCCGCACGCGAAATCCGTCCACCGCGAACGCGCGCTTGATGCGCCGCCCGCCACTCTCGAACATGAAACGCATGTTGCGGCATCCCTGCGAGACGATGTGGTACGAGGGCACGATGCTGATCGACTTATCCCAGTTCTGCACCTTGATGATGGTCAGCCCGATGTCGGCTACGACCCCATCGGCCTCGTGGCCTTCGACGACGACCCAGTCCCCCTCCTGTAAAAGATCATTGGCCGCGATCTGAAGCGCCGCGTTCCATCCGAGAATATAGTCTCGGAATACATACACGAGGAGGGCCCCTACCGCCGTAAGCCCCGTCAATAGAGAGGAGATGTTCTTCTCCAGGAGGATGGAGACGACCACCAAGCTGCCATAGCTCCACAGCACCATTTGGGCGGCTTGAACGAAGACCTTGAGGGGAAGGCGCTGGACGGCTTGCGAGCGCTCCTGGACCTCCACGGCCGCCGACATGAGTCGGCTCACGACAATGGTCGTCAGGAGTACGAGGGCGGCCTCGAGGGCTCGCTCCACGTAGGGAAGCCACGTCGAGTCGCCCAGCAAGCTGGGCGTCAGGGCGTCCAGAATGAGGGTCGATACCAACACCGACGCCCACCGGAGGACGCGATACTCTTTGAGCGTCTCGACCCATACGGAGGGCACCGCCGAGGCTCGGTCGAGGATCCGAAGAAGCAGGCGGCCGAACAGCGCCCCCGCCACGAGCGCGAGGAGGAAGCCGAGAGCCCGGCTCAAGCGCGGGTCGAGGCGTCCATCCTGGGTCAATAACTCGATGAGCTCTTCGACCATGGGACGCCCGGCTCAGGGGGCCTCGGCCGCGGCGGGCAGCCACCGGGGCGCGAAGAGAAATCCAAAGGGGAGGAGGGCGGTTGCGAACAGCGCGGCCGCATTCTTCAGGGGCCAACGGAGCTTGAGCACCGCGATCCCGAGGACGAGCACGAAGGCCACGAACAGTGCGCCGTGGGCCGAGCCCACGATGCGCACGGCGAGGGGAAAGCCGAAGACATACTTGAGCGGCATCGCCACGAAGAGGAGAAGCAGCCACGAGTAGCCTTCGATACGGCCTAAGGACTCCACCCACCGGGCCCATCCGGACGTCGCGCGAACCATGCGCGGGGTGTTAGCGGCTCAGGCCGTCCCCGTCACCCGGAGGCCGGCGATAGACCGCCTTGCGTATGACGGTGGTAGACAGTAGGCGTGCGTGTCGTGTCGGGGCACACCGAGCCATCCGTAGTGGTCCGCGGCGAAGGGCCAGACGTGGTGCTGGTGCACGGCAGCGCCACCGACCGAGAGGCTTGGACCACGCAGCTTGCGACCCTTCCCCGTCGTTTTCGGGTGGTGGCGTACGATCGTCGCGGGAGCGGGACCTGCCCCCTCCCCGACGGCGTCGAGTCCTGGACGGTGGCTGAGCACGCCGCCGATCTGGAGGCTGTGGTGCGCCGCCACCACCCGAAAACGACGGGGAAGGGTCGCAAGCTGCGTGGTCCAAGCCTCTCGGTCGGTGG
>JBCBRU010000935.1:0-1937 GCA_039819565.1 Myxococcota bacterium | reverse complement strand
GGGCCAGCAGCTGGAAGAGAACACGGTCTACGTGATTCAACCGGCGACCATCCTCGAGGTCTCCGGGTTCGAGCTGAGCGTGTCCTCCCGGCCCACCATCGACCCGTCCGGACCCCCCACCCACATCGACGTGCTCTTCCGCTCCATCGCCCAGTCCTTTGGGGACCGGGCCGGGGCGGTGGTGCTCTCTGGGTCTGGGTCCGACGGGGCCCAGGGGCTTCACGACGTCCTCGACGCGGGCGGCATGGCCTGCGCGCAGTCGCCGGAGACGGCCAAGTTCGACTCCATGCCGCTGGCCGCCATCGCCCGCGCCTCGGTGCGGGCGGTGGATGCGCCGGAGGCCCTGGCCGGCATCGTCCTGGACGGCTTGCGCTACCCCAAGCCTCCCAACCTCTCCCGCGAGCCTCGTCGGGCCGAGGAGGCCCTCGCAAGGATCCTCCGAGCTGTCGTGGGTGCGACCTCGGCCTCGGCCCGCCACTACAAGGACTCGACCTTCGAGCGCCGGGTGCAGCGGCGAATGCTGGACCTCAACCTCGGTAACCTCGCCAGCTACGCTGAGTTCGTGGAGCGGGACGAAGCCGAGGCCCATCGCTTGCGCGAGTCTCTGCTCATCGGGGTGACCCAGTTCTTCCGGGACACGGACGCCTTCAGCGTGGTGGCGCGGCAGGTGGTTCCCGAGCTCATCAGCCGCTCGCGAACCGACGGACGGGCCATCCGAGTGTGGGTTCCGGGCTGCGCCACGGGCGAGGAAGCCTACACGATCGCGATGCTGTTCATGGACGCGACGAAGGACTCCCCGGAGTCCCTCGACCTTCAGATCTTCGCCACCGATCTCAAGCGGGACTTTCTCACCGAAGCGGCGCGCGGAGAGTACAGCGCCCAAAAGATCGCCAACATCCCGGCTGACCTCCGCGACACCTATTTCATGAACGAGCCCGGGGGGGAGGTCTGGACCGTGCACCCGGAGGTGCGCCGGTCCATCGTCTTCGCTCCCCACGATATCCTCAGCGACCCTCCGTTTACTCGCCTCGACTTCATCTCCTGCCGAAATCTCCTCATCTATTTTTCCCTGGAAGCCCAGCAGCAGGTGTTGAGCAGCTTCGCTTTCGGCCTCAGCGACCAGGGCTTCCTGCTCCTCGGACCGAGCGAGTCGGTGGGGGGGCTCCGCGAGTCCTTCGAGTTCGTTGACGCCCGTCAACGTGTCTTTCGGCGCACGGGAAACACTCAGGGGGCCAAGCCCTTCCTCTTCGCGTCCGGGCGCCGGGATCGCAGCGCCGTGGCCTTGGGCGAGCGCCGCCCCACCCGGCTCCGCGAAGCCAAGCTCATGACGGCCTACTCGGCCCTCCTGTCCTCCTACGCTCCCCCCGGCCTCCTCGTGAATACAGAGCGTGAGCTCCTTCACACCTTCGGAGGCGCGCGAGAGTACACCCGACCTCCGGACGGCGCGGCACATCTCGATGTCGCGGAGATGGTCGACCCGAATCTCAAGACCCCCATTCTGGCCGGCATCGATCGGGCCCTCCGCGAGTCGGGGCCGGTCACCTTTTCGAAGGTGGATCTGGCCACCTTTCCCGAGCCGGGACGGACCGTGGACCTCACCGTGCAGCCGCTGGCGGAGGCCGGAGCTACGATTCAGCAGCTCCTCATCCTCATTCAGCCGCACGAGGGGCACGCAGCCCCTCAGGTACGCTCGACTCTCGTTAACGCAAGTGAGATTGCGCAGGAGCGGATCGTCGAGCTGGAGAACGAGCTCGAACGCACCCGGGAGGCCCTCCAGTCCACCATCGAGGAGATCGAGACTGCCAACGAGGAGCTTCAGTCTTCGAACGAGGAGCTCATGTCTTCGAACGAGGAGCTTCAGTCGACGAACGAGGAGCTCAGCTCCGTCAACGAAGAGCTCTACTCCGTGAACGCGGAGTACCACCGGCAGAATGACG
>JBCBRU010000934.1:0-1944 GCA_039819565.1 Myxococcota bacterium | reverse complement strand
CATCTCGACCGCCTGTACGTTCCGATCGATGCGCAGAAGGGTCTCAGCAAGCCGGACCCGGAGGTCGGGATCGCATGGGGCTCGAGCCACCATGTACGAGAGCACGCGAGCGACCTGAGCGAATCGTCCGTGCTCATCGAAGATCGAGAGCGCCAGTCTGAAGTATCCACTCGCCTCCTCGGAATGCCCTAGCTTCACGAGCGCCCCCGCCAGCCTCGTTGCGACGTCGCCGTTGCGGGGGAAAATCCGTAAGGCTAGGCGGTAGGCAATGACCGCCTTCCGAAGCGCGCCCGTCTCCTCGTGGACCTCTCCGACCCGCAGATAGATATCCAACGCCCGGGAGAAATCCCCCCCGCATATGCAGGTCTCGCCGAGTCGGTTGAGGGCGAGAATGTTGGTGGGATGGCTCCGGAGTACCTCTTCGAGGAACGAGGCCGCCTCGTCCCATCGACCTTCCTCCATCGCGCGTTCAGCCAAGCGTACGAGGGGTTCCGACCTCTCCGAAAGGACGGGCTCTTCCGAGACGGAAGCTTCCGGCCTGGATCTCTCCTGGCTTCGGTCACGCCTCCTCCTGAGCCAGCTGAGCACTCTCTCCTCGGACGACTAGCGAGGGGCCGAGTGGGAGGCCTCGAGATGAAAAAAAGTGGCTTGAGCGAAGTCATCTTCGGAGCCGGTGTTGTTCTGGTTGTAGGCTCCTGCCTTGAAGTAGAACCAGTCCTCGTCCAGGTCTCCGGAGCTCATATCTACGCTCCCCACGGCATCGGGCTTCCCCGGCCGCTCTATCGTGACCTGCAGAGCATGCCCCGAGACATCGATTCGGTAGGACCATGACTCGCCCAGGGCGATACCATCCCCGGGGTTCTCGGCGTCCGAGTCGCGAGACCCGAGGATCTCGATCCACTGCTCTGAGCCCCGGTTGGGCTCGTAGGCGAAGTAGATGGACCCGAGGGCGTTGCCGGGCAGCTTCCGATAGTAGAGTCGACACGGTTCGTTTTCAGAGGCATGGATCTGTCCGACGATGACTCGGCCCACGCGTCCGTCGTCTCCGGAGGTGGAGACTCGGTCGACTCGGAGGGTGGCGAGCAGGCTTCCGTCAACTCCTCCAGCCTGCTGTTGGTTCGTGGTGCTGGCCGTCGATAGAACCCAGTTATTGCGGTTGATGCCGCGGGTGCTAACGCTCCGATCCCCTGCCCTCAGCATCTCTCGAAGCTCGGTTCTCGAGTAGGTGCTCCCGCTCGTCGAGCCCCCGCGGTTGGGTACGCGAAACACCATGCCCCCCGTCGTCGAATCGGTGAGAAAATGGGGTGGCGAGATCCCTCCGCTACTGAGCCACGCCTCTTCCTCCTCTGAGCCATCGGGAAAGGTGATCTTCCATGTTCGCAGGTCGAAGTTGCTTCCCGGGGCCGCGTTGGGATCCAGGCCGGAGGGTTGGACCCCAGCGTCGACGGCGCCCGTATCGGAGCTTCCTTGATCGGGTATGGCCGCGTCGGAAGAATCGCGAGCGGAGGAGCCCAGATCCATCGGCTCATTCATCCCTTCGTCCGCGGCGCCGAGGTCTGGCGCGGAGACGGTCGGCCCGGGGCTGCCCAGGTCGACAGTCGTCGCTTCCTCGGAAGAGAGCTGGCCCGTGAGCGGAGATCCAACGCCACAGCCGACGGTGAAGCAGCAGAGGGACAAGCACTGGATAGCAGCGGGTCTGATGTGTAAACGTTTACACATCAGACCAAAAAAAGAGATGAGCGCGGAAACCCGGCTCCGCCCACCCACCTGGAGGGTGTCCGGTCGGCAGATCTCGCCGGTCACCAGCGTCACTCGATAGATAGTGAACCCCCGAAGCTGAGCTGCACTTTTCCGCCCGCGCATCCGGATTACCGGTAGCATCAGCTGGGGCAGCTTGCCTAGGGCATCCGGCGGATGTCGAGTCAGGATAGTCAGCCGCATGTG
>JBCBRU010000933.1:0-1969 GCA_039819565.1 Myxococcota bacterium | reverse complement strand
CTCGGACATCTCCCGCCCGCGGACGCCGCGGAGCTCGCGCGCGCGGTCCCGGGAATCGACGTGCTGATCCGTTCACCGGGCACCCCGATCGAGCGTCCTCCGAACCCCCCGGAGCGCGTCGGCTCAGTCGTGATCGTGGAGGCGGGTCAGCAGGGGCAATACCTCGGCCGGCTTCGGGTGGGCCTCGCGTCCTCGCGGGCGGTGCGGCCGCTCTTGTTGGACGACGCAGGGGCCCACGCCGCGGCCGAGCGGGCTCGGCTGGAGCGAAAGATCGCGGCTCTCGACAAGGAGATCGCGCGGTTTGGGGGGTTCGGAGGACGCTCGATCGGGGTGCCCGGTGAACGGATCAGCACGTCGATTCCCGGGACCGCGCGCGCGAGCTCCGCGGCGTCCGCGGGCGGGAGATGTCCGAGGACCACCACCACTTCGGCGCCGTCCTCTCTCAGTGTCTCGACCTCCGTCTCCACCGCCGGGACCAACTCCAGGGCCGCGAAGTCATCCGAGGTCTCGGCGATGCGCTCGGGAATCGCGACGCCCGTGATGCCCCATCGAATCCCCCCGAGAACACGGAGATAGGACCTCGCCACCTCGGGCCCTCGATCCGAACGAGGACGGACGTTGGACGAAACCCAAGGCACCGCGCCTTCCTTTTGCAGCTCGGCGAGAAACCCCGTCCCTTCCACCAAGTCGGAGGGGCTGAGGTTGAAAGCCGCGACGTTCATCTTGCGAAACGCCCGGGCGAGGAGATGAGCTTTGGCTCGATGCTGGGGACGGGCGAGGTCCTCGATGGCCTCGGTGGGCAGGAGGAGCTGCCCCGCATCGACGAGCGCATGATCGACCTTGGACCGCCCCACCACCGTGGCCATGCGCGGAAGCCCCCCCAGCGGATTCGAAGTGCAGCCGCACGGCTCGATGTAGCCCGCCAGGCCCGTCGTAAAGAACAGCTCCGCCATGCGGTCCGGCTTGAAGCCCGAGCCCGGTCCCGCAGGGACCGCCTGTGCATCGGATCGACAGCCCCCGAGTCCGGCGAGAACGGCGATGAGTGTGACAGCGCGCATAGGGTCGACGCGAAGGCGAACACGTTCCGCGCCCGACCTCATCCCGATTCCTCGGAACATCCATCCCGCAACGGGGTGGGCCCTCGCGGGGGACGGTCATGGTTGGCCAAAGCCCGGCTCGGCAGAGGCGGAATTGGATAGTCCCGGTCCAGGGTCTGGTTGAAACGAAAGCCGATCGCCTCCCGGTGGATCCTGAGGTCGAGCCGCGCATCGAAAGCGTGCTTTCGAGCGGCCAGATAGGTGGCTCGCGCCGCCTCCAGTGCCTCCGGAGTCGCCTCCGCGAGCGCGATTTCGGCCACCTCGAGAGCACACAGGGCGGTGTCGACCTTAAGCCCGGCGCGGCCCAAGGCGGCCGCCATTTCCTGTCGGATCTCGCCCTCGACCTCCTCGACCTGGCCCTCGAGGTCGAGCTGCGCTCGCAGACGTTCGAGGTGGGGGGAGGACCGGCCGCGGTCACGGAGCTCTTGGGCCAGACGTCGCGCCTCCTTCACAGAGGCGGAGGCTGCCAAACCCGCGATGAGAAGTCGAAGGCCGGACTACTGTCCGGAGGCCACGGCGCGACCGGGGCTATCGAAGCCTTCGCCGTCGCCATGCTCGACCCGATTTCGGCCCCCTCGCTTGGCACGATAGAGGGCAGCGTCGGCGGACTCGATGATGTCTTTCACGTTGCCCCGGAACTGAGCTCCAGCGGTCGCGACCCCCACCGACACGGTGGCCTCTACGGCGCTCCCATCTCGAGTGGGGACGGCGGATGCGCAGAGCGAAGCGCGAATGCGCTCGGCGATGCGACCCGCTTCATCCGCCGGAGTATCCGGGAGTAGGACCATGAACTCTTCCCCGCCGTACCGCCCCACCGCATCGTACTCTCGCACGACCCCGCTCACCCGAAGCACGTCGTCTCCGGGTGAGCG
>JBCBRU010000932.1:0-1975 GCA_039819565.1 Myxococcota bacterium | reverse complement strand
GCGCGCTCCATGTCGAGAGGCGCGGGGAGGGCGTCGAGTTCGAGGGCGAGCCAGCGCTCGGAGGCCCGCTGCGCGAGGTCCGCGCGATGGGGGGCGTGCTCGGACTCGGCGAACCCACGCCAGAGTGGGCCGGCGGCTTCGGGGTGGGCCGCAACCTCGGCTTCGACGGACGCGAACGCGCGGGCGGCGACCCGGTCCGGCGCGTTGTACACGCTGTGGCCGACCCCGAAGACCAGCGCCGCGGCGAGCGTGCCCACGAGCAGGCGTCGGGCCCAGATCGCAAAGCCTGAGAGCGGCGCACGACTGACGAAGCTGAAGGAGCCCCCGCCGTGGTTGAAGACGCGGTAGGCGGCGAGAGGAAAGATGGGGATATAGAGCAGGCAGAGGCAGAGCGTAGCCACGTGGGTGCCGTCGGGACGTTCGTCACGGGACCCATAGAGGCGGGTGCCGATCCCGTTCATCGTGAACATCGCGGGCGCGCTGCCGAGGGGCCGCTCCATCTTCTTCAGCTCCGCGAGGGCCTCGTCGAGACCCGGGCCGTTCATCTCCCTTTCGAGGACCTTGGCGATCTTCTTGGCCTTGCTCTCCTGGCCTGCCTCCATCAGGTCCTGGGCTTCGTAGAGGCGCACGTAGCCGTCGGGCTGCTGCTTTCCGTAGGTATGCCACGCGTCCTGCGGGTTGAGCTCGCTGGCGGTCCGAATCAGGGCTGCGCCTCTCGGACGGCCGTGCGCGTGTAAGATCGCCGCGCTCCTGCCCACCAGCATGGCCAGCAGGGCGCCCTGCGCTTGCCGGTCGTCGGGGTCTTCGATCTCGCGCCAGGCGCTGAGCGCGTCTTCCGCGGCCCGCTCGAGTTGGTCGACCTCGGCCCGATCGGTCGACTCCGGAGTCAGACCCGCGTGGGGCTTCAAAGATGTGTCTTTGAGTCGCTGGGCCAGTGCCTCGATTCGAGGCTCGATGCTCATCTCCACGTTGCGCCCCCATAGCACGGACCGCACAACCGGGAAGCCCTTCTCACGGGGGTTGTCAGGGCGAAAGCGCCTGCGTCGAGCCTCCGCGAAGCGAATGCGCTACGGCCGTGGCCAAGAACCGTCCCACGGCCTACGCCGACTCGCGCGCCGACCCTCATGCCTCTCATACTCCGTGACGCCCCAAATCTCCTTCGACTCGATGAGAGACCTCGTCCTCGTTCGAACCACGGTTCGGTCTTCGAAACCCCGGACGACGGCACCGCGATAGGGCCTCCGCGGGCGGATCTAGGTTGAGGTCTAGGGCTCGCTGAGTTCCTCACGTCCGACCTAAGACGGAAGCATAGCCAGGGTTGACCCTAGCACTATGGACTTGGCCTTCGAAGAGACATCTGAGCCTCCGGTCTCAAGGGGCACGGCCCCGGAGATGACACACCACGACCGGGCTTCGCATCGAACGCGTGTTTTGGGAAGAGGCGGGCACCGACGCCAGCAGCGCCGCCCTCGAGGAGGTGACCACAACTCCGGCTTGGGTGCTACGAAGCGCAGAAAAGTTCTCGACACCCAAAGATGGGCGAGGCTAGCGTTCGATGACGTATAGACGCTGCTTAGTTAAATATCTTCGCTGTCGAGACTTATCTGAGGCAAGAACGTCTCGGGTCGAGCTGGGCCCTACGTGGAGATATAGGTGTCGTGGATGACGAGGTGGATCTCTCCGAAGAGTACGCCCATCGGGGAGGAGAAGAGAGATCCATCTAACTCGGTGGGAAGGACGGTCTCGGAGCGTCGTCATGCGGGCCGTGCGCGCTATGACGCGGCCGAGAGTGTTTACCAAGGTTCCTGCTTAGCAGCCCGTTGATCTGGAGCTGCACGGCGCTGTCGGCCGGTCTTTCCGTGAAACGCTCCGACCGGCTTTGCCTCTCCTCGATCGCGTATGCCCGATACGCTCACCTCGTCGTCGAATCGTTTCACGAAAAGCCTGACTCGACATCGCCATTCATCTCCAAATC
>JBCBRU010000931.1:0-1977 GCA_039819565.1 Myxococcota bacterium | reverse complement strand
TCATAGCGCCGTACACGAGCCGAAGGACCGGATAGGTAGCGTCCACCAGCTGATGGTCGTCCTCGATCCGAGTCTCTCGGTAGCGCCCCTTCAAGCCCGCGTTGAAGGCGTTGGCGGCGCTATGACCTGGGTGGACGAGCCGGCCCTCACGGCGCTCAACATGCGTCTGCGCGACGACTACGTGGCGAACGCTCAGAAGGGTATCGAGCGTTGGAACAAGGTGATCTCGGCCCACGGCCTCGACTTCGCGATTCGGCTCCCCCACGTAGCTTTTCATCGTCACATCGGCGAGTTCAAGGCGGTGCGGGCCTCTCCGAACGGCGAGCTTCTCAGCCCCGAGGCTTTCGAAGCTCGCCGAACCGGGTGGCTTCCGTCCCGAGAGGACGGCGAGTTCATCGCTTCGCTGATGCGCCCCGAGCTCGAGAAGGGGAAGTTCGCGGGCTGGATCGCTCCGCCCGCCAAGGGTATCGACAATCGTCCCGGTGACTTCGAGTACGTCCAGCTCGCCCACGCCTGAGGCTGCCGCGCGCACCGAGGGCGCTCGCTTCCTGGTCGCTCTGGGGGACCGGGTGCGGGCCGCCCGTCGACGCCTCGGTCTGACCCGCCGGGCGCTCGCGGAGCGATCCGGGGTCTCCGAGCGCTTCCTTGCTCAGCTCGAGGGGGGCACGGGGAACGTCTCGGTGGCTCGTTTACGGTCCATCGTGCAGGTCACGGGGGTGACTTTCGGGGAGCTCCTGGACGGCGAGCCGCGGGTCTCCACTGAGACCCAGGCTCTGCTTCAACGCCTAGAGTCCGCGTCTCCCGAGGTTTTGGAGCGCGTTCGAACGCTCCTCGACGCCACGCCGGACACCCCCCGGGTGGCGCTCGTAGGCCTGCGCGGCGCGGGCAAGAGCACTTTGGGCCGCGCTCTCGCAGAGCGCACTGGAGCCCGCTTTGTCGAGGTTGCGCGAGAGGTGGAGGAGATGAGCGGCCTCTCGGTGTCGGAGATTTTCTCCCTGTACGGCGAAGAGGGCTTTCGGAGCCTGGAGCGGAGCTGCATCGAGAATCTGGTGACGGAGGGTCAGCCGTGCGTCGTGGCCGCCCCCGGCGGCATCGTGGACGCGGCCGAGACCTACGCCTTTCTTCTCCGCGAGTTCCACGTGGTGTGGCTCAGAACGTCGCCGCAGGATCATATGGCTCGGGTCCGGGCTCAGGGGGATCAGCGACCGATGCGCGGTTACCCGCGAGCGATGGAAATCCTCGAACAGCTACTTGCCCGACGCAGCGTCGAGTACGGGCGCGCTCACGAAGACCTCGATACCTTTGGGGTACCGGTGGAGGACTCCGTGGAAGAGCTCGTGGTCCGAGTCGGGCGTCGACTCTCACCCTTCGGTGGTGGAGAGTCCCCTGAGTGAGCGCGGGGCTTGGCGGATGGCTCCTAGCGGCTGCGGCGGCAGCCGCGCCCGCTCCTCCAGCATGCGAAGGGCGCACTCTGGGCGCGTACGATCCCGCCCACGACGCTGAGCCTTCGTTGCGGGCCCTGGCCGAGGTCCAGGCGGCCTATGATGCTCTCTGCCCCACTCGCGATTGCGGCGAGGGCGCGCTGTTTTCGAATCCCACCGCCGGGAATAACGCCTTTACGTGGGTTTCGCTCTCAAAGCGCGGAGCCGCGACCCGAGCCAAGATCGTCTACGCCCGTCGCTTCATGGACGCGCTCAACGAACGTTTCGGCCCCGGGGCGAGCTTTGGGGTTCTGGCTCACGAGGTGGGGCACCACCTGACCGCCGCCCGCGCCCTAAGGTCAAAGCTCGAACCGGCCTGGAATGAAGAGCTCCGGGCCGACTTCCTTGCGGGCTGTGCGCTTGGGCGTCTGGGTCGAGGGCCCGAGGCCCTCGAGAGCGCCTTCCGCGCTTTGGCGGCAGTGGCCACCGCCTCCCACCCCAGCTTTCGAGAGCGTGTCCCCGTCATGCGCAAGGGCTCGGCACGATGCCCAGCCCT
>JBCBRU010000930.1:0-2004 GCA_039819565.1 Myxococcota bacterium | reverse complement strand
GCCGCTTCGTCGTCCTCACGCCCCGCTCCGATCACGAGGGTGGGGACGCGGAGAACCGCGGGGCCCGGTCAGCTGGGGGGTCTGGTGGTGAGCGTCGGGGCCTCCGGCCCCTTCCTGACCGACCTCCTTCGCTGGACCGAGTCGACCGCGGTTCTCCGCGTCCCCACCCTCGTGATCGGAGCGGGGCGTGAGGACGACGAAGCGGCCGCCCGCATGATTCTCGGGCGCGGTCACGTGCGCTGGCTCGACGCCGAGCCCAGCCAGGAGGCGCTCGCCGAGTGGCTCCTCGTCGCCATCGAGGTGCACGAGATTCGGGGCTATCGGTCCGAGCACGACGGCGTGGCTCAGGCCCTCCGCGAAGCCCGGCTGCAGCTCTTTCACGGCCACCTTCAGAGCTATGCGCCGCCGGAGGGTCCGCCCTGCGGGCCGCCTCTGCCGACCACGATCGAAGAGATTCAGCCGCTTCGAGACGCCCGGGCCCAGTTCGAGCGCTCTCACATCCACGCCGCGGTTCGCGAGTGGGGAAGCCTCAAGGACGCCTCGGCGGCCCTCGGCATCTCCTACACGAGCCTTTGGCGTCGCCTCCGCTGAGGCGCTCCCCACCTGCTTCTAGGCGAGGCCAGTGCTGACGATCTGGCGCGGGTCGATGCCGAGCTGCGCCAGCGCGGCCGCCCAGCGCTCCGGGTACGGCGTGTCGAACACGACTTTGGCGTCCAGCGAAACGGGGATCCACGAACCCTCGCGAACTTCGGCGTCGAGCTGACCGGCACCCCATCCGGAGTAGCCGAGCACCAAGATGTGACGTTCACCGTCGTCCGAGCGGGCTAGGTCTTCGAGGACGGAGCGCGACGCGGACACCTGAAGATCCTCGTCCACCGAGATGCGCGCCTCCTCCGGGACGTCGCGGCGGCGTGGGTCGTAGACGATCCAACCGGTGTGAGGGTGGACCGGTCCCCCGAGAAGCACCGGCACCTCGGGGTGGTCCTCACCCTCCTCGATCAGCTCGAGCTCTTTGAGGACGCTCGCGAAGGAGACTTCCGACGGACGGTTCACCACAAAGCCGAGAGCACCCTCCGGCTTGTGATCGACGAGCAGGACCACGGACTCGCGAAAGTTCGGATCCCGGAGCCCGGGCGCCGCTACGAGGAACCCGGGCGCGAATGCGGAGCTCATATCCTCGAACATGACATCGATCGCGCGGCTTCGTCCTCAACTTCGCTGGTGAGGGTCCGATTGTGCTGTTTGCCCCAGGTACTCGCGTACCCGGAGCAAGCTGGAGGCCCGCGTCTTGGATGAAGCCCTGAAGATCCTCGTCGTTGAGGATGACGCCGTGACCAGGGCGCGTCTCGCCTTCCTTTTGCGGAAGAATGGCTACCAAGTGGACGTCGCCGAGGACGGCGATCAAGGCTGGGATGCCTTCCAGGGCGACTACTATCCGATCGTGCTTTCGGACTGGTCGATGCCGGGGCTGTCTGGCCCCGAGCTGTGCGGCCGTATCCGCGCCTACGAAGGCGAACTGTACACCTACCTGATCCTGATCACCGGCAAGACCGAGAAGTCCAACATTGCCCAGGGTCTCGAGGCGGGCGCCGACGACTACGTCACCAAACCTTTCGACTCGGGAGAGCTCTTGGCGCGGCTGCGCACCGGTCGGCGGATCCTCGATCTACAGGCGAGCATGAGAGACGCCCAGCGTCAGCTGCAGGAGCTCGCGAGTCGAGACGGCCTGACCGGGGTCTTGAATCGAAGGGCCCTCGAAGAGCGGCTGGCGGAGCTGTTCAGCTATCTGCTGCGACGCGCCACCCCGCTCAGTCTCGCCATGCTCGACCTCGATCACTTCAAGCGCATCAACGACACCTACGGCCATCAAGCCGGAGACGACGTGCTTCGGGAAGCGGCGCTCCGGGTGAGCGGGGTCGTGCGAGAGTACGATGCGGTGGGGCGGTACGGCGGGGAAGAGTTCATGGTCCTACTCCCGGATACTCCGGCGGATGAAGCGGGTCG
>JBCBRU010000929.1:0-2021 GCA_039819565.1 Myxococcota bacterium | reverse complement strand
CGCCGGCTTCGCCTCTCGTCGGTTGCATATGGCCAATATGCGCCCTTCTCACGTGAACGCCAGGGGCGAAAACTGCCTCACCACTTATGCAACTCATCAACCTGACAGGGGACCGATCGCCCGGCGTGAATTGTAAGCCGCCTCGCCGGGCGGATGTAGTCCCTCGGGCCCCCCCGGTCGGTTTCGTGGCATGTCCTCCGTCTGAAGGTCTCGTCTCGATCTCGACTGGCTTCGGCGGCGTCGAATGGGTATCTCGCCCCCATGGCTCAGAAAGCCCAGACGAAGCCGGCGAAGGGGACGCGGGACTTCCTCCCTGCAGACCTTCGGCGGCGTCGCTACGTGGTCGACGTCATCCGCCGAGTCTACGAAGCGCATGGCTTCTCGCCCCTGGAAACGCCGAGCTTTGAGCGGCTGGATACCCTACTCGGAAAGTACGGTGACGAGGGAGACCAGCTGGTCTTCAAGATCCTTCACCGCGGGCAGAACCTCGTGACGGGGATTCGGGACGCCGCGGAGCATCTACAAAACCCGGCCCACGTGATCGTGGGGAGGTCGGGAGAGACCGCGCCCGGCGCGGAGCGACTTCTCGCGGACATGGGGCTTCGCTATGACCTCACCGTGCCTCTGGCCCGCGTCTACGCCGCCCACGCGGGGCGGCTTCCGAGCGTGTTTCGCCGGTACCAGATCCAGCCCGTTTGGCGGGCCGACTCCCCCGGTCGAGGGCGCTTCCGCGAGTTCTATCAGTGCGATGTGGACGTCGTCGGGGCTGCAGGCCCCACCGTCGAGGCCGAGGTGGTGGGAGCGGTCTCGAGCTGTCTCGATGAGCTGGGCTTCGAGTCCAGTGAGATTCGCCTCAATCACCGCGGCCTGCTTCGGGCTCTGGTCGAGGTGGCGGGGATTCCGCTCGCGTTGGAGACGGCGGCCATCGTGGCTCTGGATAAACTGGACAAGATCGAGCGTGCCGGCGTCGCCAAGGAGATGGTGGACAAGGGCGTCGAGGCGGGCGCGGCCGACCGTCTCCTCGACATCGTTCTTGGCGATGCCGCGCTCGACGCGGTGGAGGCCGCCTTGGGCGAACACGAGGCCGGACGAGCGGCATGCGCCGAGCTTCGCTCCGTGCTCGAGCTGGTGGAAGAGACCCCGGGAAAGGGCAAGCTCCGTTTCAATGCGACCTTAGCCCGGGGACTTGGCTACTACACCGGCTGCATTTTCGAGATCGTGCACCCGGAGCTCTCCGGATCCCTGGGCGGCGGAGGTCGCTACGACGGCCTCATCGGCATGTTCTCGGGTCGCGATGTCCCCGCGTGTGGCTTCTCCATCGGGCTCGAGCGGATCCTCGTGGTGATGGAGGAAAAGGAGATGTTTCCCCCTCTCCCAGACGTGGCCGATGTCCTGGTGGGCTTCGTCACCCCGGACCGGCAGCGTGAGGCCGTGCGGCTCGCCTATGCTCTTCGGGAAGCCGGACAGCGGGTAGAGCTTCACCCGAAGAAGGACAAGCCGGGGAGACTCCGCAAGCAGGCGCTGGAGCGAGGCTTCGAAGAGCTGGTGGTCCTCGGCCCCGACCCCCTCAACCCTCCCGAGCGGAGCTGGCCACGAGATCCGGACCGTGCGGCGGAGGTCGTGCACCTCCCGGATACGAAGCCCGCGGGACGCGACGGCTGACTCGGGAGAGCCCGCGGGCGGGCGCCGTGGTTGGGCCTCGATAGACGCAGCCGGCTTCGGCCGCTATCAACGACCCGCATGCAGCTCTCTCTTTCTGCCTGGCCAGAGGTCGAAGACTACCTTCGGAGGTCGGACGCGATCGTCATTCCCATCGGCTCCACCGAGCAGCATGGTCCCTCGGGCCTCATTGGGACCGACGCCTTGTGCCCTGAGGGCATCGCTCGGGCCGCTGAGGCTCGGCGGCCGGACGGTGTGCTCGTGGGCCCAACTTTTTCGGTGGGCTCGGCACAACACCATCTGGGCACAAGGCGTCGGTCCCAATGAGGCCCGAGGGACCATGCTGCTCGGTGGAGCCGATG
>JBCBRU010000928.1:0-2030 GCA_039819565.1 Myxococcota bacterium | reverse complement strand
GAAGGGTTCGCCGATGGGTCCCTGAGGGTGCTCGTCACCGCCAAGGTCCTGAACGAAGGGGTCGATGTTCCCGAGGCTCGAGTCGGGGTGGTTCTCAGTGGGAGTGGGAGCGTCCGTGAACACGTGCAGCGTCTGGGGCGAATCTTGCGGCGCCGTGAGGGTAAGCGTGCGGTGCTCTATGAGGTCGTCTCGGATGTCGCCGCAGAGTCCGGGATCTCTGAACGTCGAAGGCAGCACGAAGCCTATGGGCGAGCCCAATCGCCGTCCTCGGAGGAGGGCGACGCGTGCTGACTCGAGACCTCCTCCTCTTTTCGATGCGTAAGGGGAGGGTGCGGCCAAAGTTCCTCGATCGGGCGGATAAAGCGCTCCAACCTCTGGCTGAGGCGATGGTGGGCCTCGCCGAGGAGGCTCCCGGTCGACCGAAGCGAGAGATCGACGAGGCGCTCTCCGCTCTGGCCCTTGGAGCGAAGAAGCCCAAGGTGGCGCGGGGCTTGGTCAAGCTTTTGACGGACCGTTTGGAGGTCGCGGAGCCCGATGAGGCGGTGGCAGAGAAGCGAAACCGCGCTTTCGAGGCTTCGATGAGCGTTCTCCGTTCGGTGTCTCCTGAGATGTCCGCGGAGAACTTCGCCGAGACCGTGGCCGCCGAGGTCGGGGTCCCCTTGGATAAGCTTCGTGAAGACCTCCACGCGGATCTGCCCGAAGCTCGGCCGATCTTGGCTTTCGATGCTTTGGACGCGGCGGCGCTCCTCGACCGTTACGACCTTGCGTTGGCCCAGGGCTTGGTGCTCCACGCCCGTGCCATCACCCTAGACCTACCTCCACTGGGGCGTCCCGAAGTGCGTCGCGTGCTCCGCTTCATGCGGTTCTGCCGCCTGGTGGCCACCGCCGATCGAGCACGCCTTGGGGATGAGTTGAGGCTGACGGTGGACGGCCCCGCCGCGCTCTTCGAAGGGGCCAAGAGCTACGGCCTTCAGCTGGCCAGCTTCCTCACCGTGGTTCCTACCCTCCCGAAGTGGCGCCTCGAGGCCGAAGTGCGGCTGCCTCGCCGTGCTCCGGCCACCCTCGAGCTCACCGATGCCGATCCCTTAACCGGTCGCTTCGCCGGCGGCGCGGGCCACGTGCCGGACGAGCTCAGAGCCGCCGCAGAAGGGCTGAGCGCGCCGGGGTGGACGGTGGATTTGGCGCCTTCGCCGCGCACCTCGGGGGCGACGGGGGTGCGCGTACCCGATTTTGCCCTTGTCGCGGACGACGGGCGGCGCCTCGAGATTGAGCTCTTTCACCGATTCCATCGCGGCGCCCTCCATCGACGCCTTGACGAGTTGGAGGAGCATCCTGAACCCGAGCTTCGCCTCGGGATCGACCGGTCCCTCGTCAAGGACCCTTCGCTCGCGGCCCGCTGCGACGACCACCCTCAGGTCTTTCTCTTCCGGGGCTTCCCTACGCAGCGCGCGCTCAAGAAGATTCTGAGCCGGCCTCCGGTTGCCTGACCGCGTCCTCCGGAGAGACATGGGCGTAGTGACGGTACGCGAGTCCTCGGCCCCGATTTGGGCCATTGGCGCAGTCAGTGTTGCCGCCTGTGGTTTCTTGTTTTGGCTGCTGTACTTCCGCGAAGCGTCGCCAGCGACGGAAGCCTTCGGATTTCTTCCCGGAATGAACGCCGTGATGAACGCGGGCTCGGCGACGTGTCTCGTCCTCGGGATTCGCGCCATTCGGAGGGGAGAGCGCCGGGGGCATTCGCGGTTCATGGCGGGAGCCTTCGCGTTTTCGACGGTATTTCTGATGGGCTACATCGCCCACCACGCCCTCCACGGCGACACAAAGTTCGGCGGCGAGGGGCCTATTCGGGTGGCTTACCTCAGTCTCCTCGCCTCTCATGTTCTTCTTTCGATCCCCGCTCTGCCTATGGTTCTCACCACGTTCTATCTGTCATTGTCGGGCCAGTTCGATCGTCATCGGCGCCTGGCCCGCATCACCTTCCCGGTCTGGCTCTACGTCTCCGCGACCGGGGTGCTGGTGTTTCTGATGTTGAG
>JBCBRU010000927.1:0-2034 GCA_039819565.1 Myxococcota bacterium | reverse complement strand
CTCGCTCTTCAGGTCCGAGTCGAGCAAGAGTTCGCTCATCCCGATGATGCCGTTCATCGGCGTCCGGATCTCGTGACTCATGTTAGCGAGGAACTCACTTTTGGCGCGACGAGGCCGGCAATATCCTCCGCATGATCGGGCAGCATCTCGACGTGCACGACGAGGTGGAAGCCCGGGAGCGTATCGAGGCCGCGAACCGCGCCAAAAGTGAGTTCCTCGCTAACATGAGTCACGAGATCCGGACGCCGATGAACGGCATCATCGGGATGAGCGAACTCTTGCTCGACTCGGACCTGAAGAGCGAGGACCGCGACTATATCGAGACGATTCGACGATCGGCGGGAGCTCTCCTGACGGTCCTGAATGACGTTCTCGATTTTTCGAAGATCGAAGCGGGACGACTGGAGGTCGACCCCTTCGACTTCGAACTCGAGTCGGGGGTGCGCGACGTCGTTGAGATCCTCGCTCCGATGGCGCGCGAGAAGAATCTCAGCCTCAGCTATCGCTGTGAAGAAGGTCTTCCGCGGTGGGTGTTCGGAGATGGGAGTCGGATCCGCCAGGTCCTGATGAATCTCGTGGGGAATGCCGTGAAGTTTACTCTCGAAGGGGGAGTGACGGTGTCGGTCCGCAGGGAGGATAGGTATCCGGACGCCGTATGTTTTTCAGTCCTTGATACCGGCATTGGCATTCCCAAGGACAAGCAGGCGGACCTCTTCGATTCGTTTAGCCAGGTGGACGCCTCTCACTCTCGACGCTTCGGAGGTACCGGCCTGGGCCTATCCATTTCTCGCCAGCTCGTAGAGCTGATGGAGGGGCGTCTCGACGTCGACAGCGAGCCCGGACGCGGCTCAACCTTCTACTTCTGGGTGCCGCTCCCCGCCGCTCGGGCGCCTGCGTCGCCGGACGCGGAGCCAGAGGGTCAAGATTCGGTGTTGGCGCGAGAGCTCTCGATTTTGATCGTCGACGACAACCCGGTGAACCGAAAGGTGGCGTCGCGTCTCGTCGAGCGCCTCGGCCACCGGGCGGACACGGCCTCGGACGGCTTGGAGGCCGTCGAGGCGGTGCAGTCGAAGGCCTATGATGTCGTGCTGATGGACGTGCAGATGCCTGAGATGGACGGCTACAGGCCACCCAAGCCATCCGTGGTCTCGGGCCCGACCGGAGCGAAGTCGTGATCGTGGCCCTGACCGCTCATGCGATGCGGGGGGATCGTGACCGGTGTCTTCGCGCCGGCATGGACGGCTACATCACGAAGCCCGTCGACCGCGCCGACCTCGAGCAAGCGCTACGCCTGACTCGACGCTCTCAGATTCCCGTGCGACCTTCCGACCGCTTTGACGGAGGAGATACCTAGGAGATGGTCGCTCTGGGGTGCGAGTGGCTCCGGGAAGACGACCCTCTCCCGCCTTCTCGGAGAGAGGCTCAACCTCCCGGTGCTTCAGCTCGATGCCGTCCGCCATGCGGGCGGATGGGACTCGATCGATGACGAGGAGCTCGCTCGGAAGGTTCGGGACTGGCTCGACGCGCACCCCGACGGTTGGGTGTGTGATGGAAACTACTCAGCGGTCCGAGAGCAGGTGGTGGCCCGGGCCGAGGGCCTGGTGTTCCTCGATCTGCCCCTGCGAATCACCCTTCCCCGGCTCGTCGTCCGCAGCTTCGATCGGAGCTGGAGCGGTCGCCCCGTGTACGGGCCAGGGAGCGCTCGAGAGAGCTTTCGAATGCTCTTCGGCTCGCAGTCTATATTGCTCTATGCCTTGACGACCTTTCATCGAAAGCGGCGCCAGAGGCGTGGCTGGGCGGAGGCTCTTCGGGCCGAGATGTCGGTTCACATCCTCGAGAGCCCGTCCGAAGTCTCGCGCTTCTTGGAGGCGCTCCCGATTCGGAATGAGGCTGAGCTCGCTTTAAAACCCAGGGCCTAGTACCTCGCCACAGGAGTCCTGATCGATTGACGCGGGCCCTCGCCGACCAGGCCCGCACCGCGGCCTACGGCCGCCCTTTCGGGCTCCTCAGTCGCTGGGGCCCACCCAGCTCCCT
>JBCBRU010000926.1:0-2045 GCA_039819565.1 Myxococcota bacterium | reverse complement strand
TGCGGTGGTCGACGCGGGCACCGACACCGATGCGGGTGCCGAGGCCGACGCCGGCGCGGGATCCGACGCCGGCGCAGAAGCCATTCTCAGCCGGTACGCCACGGAAGCAGCCGACCGTATAGGGAAAGGTCTCGGTAGTGTAGTAGGCGTATTCTCCCATCTCGTTGAAGCGCCCGTTGCACTCGTCAAGGTCGCCGGAGCCCTCGATGTATGTATGGGCAGCCCAGGTGTCGGTAGCGAAGAGAGAGGCGTCGGTGAGCATATAGGAGGACGAGTAATCGAAGGTCCCGTAGATCTTGAATCCATCGAAGGCGTATCCATAGAGCACCGGGCCATTCGCGAGGTCTTCCATAGAGAAACGGCACTGGTCGCTCCCGGTGACATCGAAGGTGTGATAGTGGTACCCAGTTGGTCCGTTGTGGCCACCACACTCGGTGAATCCACCCCCGAGGGACATGACGTCGCCGCCCGTCCCTTCGGCCTGCCCGAAGATGGGGATTCCGTTCACGGCGACGCCTAGGGCCCCGAGTCTAGGGACCTCTGAGGGCTCCGCGGCCACCGTCGGCACCAAGGGGAAGGAATAGTCGTTGAGGAACTCCCGCGGGTCGCCGGGAGACGTCTGGACGTACGGGAAATCGGGAATCGAGTTCGAAGAGACCACGACCGTCGTGCCGTCACAGGTGGCGCTGACGAAGGGCTCGGCTAGATTGGGGTTGGCAGAGCCGAGGGTCATGAAGGCCGCGACCGTCGACTCGCACTCGGCGGGGGTGACCCCTCCATCGGCGGCTGCCCCAGCGTCGGCTTCTGCGCCGGCGTCGGATCCCGCGCCGGCGTCGGCCTCGGCACCCGCATCGGTGTCGGTGCCCGCGTCGACCACCGCACCAGCATCGGGAAGGATGCCCGCGTCGTCCGCGACGCCCGGATCGTTCGCGTCGTCGCCACAGCTGGAGCAGGCAAGGGCTGCGTAGAGGAGATATCTCTTGCGGAACACGTCCTCGTATCCATCAAGAGTCGAGCCAACCTCATGGATATAGCTTTGTTCCGCTCTGGCGAGAAAGCGAGGCAAGAACCGCCGACTCGGCGGCAGAACCCGCCACCAGTGATCAGACCAAGGTAGATTCCCCCCTGCCGCGCCAGACAACCAGTCTCCGTAACACCTGCGCTTCGATATGCGAGGGAGATCGCTCCCGGCCCTCGATGACTCAGTCGCTCTCTTCGCTCGGACGGCGGCCGTCCGAGGCGCGGCCCCGGTGAGCATCGAGTTGCGCACGCACCTGAACCAGTCGCGGGTCCCCGGAGTACCCGTCCTCTAGCTGGCCGAGCACTTGGCTCGCTTCGTCGTGGAGGTCCTGGGCCATGAAGAAGTAAACCTCCTCCAGTCCGTCCTGCAGATCCGAGAGGTCGATCCTCCCCGTGGGATGTGACGTCTTCGCTCCTGATGACTGGCCCTCGCCGGGCGGAGGTCGGGACTCCCCGGGACCAACGGACTGGCCGACGCCCCCGGGTTGCGAGGTCAATGCTTCTATTTCCCTGAGCTTTTCTCGGGCTCGAGGGTGAGAAGGGTCGATATTCAAGACCTCGCGGAGGCGGGCCATGGCCCGCATCGGGAAGCCGTACTGCGTATAGAGATCGGCCTGGCCCATCAGCTCGGCGATCGTCTCAGTCTCGGCTACCCCATCGGGAAGGTCGAAGACCTCGGTCGTGGGCTCCTCTTCACCCCCCGAGCCCGCCGTCAGCTGGGCGACGGAGAGGCTCTCGTGAGGGCCCGGGGAAGGAACGCGGCTGAACGCCCGCGCCAGCTCGCCGTAGGCATCGAAGGCCCGCTCGAGCTCCCCAACGTCGCGCAGGAGAGGAGCCAGAAGGACCAGCGTCTCGACGTCGTCGGGTGCATCTTGGTGGCAGCGCTCCAACTCCTCCAGAGCTCGCCGCTGGCTGTCTGTATTTGCAGGGGTGGGTGAGAGAACCCGTGAGGGGAATGACCTGCTGCGCGAGATGATATCTTCGGACATTATCAACTACGGCGATGATTTTAAAAAGTCCATGCA
>JBCBRU010000925.1:0-2048 GCA_039819565.1 Myxococcota bacterium | reverse complement strand
CCCCTCTTTCGTTGATTTCGACACGCGGGCGTTGGACGCGGCCGCCGCGCTGAAGGCGGCTCGCGCCATCTCCAGCCAGATGCGTCTGAGTGGTCTGATTCGGTCGCTCGTCGAGACGGCGGTAGAGACCACGGGGGCAAATTTCGCCGCGCTGGTCGCTCCTTACGAGGGAGACCTTCGGGTGGTGGCGGAGCTGGAGGGCTCCGAGACCACGATCTGGGAGCGAGAATCCGCCTCTTCGTTGGACGAGTCGCTTACCCGGGCGGCCGGCTTGGTCCGCCGGGCCACCACCCAGCGCTCTGCCGTCCGTCTCGACAACGCGTGGGAACACGCCGAGCTGGGCGAAGCCTACGATCGCCCGGTGTCCGTCTTGTGCGTCCCCCTTTTCAAGGGCACCGAGCTTCAAGGCGTCCTCTACCTCGAAAACACGCTGGCCACCGCCGCCTTTCGAAAGGACCACGTAGAGCTCGCCGAGCTCCTGGCTGGTCAAGCGACCGTTTCTCTGGAAAACGCCCGCCTTTTCGAAGATCTACGGAGCGCCTACGACGGACAAACCCAGCTTGCAGAGTCCTTTGCGCGTTTTGTCCCTCCTCAGTTTTTGGATGCCCTGGGAAAGTCCTCGGTCCTCGACGTCCATCGTGGCGATGCCGTCTCAGGCGAGTTCTCGGTCCTGTTTGCCGACATTCGCGACTTTTCGGCGCGCGCCGAAGGACTCGGCCCGGAGGGCACCTTCTCCTTCGTAAATCGCTATCTGCAACACGTCGAGCCCGCCATTCACCGCTATGAGGGGTTCGTTCACCAGCTCTTGGGAGATGGCATCGTCGCCCTGTTCCCCACGGCACATCTTGCCGTGAAAGGAGCGCTCGCCATGCTCGCGGGGACCCACGCCCTCAACACTCAGCTCGTCCACGAGAACATAGCTCCCGTCAAGATAGGTTGCGGTATCAGCTCCGGCCGGCTGATGATGGGAGCCATCGGGGGCTCCACGCGGCTGGACCGCGGCATCATCGGGGACGTCGCCAACGTCGCGAGCCGCGTCGAGGGCATGACCAAGCTCTACGGCACGCCCCTCCTCGTGAGCGGGCCCACCCGGATGGCCCTGGTTGGCTCCGGAGACTTCCGGCTCCGTCTCGTGGATCGGGTGATTCCCGCCGGAAAGACCGAGATCCTCGAAGTCTTCGAAGTGCTCGACGCCCTCGACGCTCGCGAGGCCGAGCTGCGCCAGCGCCAGCGCCCCGAATGGGACCAAGCCCTCGAGGCGTGGCGAGCCGGATCTGCCTCGGCTCGGCAACACTTCGAGGCGGTGATCGAGATGGGACCGGACCCCGCTGCCGAGGTCTATCTCGCGCGTCTCACCGCTGGAGCCCCAACCCCCGTGACACGCCTGCAGGTCAAGTAGGCTACCATTTCACGATACCCCTCAGCACCTGAAGCAGCCCCCCCAAGGTCGAGCCCCCGTTCTCTCGCGCGAGCCGAACCAAGCTATCGTGAAATCCTTCGTTGGGAAGCGCCGCCTCTACTTTCGAGATCTGAGCCCGACTGAGCCCTTTGCGAAGCAGGCCCTTGTTGGCGTCGATCCAATCCGCCTTTCGGCACGCTTCGACCATCGCCGCATGAGGACCGCGATAGGGAGTGATCTTGTGGTGCCAGTGGATGGCGGCACGAAGGGCTTCGGGATCAAAGCCCCACCCGAAGCGCTCGTTGTCCTCGAGGGCCCGCGCCTCCGACGGCTCGAGGTAGGCGCAGGCCCGGTCCGTCCAAAGACCGATGTCGTGGTAAACGAACGCGGTCTCGACGATCGAACGCGAGGCCTGCTCCGGGTGGAAATACATAGCGTAGCTGATGCACCGGTACACGTGGTTGCGGTAGCCGAGGTAGTCGGAACCCAGAGTGTCGCGAAAGGGTGCAAAGAGCGCTTCGACCCGTTCGCTATGAGTAATGACCTCGATGTCGCTCATGGTGGCGGCAGGCTAGTCGGCTCCAGCGGTGGCGAGACTGACAAAGTCCGACTACATTCTGCCAGCTCGTGAGTTATCGGGTCCTCCTGG
>JBCBRU010000924.1:0-2096 GCA_039819565.1 Myxococcota bacterium | reverse complement strand
CCACGCGGAGGATCCGACCTTCGCAAACACTCGCCCGCCTGCCGCCTGAAACCCGGATTGCCCCAGGTCCGAGCCAAGACCACTCCCCGGACCGAGCGAAGGGTAAGCCCGAGCGTGGTCGACTTCGATATCTACGAGCAAGCAGCCGTACACCTCCCAATCAACGGGCTGCTAGGCTCGGCGCCGTGGACCTCACGCAGCTACGCTACTTCCGTGAGATCGCGCGAGCGGGGAGCATGACCTCCGCGGCGCGGCAGCTCAAAGTGAGCCAGCCGGCGGTCAGCGTGGCCGTGAAGCAGCTGGAAGGCTCCCTCAACACCACGCTGTTTCAACGTCACAGCACCGGGGTGCTCCTCACCTCGACCGGCGAGGAGCTCCTCAAACACGTCGACGAGATCATGGGCGCGCTCGATCGGGCCGTCGAGCGCATCTCCGGCTTGGACCACGGGCTCGTAGGCAGCTTCGTCATCGGGTGCCACGAGTCGCTCGGCGCCTACTTTCTGCCCGACTTCCTCGACCGCGTGCTTCGGGAAGCGCCCGACATCAACGTCACCCTCCACAACGGCGGCTCCGCCTCGGTGCTCGAGGCGGTGGTCTCGCGGGACATCCACTTCGGCATCGTCGTCAACCCACACCGACACCCTGACTTGGTGCTGATCGAACTCTTTCGGGATGCGGTCGATGTGTTCGTCGGAGCTCCCGCGGACAGCCCGGAGATTTCCGAGCCCGAGGCCTACTACGGTCCCCTCGGCGCTCGATTCACCGACCTCGACGCCGCCCGCAGCTACTTCGAGAATCACCCTCTGATCTTTCCAGGCCGGGTGAGCGAGTGCCGGGCCCTCCTCGAGGAGCTGGCGAAGCAGGGCTTCGAGCCCTCGCGACGGCTGAACTGCGGCGACTTCGGACTGGTTAAAAGTCTCGCGCTGGCGGGGATCGGTCCGGCCTTGATTCCTCGACGCATCGCCGCCCACGGCACCCCCCAGCGCCTGCGTCGTCTCCACTTTGGGCTACCCGTGTATCGCGACGCGATCTATCTCGTCTTCCGCGCCGACATGCACCGAACCCGCGCCGCGAACCACCTCAAGGAGGAACTCGTGCGCTGTGCCAAAGAGATGCCCTCGGTCGCTGCGGAGGGCGCCCCGCCGGGATTGAGCTCGACCCTAGCCGCCGATGAGGCCCGATCGGCAACCTAGCTCACGTCGAGCGTGCGAGCCGTCCGCGTATTGTCGCCACCTGTCCTTGCTTTCCGAGGCTTTCCCCGAGGACCCTCGAAGCCGATGGCAAACGTTGTCGTGACTGGCGGCCATACGGGCATAGGGTTCGAGCTCGTCAAGAGGCTCATCCAGGAGGGGCATCGAGTCGCGGTACTGGCGCGCTCGGCAGAGCGGGTCGTCGCGATTAAAGAGGCCGTGGCTCCAAGCGTCCTCGAGTTCTTCGCCGTCGACCTCGCGTCGCAGGGCGAGGTCGAGCGGGTGGCCCACAAGATTCGATCGGAGTGGGAACACATCGATGTCCTGTTCAACAACGCGGGCGTTCTCTTGGGAGATCTGAGGCAGTCACCCCAGGGCAACGAAATGCACTACGAGGTCAACACGCTCGCCCCTCTCCTTCTCACTCGAAACCTCAAGCCGCTCTTCGACGCTGCGGCTCATCCGGTCGTCGTGAACACCTCGACGGATCCCGTCGGTAGCGCCAAGGAGATCGACTTCGCGACCCTGCATCGTCCAAAGAGAATTGTAAGGTTGTTCGGATCGTACGTCGTGTCTAAGGTGGCAGTGGCGGCCGCAATGACCGCCATCGCGCAGGCCCCCGAGTGGTCTCAGGTCCGCATCTTCAACGTGGCGCCCGGAGCCATCAAGACGCCCATGACGAGCGGGGACGGTATGCCCTTCTGGCTCAAACCCATCCGAAATCTCATCTTCTCGAGCCCTGAGAAGGGTGCTGCCCGACTCTTCGAAGCCGCGTTTGATGACGATCGACTCCGGTCCCCAGCGTTCGTGGTGGGAGGGAAGATGAGATTTCGGATGGGTTTGAGCCAGAAGGGCATACCGTCCCCGCTCGTCATGGGCGTCTTGATGGCTCCGGGCGCCACGTTG
>JBCBRU010000923.1:0-2123 GCA_039819565.1 Myxococcota bacterium | reverse complement strand
TCGTCAAGGAACAAGAGAACCTTCCACCACTTCCGGATCGCGTTGTGGTCCCAGCTCTTGTGCGTATCGTCTTCGGCAAAAGGGATGGTAGAGTGAGGGTTGCCGTAGGGCTTGGCAAGAATCTCGGTTGGATGCCCAATCTTCTCGAGGGCAGACATCGTTCGCTCGTACACGGCGGCGACCGAAAGCCCCTTGAGTTCAATCGACGCCTCCTGACCGTTGCTACTCGCAAGGCGAAGCTGAAGGTGAGGAACGTTGAGCTCGATCTCGAAGTTATGACCGCTGGCGGTGGGAATCGTCTGGGTGCTGATACCGCGGGGCGTGACGCGAAGGGTGATATGCCACCAGTGGGGCAGCTTCGGATGATGGGCCAGTTTGATCTTGCCCATGATCTGGCTCACGAGATGCAAGGTAGCCTTCGTGTCTTCCCACTGCTCGTAGGGAAGCTCGGGGAGGGTCAGCTCGGCGGTGGTCATCGCTGCAGTTGTCGAAGACTCCCCGTAGCGGGTCAAGCCTCGGAGCCTCGGCCTTGTACTAACCGAACGCCTGTCCAACGGTAGGCTGGGGGTGCACCCGAGATCGCGTATGGAGCTCCGTCCCGGACCGGAAGAGCCTATATCCGGCCGGTGCTTCGCTCCGGCGCGGTGGAACGAGAGGGGCGGCTGTCCGGCGGGGCACGTCCGCTTCGTCCCCTCGGAGTGGAGCTGGAGCCTTGGGTCGGACTCCACTCACCTCGTCGCGGCCGACCGTCTTGGCCTCCACCTTCCGTGGGCCGGCGACGCCGACTCCCGGCGGGGAAGCGCAGCTTGAGCAAGACCTCAGGCTTCGCGACCGGTGCACCTCGGCTCGTGTACCAAACAGACTGCCTGGGTTGCCAGATCCCTGAGAAGACTCGGGACTACGTGCATCTCGAAGCCTCTACAACCCTTTCGCGCCCTTAGCAGCCCGTCCCGTCAATAGACCGCTTCCGGGCAGCGAGAGGTGGTCGCCTCTGTCGAAAGAGAGCACTCTGGGGCCAACCCACCGAAGCTTGGGATAGGCGCGACTTCACCCTTCGGACCCCGTCGTCGGCGCACCTGCAGACTCCGCTGGCCGTCTCCGTCGAGGTCGCCGAGCGCGGCACAGGTCACCGCCTGCCCGTCCGTGGAGACTCGGCATGCGTACGAGAAGAAGGCATCGTCGCCATGGGGATGAAAGCCGACGCAGTCGAAGCTTGCGCAACCCTCAATGCCCTCACGGCTGCAAGCGGTCGGACACGGAGGCACGCTCCACAGCTGCTCGGCCACACTGAGACCATGCGGATCCGGGTACGCTGCGAGAGACACGAACCCCCCGTGGTCCGCGCGGAGCTTTTCGAGACCGGCGACAATGGCCTCAAGATTGGCTCGACCCTCGGCCATCTTGGCCTCATTGAGAGCTCGAAGGATGAACGGACTTACCGCCCCACCGATGACAATCAAGCCTCCAACCGCGGCGAGAGCAACTTTGGCGGTGGGACTCAGCGTACGATCTCCAGCAGAGAGGCACAGGGTCGCCCGCTCGCGTCCGTGATCCACAGCAGGGCGAGCTCCCAGCCGTCGGGTTTCGCGTCCTGACCCAAGGTGGCCGCGAAGGAGCGATCGCCGGTAATGTCTCCCTCGACGTCAACGGCAAAGCTCATCAGCGCCTGCTCGCCCTGGACCACCTGAATGACCGGGTTTCGGAGAGGGTAGTACAGGTCAGCTCCGCCGTCTCCGCACGTCTCGATGTCGCCCCGGAAAGTGCCCTTGACGACGCCGGTGAGGTCCACCGTGCAGCTCCGGCAGGGAGCACTGTTGGCGGCGATGGCGCCCACCAGCTGCGCTCGGGAACCACTCGCGATTCCGGGACCTCCCACCGCAGTTCCGGCGCTTCCCGAGCTGGCGTCCGATGAGCCGTCAAGCGGGTTCGCGTCGTTCTCCAAAGGAGGCGGGGCCGAGGGGGTCGACGCGGCGCACGCAGCGACGAGAAGGAGTCCGAACCAGGAGCCAAAGCGGGCGATCAACGACATGTCAGGAGATCTGGCACGAACTCATGGAACAAAAAAGACGTGAAGCACTTTAGCTTCAGCTTCCGTCGTGTCCTCCTCCCGCCCGCGCGTACCG
>JBCBRU010000922.1:0-2142 GCA_039819565.1 Myxococcota bacterium | reverse complement strand
GCGGCCCGAGCCAAAGGCATCCAGTTTTCCCAGCAGTTGAGCGCTCCCACCCGGAAACCGCCGTGCGGGTGGACCTCGAAGGGGCCGTTCGATTTTCGCTAGTGCTCTCTCGATCGGCCCCAAGGGGGAAATTCTCTCCTCACATCGCAAGTTGATGCCGACCTACGAAGAGCGTTTGGCCTGGTCTATCGGCGACGCCCATGGGCTCGAGGTCCACCCGCACGGCGGTTTCCGGGTGGGAGCGCTCAACTGCTGGGAAAACTGGATGCCTTTGGCTCGGGCCGCCCTGTATGAGCGGGGTGAGACGCTGCACGTGGCCCTCTGGCCGGGGAGTCCCCGAAACACGGAGCCGGTCACGCGCTTTTTGGCTCGGGAAGGACGATCTTTCGTGCTCTCCGTGAGCTCGGTGCTCCGGGGCCGTGACGTGCCCCATGACTTTCCCCACCGAAGCGCCTTCATCCGCGACGAAGACGAAGTGCTTCTCGCTGGCGGCTCCTGCGTGGCGGGACCGGACGGGGAGTGGATTCTAAAGCCCCTCGGTGAGGGCGAAGAGAGGTTGCTCTACGCGGTGCTGGATCCGACCGAGGTCGATCGGGAGCGTCAGAACTTCGATCCTGCCGGGCACTATTCTCGCCCTGAGCTCTTGGCGCTCGACGTCCTCAGGACGCGCCCCTGACGCCGAGGAAAGCTCCAAGAAGCGCCCTCGAAACCCAAGCTCCGGTAGAGGTCAGGGCTGCCGTGGATCCACCCCACCCTGGAAAGTCTGTCTCGCCATCGATGGAGCACCCCCGGGTCCGCCTGGACCCGGCTATCTCCCCAGAATCCGTTCTCGTACGGGGCATCCCACAGACCCTGGGCGTCCCAATCTGCGTTGATGTAGGCAAGGGCGCGTACTTGATCGCGATGCTGCTCGATGAACTCGAACAGGGGAAGGTACCAGGACCGCCAGACCTCTTCGGCGCCCACCGGGCGGCGCTGCTCTCCGGCGGCACCATCGAGGAGTGGCGAGATGTTGGCCCGAAAGCGACCGGAGAGATGATAGCCCTGCGGCGCCGCCTCCGCGATGAACACCGGCTTGTCTCGAGCTCGAGCGAAGCGAAGGACTTCCGCGTAGAGTTCGCCCTGGCTCTTGAGCCCCGGTCCCACCGATGCGGAGCGCGCCGGAGCGAGGAACCAAGACATCCCGACCCAGTCCACATAGGCATCGCCGGGGTACCACTCTGAGAGGTCCTCGTGAGCGCCGTCGATCACATCGTCGACGAGGGAGGCGCTGGCTTGCCAAACGAAGGCGACGTTGCGGGCCTTGGCTCGAACGGCGCGGACGATCCGCCTGAAGACCAAAATATAGGCCGAGCGCTTCGCGTACCCAGCGTTCCAAGCCCCGTCGAACTCGTAGCCCACCCGGAGAAGTATCGGTCTGTTCAGCCGCCCGAGAGATCGGCCAAGGTGCGAGATCTGGGTGTCGAAGTCCCCTCTAAGAATTGCGGTCAGACTCTGGGAGGGAGAGCGCTCCGAGAAGTCGAGACCCACCGCGAGCACGCCGGGACGAGGGTCTTGGGCTGTCCTCCAGAGGTGGAGGGGTCCGCCTCCCCAGTCGACCTCGGACGCCGTTGGATGCCCCGCGCCGTCGAGGCCTAAGCCTCCGTAGCTCGCATCTGGATTGAGAAGGTCATATAGACTCAAGTAGGTCGTGACCCCGGCCGGGGCCGGGCAGTTCGCCTCCTCCCTATAGCCCCGCACCGAGTCCCGATCCTGGCCGACCAAGAGGAGGACGCCCCCTTCGGGGCCTTCCATCCTTCGCGTCTGCGAGGGAGATGCGCAGGCGACGACGCATGACCACAACCCAGCTCTGGAGACAGTCGCAAACCTCATGCTCGGCCCTCCTCCTTTGGCCGCAGGATACGCACGATATCCCTTTCGGGGTGATAGAGCTGCATGATCAAGGCAACCACCATCGATGCGCCCGCCGGGACGATGGAGAAGGCAATGAGGATACCAACCAGCGCCGATCGACTCTGAAAGGTCGCCTGGCCATCGTAGCCAAAGCCCGCGAGGATCCAGGCACCGAAGGGGGCGTCCTCCTCTTGGTCGGCCAGGATCGGGACTCGGTGCGGGGCTATAGGGAGGAGGCGAACTGCCCGG
>JBCBRU010000921.1:0-2154 GCA_039819565.1 Myxococcota bacterium | reverse complement strand
GATGCGCTACCTGTACCTCCCCTACCTGACCGACGAGCACTTCGCCTTTGCAGATCACCGTCCGCAAGACACATTTCGGCAGATGTTCGTCGGTCAGGTAGGGGAGGTACAGGTAGCGCATCAGGTCCCGAAAGGCTTCAGGTTCATAGGTGCCGGGGCCTCGAATGAAGCCAAGGTCGGTGGCGGCTCGCTCCAGCCCCAACCCGTCGTCCTGACAGACCACCTTGCACAGCTCAACCCAGGCGTCGATGCGCTCCGCCGTGTAGCGGCGGCAGCACCCATAGTCGAGGAAGACGATCTTCCCGTCCTCCCGAAAGAGATAGTTCCCTGGATGCGGATCGCAGTTGAACAGTCCATCCATGTAGAACGACCCGAGATAGAACCGATAGAAGGTCCGAACCGCCTGCTGCTTGACCTCTTCGGAGGGCTCTCGCTCGAGCCACTCGTAGAATCCGAGCCCCTCGTGAAAGTCCGTCACGAGGACCTTCTCGGAGACCAGCTCATCGTGAACCTCCGGCACCACCACCACCGGATGTCCGGCGAAGCGGCGCGCGTAGGCCCGTTGATAGTCAGCTTCCTTCCGGTAGTCGCACTCGTCCAGAAAGCGCTGCTCGAGCTCCGCCATGATCGCTTGGGTGTCCGTGCTGAAGGCCAACATCCGCTGAACGAGACCGAAAACGCGAGCGTTCTTGAGATCGCTTCGCATGGCTTCGGCCATCCCGGGGTACTGGATCTTCACCGCCACCGGGCGGCCGTCGGCGAGCGTGGCGCGATGCACCTGGCCGATGGAGGCGGCCGCGAGAGGCGTCTCGTCGATGGAGGCGAAGACGTCTTCCGGCGCGCGGCCGAGGGACTCGACGAAGACCTCCCGCACCGCCGTCCAGGGCATGGGAGCCACGTCTCTTTGCAGCACTGCGAGCACCCGTCGCGCCTCGGGAGGGAGCGCGTCATCGAGGTAGCTCAGCATCTGACCGAGCTTCATGCTCACCCCGCGCAGCTCGGAGAAGGTCTCGAGCATCTCCGAAGCGAGGGCGAGGCCACGACCGCTTCCCTCCTGAGACTCCGCTCCGAGAGCCGAACGGGCGCGATCGATGAGCGCCCGGCGCCCGCCCGAAAGAGCGAGGCGAGACAGCTTGGCGGCGCGGCCGATCCGGCCCGTTCCGAGGCGCTCCACCGTCGTGTTCATGGCGCGGTCTATCGCGCGCTGCGCGCGCCCACCGGCGAGGTCGCCGATGCGGGCCCGCAGGTGCGAGGGGAGCTTCGAGCCCGTATCGTCGCTCATCGCTTCGACCCTCGCGTCCGGAGACACCGCCGAACAACCCCAGACCCACCCTGAGAGGTTGACCCTCAGGGGGAATCCGCCCACCCAGAAGCGATGGGGCTCCTCGACGCCATTCGCCGGGTGGGACGCGTCGCGCCCGCGGCCACGCCCCGACTCGAGGTCGAGGGGCGCCGGGTCCTTCTCGTCTACTTCTTCCCTGCTCTCGGGGACGCGGTGCTGCTGGCCCCCGTGGTGAGCGCCCTCGTGGAGGCGGGAGCGCGCCCGCCGGTAGGTCTCCTCCTCCGGGCGGGAGCCGCCCGCATGTGGCGACACGTGGATCTACCGGTGAGGCTCCACGTGCTCCCTGATGAACTCGCGGCGCTTCCTGAGCCGGAGGACGACGCTGGTACGGCCGCCGTACTCAAGCTTCAGGTCGCGCTTCGCAAGGCGTCCTACGACATTGCCGTAGATCTCACCTTCCGCGAAGACGTCGACGCTCGCCGCTGGCTCGACCGAGCGGAGCCCTCGGCCCGGCTCGGCTATCGCTCATCGAGCGGCCGCACCGACGACGGGCTCTTCTGGGGAGCTGTCGACGAGCGCAATCTCGGCCTCGATCATTGGACACATTATCTCGCCGCACCCCTCGCCCCGTTGGACCTCGGTCCTTTGCCCACCGAGATTCCCTTCCGGGTCTCCCCGGCGGCGACCGACAAGGCCGAGGGCCTGTGGGGGGCTTCGCCGCGGGTCCTCCTCGTGCCCGGCTCTCGCTCCCCCGAAAAGCGTTTCGCGCCGACAACCTTTGTCGCCGCGGGCCGCGTCGCGGGGTGCCGCGGGCGATCGGGGGAGCACACCTCGGAACTCCAGTCCCCCCGGTGGAGGTCGGGGGGGGGGGG
>JBCBRU010000920.1:0-2194 GCA_039819565.1 Myxococcota bacterium | reverse complement strand
CTTCCATAGAGAAAACGGCCCCGCTGGGCCCGGTGGCAAACCACACCTGGTCCCGCTGCGCGGCTACGGCGCTGATGACGAGATCCTTGGCCTCGAACAGCGAGCGATCGACAGGTTTCGGTCCTTCCGAAACTCCGCGGAGACCAGCCCCGGCCGTTCCCAGAAGGTAGCGGCCATGGCCGCGAGCCAACGAGAGCACCGGTCGACCGGAGCCGGCCACCATCGAACGTAGCTGGGGGCCCAGTGAAACGTGTCCCTCCGCATCCACGGTCGTACCTTTGGGATCTCCCTGGAACACCTCTTCAGCGTCCCGGATATAGAGCTCCAGCGTAGGTTCGGCCGAGGCCGAGACGGGCACGGCGAGAGCCATGAGGGTCAGAAGCGAAGGGGTACGACACATCGTCATGGAGAGCTCGTGGGGGGACGCTGAAGGACTTCGACTTCGAGCTCGGCTCCGCCCGTGACGACCCCCGAGAGGGCGACCCGGGTAGAGGGGCCAAGACGCTCAGCGGCCGGTTGGACGGACAGCTCAGGTTGGCTGAGCAAGGTGCTCCGGGCCGAGACCGGAAGGCCAGGGAGAAGCTCGGTCCCCCAGCGAAGGCCCTGTTGAGGGAGATAAAGGCGGGCGTAAAGGGCCGATGCAGGTCGCCGCTCCGCAAGCAGACCGAGAAGCCCGTCGAGGGTTCTGGGCTGAGGGCGGCCGCCGGCTCGCACGTCACGCCGATCGAGTTCCAGGCCGCCCCCGACGTGAATTCGGAGCGGACCTGCCGGAGCGTCGATGGGAATCTCGACACGCAAACGTTGTTGGCGAATACGACCTCGATACGGCCGAAGCCTCGCGGTGATCTCGACGATTTGGCCCGGGTAGACCCGCTGCGGCTCGACGACCGCCGTCTCGAGCGCGATCACCCGAACTTCGTCATCTACGGCAAGCTCCACTTCGACCCTCGACACCGAGGCGGGCTCAAGATCGTTGCGGGAGATCAAGGACAGAAGCACGGCCGCATCCTGGGCGGCGTAGCCGGCGACCCGCAGCGGCGCGGGAGCCGCGTAGCTATCTTGAACCTCTAGATAGCGATCTCCAACCTGAAAGCCAGCCTTCATCTTGACGGTGCCTCCAGCCTCGGCGCTGAGGCGACGCAACACGGCGCTCGTCACTACGGTATCGGTGAGCAAGGACAGCCAGCGCGGATCCTCCACGATCTCCACCTCAGTGCGAATCCTGCGGCTGCCGTCCACGACGGTCACGCCCAACGGGACCATTTTCAAGGGCGCACCACCGAGCTTCCCGCCGATCGCAGTCAATCGATCCTGCGAGATGGAGCCCACCTCCTCCGCGGGGAGACCCTGCTTGTAGGAGCCAGCCTCGCTGGCGAGAGTGTTGAGGATGGAAGCGGTGGCCATCGGGAAACCCACCCGTCCCTCGCCCACGAACGGGTGACCAAAGGCGAGAACCCGTGAGCCCTCGACGTAGGTCACGGTCCCGATGGCGGACAGGTCGATGTCCCCGCGCGTAAGCCGCGCCGCAATCGGCGCACCGGGGAGGAGGGGAGCAGCCGCAACCCGCCCCGCCGCCGCTCCTTTGCTCGAAGCGCCGCCTCGCGGCACCCCTGCAGCTCCGGCAGCGACGAGTCGCATGGAGCCTTGCTCGAGGGTTTGCGCCAAGCGCTCGAAGGCCCCAGGGTGAAGGCCTGCTGCCGCCACGGGAGTGGCGATAGCCTGGCCGTCGTTGCGGGCGCTGAATCTCGGCGCAAAGGTTGCCGTCGCCCCGAGAGTGGGCGCCCCGCGGGGCGCCCGACCGCGATCGGCGAGCACCGCGGCCGCATCGAAGGGGAGAGGGAGGCCCGTAGCGGTCGGGCTGCCGGATGACTCGAAGACGGGCAGCATCCGCTCGATGGGCGTGATACCCGCGATCGGCTCCTTGGCGAAGCTGCCGAACCGATAGGCGACGGCCCCAACCAGTCGGCCGTCGATATAAACGGGGCTTCCGCTCATCCCGGAGATGACGCCCGTGAAGCGAATGCGCTCGCCCGTGAGGCGGGCCAGGATGACGTCTTCACCCGGTCCCAGCATGCCTTCCAGTACCCCCAAGACCTCGACTCCAAAGGGCTCTGGAACATCCGCCTCGAATACCGTGAAGCCGACCCCAGTCAGGCCACGCCGGACCTCGGCGAGCGGGAACAGCTGGTCCGAG
>JBCBRU010000919.1:0-2196 GCA_039819565.1 Myxococcota bacterium | reverse complement strand
GTGGCCGCTACGGAGACAGGCCAGGTGCTCGGGCGCTTCCCCGTCACCGTCGAAGTGCAGCCGCTTTCCGCCACCATAAACGAGAGCGGGGTCGAGATCCGAGACGCGAACGGTGTCCCTCGTCCTGGTCTCTCGCTCGGCCTCGCGCCGGCCGCGAGCACCGCCTGCGGAGAGGCGGAGGCCCTTACGTCCTGCGTTTCCACGGACGCCTCGATGGCGCTTCTGGAGGACCAGGGAGACGGAAGCTACGTCTGGCCACCCGGCTCGCCGCCCCCGGAAGGAGGGCGCTTCATCGTCGGAGACGCCCTCCTCGGACTGGGCCGAGCGGTGCGCTTCGAGCCCGTCCAGGACGATGTTCCCCCGGAGCCCGCGCCCATCCCTCCCGTGGGCTATCTCGGCTTCGCGGGTGGCTTCGAGGCCCGAGACATCGACGCAGCCTCGCCCTTCGGGACCGCGGAGCTGGGCATCGAAGTCTCGGCGGGATCCGCCCTCGACCTTAGGGCCGGCATCGAAGTGGGCTTTGCGCGCTTCGACCACGAGGTAGACGGCGGGATCCTGGAACTCACCGAGGTCCCGGTGAGCGCCCAACTGGACCTCATCGCGCCGGGGACTCTCCGGCCGTGGATAGGTTTCGGATTCGGCACTCGACTCTTGGGAGGCCAGGGGACCCAAGCCGCAGGCCTGGTCGAAGTCTCGCCCTTCGTGAAGCTGGACGTAGGCCTGGGCGTGCGCGTGGCGGCAGGCCTAGAAGCCTTCGTGACCGTGGCCACCAGCCCTGGCGTACTCGGGGGGGCCGGCCTCGAGGGATGGCTCGGGCTCCCCTCGCTGGCCGTTGGGCTGCGTACGACTCGCGACTAACCCATCGTCGGTGCGCCCATCGAGTCTCTCGCTCAGCTGGAGCGCTGAGCGACCACCCTGAAGCCGGATGAGGACAAAGTGGGGGTCAGGCTTCGTCGATGTCCACCACCCAAGGCTCCTTGCGTCCGGCCTCTTCCCAAGCCTTCCAGGCCTTGAGAGCCTTGACCGCGGCGGTGTACCGCCCCACCGCCGGCGCCTTGGAGAGCTGATAGATCTCGAATCGGTTCACCACCGGCGCGTACATCGCGTCCGCGATCGTGTAGGTCTCACCGAATAGATAGGGTCCGCCGGAGGCTTTGAGCGTCTCGGTCCAGATCGCCTCGATCCGTCGCACGTCCTTTCGTACTGCATCGTCTACGGCGAGAGCCTCGACCCGGCGGCGCATGTTCATCGGGCAGGCGCCGCGAAGCGCCAAGAAGCCTGCGTGCATCTCGTGGGCCACGGATCGTGCCCAAGCCCGTCGGGCTGGATCCTTCGGCCACAACCCCTTTTCCGGAGAGCGCTCGGCCACGTACTCCATGATCGCCAGCGACTCCCACACCTTGATGGCACCATCCTCCAACACCGGAACCTTCCCGGTGGGGGAGAACTCGAAGAAGTCGGCGAAGTCGTTCTCCACATCAAAGGGGCGAAGGACCTCCTCAAAGGGAATCTCGTGCACGCTCAGGGCCATCCAGGGACGGAAGGACCACGAGGAGTAGTTCTTGTTTCCGATGTAGAGCTTCACGGCCCCAGCGTAGGCGTCTTTTGGCTCATTGCACTGAGCCAAAAATCATGAAACTGAGTGGTCCAATTGAAGAGCGAGACTGCCCTCCCGCTCGTGTCCGATCTCGACCCGAGTCTTGGCTCTTTGAGCAAACAGGTGGCTCGACAGGTGCGCGCCGCCATCATCTCTGGCCGACTTCGGCCGGGCGACCGGCTTCCGGCGTCGCGGGCCTGGGCCCGAGAGTTGGGTGTCGCCCGCGGCACCCTGACGACGGCTCTGGAGGTTTTGACCGCAGAGGGCGTGCTCGAAGCGAGAGTGGGGGCCGGAACCTTCGTCACCCAAGCCGCCCCCCCTCCGGAGGGACCTCCGCCTGAAACCAAGGCGCCCCCGCCTCCGCGCGTGCTCCCCTTTCCCGCGATCGACGCCGCCGCTTCAGAGGGCATCGATCTTCGCCCCTGTCGACCTTGCGTTGAAGACTTTCCGATCGATCTATGGCGTCGCTGCCTCGGTCTTGCCGCTCATACCCTTCCCAGCCCTGACTACGGAGACCCTCGTGGGGAGCCTGAGCTGCGCGAAGAGATCGCGACCCACCTGCGGAGAGCCCGAGGGCTCTCAGCCCACGTAGACGAGAT
>JBCBRU010000918.1:0-2216 GCA_039819565.1 Myxococcota bacterium | reverse complement strand
GCTCGCGGCGGCCAACGCGGCCAGCGGATCCTGGAGGGCGAGGCGCATGCGTTCGAGGCGTGCTGCTCCGTCGGCGTCGAGGCCCGTAAAGGCCCCGGCCCCGATCGCGCTGCTTCCGAGAAGGGCGCTAACGGCGGGGCCCGCAGTCAGACTCTGCGGCTGCATCGCCTCGTTGTCTTGCAGAGCGCTGGTGGCCACGACGACGTGGAGGCGACCGGGAAGGAGAGCGCGGGAGGGTCGAAGGGTGATGGTTCCGTCGGCGGCGCTGGCGCTGACGGAGATCGACCGCCATGCCTCGGCCGAGCTAGAGGTTCCGGTTTGCTCAAAAAGCAGGACCGCAGGAAGACCGTCGCCGCTCCCTTGGCCGTCGAAGCTGACGGTCAGGGCGGTACTGAGGCTCGCAGGGTCGAGGGTGCCCTCGATGGGCAGGGTGATCGTCGGTTCCAGTTCCGCACGCTGGTCCCTGAGGACCGTCTCCACCGCGGCATCGAGGGGGTCCGAAGGGAGGGGGCAGGCATCGAGCCCGGCCTTCCCGGAGGCGTCGAAGTAAAGGTCGCTGGGACTCGGATAGCCCGTCCCGCAGGGGTCCGAGACGGCGTAAGCGATACTCGAGGGGTCCGGGGGCGGAGGCGGCAAATCCTCTCCCCCATCGTCTCCACCGCAAGCGTTCGGGACGACGCTCGCTACCACCAGGGTGCTGAGCGGCGCCAGGGAGAGGGGTGGACGGAGGGCGGTACGAGGCTTCATCACGAGTGTCCCGACCTCCTCGTTACCGCAGATCGGGGAGCTTCGGGCAGTCTAAGTGATTCGGGGTGGGGCTCGATGAGAGCTTCACCCCGAATCGAGCTCAGATCGAGATGCCGAAAGAGAGGCTAGCCACGTGTGCAAAACCGCCATTGAAGGTTCCTCCGGCGGGAATGTTCACGTTGTCGGAGGTCAGCTCGCGCTCTTGGAGCCAGAGGCCCATGTATCCGATATCCGCCCGTACGACGCCGAAGTCGTAACCGACCCCAAGCGAATAGAAGATGCGATCGTTGTCGGGGAGCGTGAAGTCGGCCGTGGTCTGTGGGATGGGGCTCACGTCGTATCCACCTCCCGCGCGCAGCGCGAGGTCGCCAATGCGATACTCCAAGCCGAGGCGGAACAGGAAGACGTTCTCCCAGTCCTTCGGGGAGGCCTGCGAAGGAGCGGGTAGGCCGGTGTCGAAGTTGAGGCGGAGCTCCTCGTAACTTTCCCACAGCGTGAGCTGGGCGCCAATCTCCGCCGTCAATGGACCTTGCTCCCAGCCTAAGCCTAAGCCGAAGCTGTGGGGCAGGGTGATATCACCGTTGCCGGTCTGGTCCGGAAAGCTCGCTCGGACCTCCAGAGGAGCGTCCTCGGGCACGGTAAAGTTGACCTCCCCGGAGAACGACAGATCGACCGCCGACTTGTAGACGAACCCTATTTTGAGATGATCGATCAGCGTGAGCTGAATGCCGGCGTTCGCACCCACCCCGAAGGCCGTCGCGGAGATCTCTGCGAGCGAGCCCTGCGGAAACAAAGGCTCCTGGGTATCCGTGGCTCCAACCTCCTGCCGGAGAAGAAGCGTGGCCGGGACCAAGCTGACCCCCACCGCCACCGAGATCATGTCGTTGAGCTTCAGGGCGACGGACGGGGTGAAGTAGAAGGTCCGAAGGGCGAGATCGCGAAGCTGGGTACGTCCCACGAACTCGTCGGCATTGCGCCACTCGAGACCACTTCCGTAGGGAAGATAGAAGCCGAGCCCGATGAAGGCTTTGTCGGACAAAGCGCGCGCTGCGTAGACATACGGCACCGGGACCGGGTCATTGACGAGTTCCTGTCCGTCCGGGCCCGTCCCTCCCGTGCCAGGCAGGCCGGGGCCGGTATACCGCCCGTGAGGCACAATGAGGTTGGAGCCGACCTGAAACTCGGTGCCTTCTATGGAGGTCAGCCCCGCTGGGTTGTGAAACACGGCACTGGCGTCGTCTACGGTCGCCACCACCGAGCTGGCCATACCCGTGTTCAAGGCCGAGTGCTCATTGATCTGAAAGCCGGCGGCCCATGCAGCTTGAGGCGCGAGCATCGCGGCAAGGACGACGAAGCCCTGGCCCGGCGGACACCTTCTGCATAACCTTTGGGGCGCAGCAGCAGGCCACCGCGTTCCTGGATAACCCAGGAGCGGCGAACGTCATCGCGCCCCGGCCCGCGACGCTCTT
>JBCBRU010000917.1:0-2284 GCA_039819565.1 Myxococcota bacterium | reverse complement strand
GGCGGTTGGTCCAGCCGCGACTGAAGGCTTCGAACGAAAAGCGCGTGCCCTGGTGGTTCATCATCAGAGTGTTGAAGCCCGGCTGACTCTCCCCCACGACCCCTTCCGCTCCGAGAAGATCAAGCCATCCATCGCCATCGACATCTACGACCCGAGTATTCCACGTCCAACCACCGGGGTGAGAAAAGGGGAGCGCCTCGTAGCCGTCCGGGCCCCTCAGCAGCAGCTGTGGATCGTCGAGTTGGCGCGCGCCTTCGCCCGACAGCCGCGGCCCCCGTCGCGCCAAGATGGCACAGAGCTCCCTCAGCATCGGCTCCTCGAGGGAGGGACATACGTCCGTCACGCTCTCACGAGTGACGAGAGACCAGCCCACCGCGAGCCAGCACTCCTGCTGCTCTTGACGGGTCTCCTGCTCATCACACCCTCGAGGATCGATGGCACGATGACGCGCAAGAACGGCATGCGACCGGGCAAGTCTCCGGCACTGCTCGCGGCTGAACAGATCTTGGACTTCCGCGCATACCGATTCGAGTGAGGGCATGGAGACGGCCTCGGACCCTGATCGCCCATCGAGTCCCTTTCGGGCTACCCAAGGCTTCAACGCGATCGTCCCGGAGAGGGAAAGGTCGACGCGACCATCGCCATTGACGTCACCAGAGTCTGCGCTCATGGAGAAGACGGGGGTTGGACCGGAGAAGCTATGCTCCTGAAAGGTGCCCCCACCGCGCCCTCGGTACAGACGGTCAGCGGCGTTGAAGTCGTTCGAGAAATAGATGTCAACCTGACCGTCTCCGTCTAGGTCCGAGATCAAGGTGGACATCGTCTCGGCATCGGGCCCAGGAAAGTCCCAGGCTTCGAAGCGCCCCCTGCGGTTTAAGATCAGTGCGTTTCGTCGTCCCTGCCCCAGCTCCCGAAAGCCTGTCACGATACCGAGGGCCATATTACCGGCGACGATGTCGATCTCGCCGTCGAGGTCAACATCGGCGAACGCGGGCGCGACGGTGAGAATCCCCCCTCCATTCGGCACCTGCCGAAGGGTCCGCCAGTCGATCGCCCCCGAGCGGTTCAGCGCGCAATAGGTTCCCCGGTTGAAGGTCGAGAAGTAGAGATCCAGGGCTCCGTCCCCATCGAGGTCGACCAACGCCACCGCGTAGGTCTTCCATGTACGGATAGGGATGGGGGCCCGAGGTTGCGGAGCGAACCGGCCTCCGTGGTTGCGGTAGATGAGCGGTCCGTGATTCGAACCGAAGACGACGTCCGGCCAGTCGTCCCCATCAATATCACCGGAGGCGGTTCCGCGACCTATCCAAAAGGGGTCGGGATAGTCCCGAATCTCCTGAGCGAAACCGCTCCGGAGCCCGATCTCGGGCCCTTCCCGGTAGCGGAAGTGCTGTTTCTGGACCGCTTCCGAAGGACGAAACCCCCGCGCCTCGACACGGACCTCCCCAGTGTCCTGAACCACGACGAAGGGGACAGCGGGCGGCAGCTTCGCGAAGACAGCAGGTTCGGGAACAACCGGGTCTGGACCGGCCTGCCCAACCGGGAAAGAGGAGAGACGACTGCCTCTGAGCAGTGGCTCGATGTACAGGCGATGGTGAATCCAGGGGGTGAGGACCCCGGCCGCCAGGGCCACGAGCATGGTCGCACCGAGAAACCCGGTAGCCACACGCGGAGAGATCGTGCGCCAGGTGACGACGAACGCAAAGACGCTGAAGGGACCAAGGCCGCACAACAGAGTGACGACCAGCCCCACGGGCATGCCTAGAGTGTAAAACGCGTGGCTGAGGATGACGTCGAAGGCCATGGGCACCGGAAGGAGGGTCGACACGACCGCGGCGAGAGCTAGGGTTTGAGGGTTGCTCTCCCAGGCCCAGCTCAACTCCACCCCGTGGACGAGCGCGCTTCCGAATAGGCTGGCCAGGACCATGAGGGGCGTCATGGTCCGCGTGACGGCCGCAAGATGTCCGAGAAACTCCCTGCCTAGCTGTCGGAACGAAGGAGGCGCGGCGAAGCGCCGCGGTTCGACGGGGCACGCTTCCCCATCGAATTCGCGGGTAAGCAGGGGAATGGGCCGCGAATGTGCATCTGGGGGTGGCGACCCCGAACCTTTTGATGGTCGAGGCCATCGAGACACCGTTCCACGACGCGTTGGTCACGGGCCGGCCCCGGGTGGAGGCGGGATTTGTGCCCGCACCAGACGCGCCGGGCCTGGGGATCACGCTGAATGACGACGTGGCCGCAGCCCATGTTTACACTGGAAACCGGCTGCATCTGGAGATGCAGG
>JBCBRU010000916.1:0-2284 GCA_039819565.1 Myxococcota bacterium | reverse complement strand
GGCCGCAAACCTACGCTGAACGACCACCGTAGCTAGCCTATTCGTGTTTGTTCGAACCCTCCATCTCAACGCCTCTGGCGGACGCTACCAAAACGGGTCACACCACACCAGGTCGGATCCTCGGTCCATACATCACAGACACGTGGTGGGCCCCGTTGTGGTCGCGTCCGCCAGATGCGTTGAGCTGGAGGGTTCGACCAAACACGAATAGGCTCGCTACGGTGGTCGTTCCGCGGAGGTTTGCGGCCCCGAGGCGAGTCCACAGCTCTTGAAGCATCGTGACTCCGGTCTCGTACTCGTCCGCCTCGTCGGTGAGGCCCTGATCCTGGTGGTTGTCGTTGCCGAAGGGCAAGTAGATGGTCACGACGGGGGTGACATTGAGCTGAAGGAGCGCCGTCGCCGCCACGAGCTGATTGCGGGCCCGGACCTCATCGTTGAAGGTGTTTTCGCCCACTTCCCCAAGCAGGTCGGAAAGCTGCTCGCCGAGAGCCCGTGCCTCGGCCTGACCCCGAGCAAACTGATCGAGAAATGCTCTTTGAGCCGGCGTGCCCGACTGCCGCAGGCCTGCATACATACCGTCGAGGACCGAGTCACGGAGGGCCGAGAGTCGGGCCAGACTCGCGCTGGGCGCCAGAAATAGGTTCCGGAGATCGAGAGGGTCGATATTGTCGAGGGGGAGCCCGCGATAGGACAGCCGCTCAGGGCCGAGGGCGAGGGGCTCGGTGAGAATGGTGCCAAGTCGGGGCGCGGCCTCCTGAGCGATCGCCGACGGGAGCTGCTCCTCGCGCACGCCGACCGCTTCGTCGCCTTTGACGGCCCCCCTGAGGGTCAAAGCCTCCCCGATTTGGTTGTGCGCAACCGTTCCCGTCGAGAGGTGAAAGAAGGCGAGCCGTTCCCGTAGGTCGTCAGATAGGATCTCAGCCCAGGGACGGGCCCCCTCGACGGAACGATCTCCGAGCCGAACGGTTTGGGGCGCCATGGACGCGAGGGGGTTGTTGACCACCCCGGGGATGTAGCTGCCGGGCGCGTTAGCGTTGAGAGGGTCCCCCCGATCAGACAAGAGGAGGATAAGTCTGTCGGGCGTATCCGGGCCGGCGGCCACGACCTTGCCGGTGCGGAGGAAAGTGGCGGGAAGACCGGTCGCGAGCGAGGTGAGGGTGAGGCCCCCAGCGCCCAATCTTTCGAGGAGCGTGCGTCGATGGAAAGACTTCATGCGTGGATACCTCGGACCTTCGTGCGGGTTCATAGCCCGAGGCCCATGACGTCGGGGGAAAGACAGGCGAGAGTGAACGCAGAGGCGAGCGCCTCTTCTTCCGTCGCTCCGGCGTCGTTGATGGCGTCGTCGAAGTGCGCGCCGAGGCGCGTGCGGGCGTCGTCGTAGCGGGGGTGAGTCGGGCTCAATCCCATCAAGCCTTCGACCATCTCGTCGAGGGCAGCTTTAGAATTCACCGGCTCAAAGCGGGATCCGTTACCCACGACGACGCTGGAGAGACGACCACAGACCTGCTCTGCCCCCGCGAAGTGAAAGCCTCCGCTGGTCGCAGGCTGGATGGGCTCAATCGCTCCTCGGCTGAAAGTGTCGTTGGGGATGAGGCCGATCACGGGCTGCACCGCCTCGCTTTCGCAGACGTCGGTGGTCCCGAGGCGGGCGTCCAGCAACTGGCATAGCTGACTGCGTCGCGTAATACTCACGATGAAGCGCTGATCCTCGAATGTCTGGGTGAGCGCTGCTCCGGTCACGAGGGGTGAGGATAGAAGCTGGATGACGAGGGTCTTGAAGTCATAGTCTGAGTTGACGAAGGCTGTGACCACCCGCGCGAACTCGGGATCCGATTCGTTGCACCCCTGAGAGTTGGCGTAAAAGCAGAGCCGCTGGACCCATGCGGTCGGAAAGCGGGCATGCTCAGCGATGGCGCGCCCAAAGTCGTCGAGGGTTCCACCGTCGTTGGTCTGGCCAAGGAAAGCAAAGGAGGGCGGCTCGAGGCTCGGTTCGGGGGCTTGCCGATAGAACACTCCGTAGTAGCGCTGGAAATGAAGCCGCATCGGATCCAGGAGGCGGTGGCAGGACCGGCAGGTATCCTCTGCCGCATGCTCGCCGTCGAAGCCGGCCGCGCTCGGTTGAGGCGTCGTGTCGGTTTGCTGAAGGTCCCTTCCGAGTCCCACGATGAGGGCTTGGTTGACGGTCACCCGAAACTGATTGTCCTCGTTCGTTTCTGAGTTTGCGAAGAAGGCTGGCGTGGTGAAGTAACCTACCCGAGGATTGATGAGGTCTATTGCCTCCCCG
>JBCBRU010000915.1:0-2307 GCA_039819565.1 Myxococcota bacterium | reverse complement strand
GCTCTCCGTCGCGTACCGGAAAACGCTGGGAAGGATCTCGCCCAGGGCGGCTGCAATCTCGGTTGGCCGGCAGCGGCGTGAGCGAAAGAGGAAAGTGACGGAGAGCGGTTTCACTCTCGTCGGTCCCCCGGTCACCCGGTACCGGGCCTGGGGACCAGCCCTTCTCACCCTTGAAGCAGGCCTTCCGGTCGCGGAGGGGGCGAAGGGCGAGGGAGACATTCAGCTCGGCTCTCTGCAAGGGGGTACGGTCGCTTCTACCGTTCACCGAGGGCCGTACGAAGGACTTCATGCTGCACATGCCGCCGTGGAGCTATGGCTCGAAGCCGAGGGGCTGCGTCCGGGAGGTGCGGCATGGGAAGTCTACTTGACGGACCCCGGTGAAGTGCCGGATCCCGCGGACTGGATGACCGAGGTGATCTGGCCCATCGCCTGATCCCCGCGTTTCGAGGGCGAAGCCTCGTCCCTGCTCGACGTTGCCGCCCGTTTCCGTTAGCCAGGCCAGGTGAGCTCCACATTCGTCCTCACCGCTCTCCTCTTGGGCCCGAGCGCGGCGGAGACCACCGACCCGCCCCCGGTGGACCGGCTGTCTCTTCCTCCCGGATTCACCCTGTCGCTGTTCTCGGCGGCGGTGCCGGGGGCACGCTCTCTCGCTCGGGGGGCCGATGGCACCCTCTACGTAGGGACCCGCCAGGAGAGCGTGTATGCGGTGCAAGACACCGATGGTGATCACGTCGCGGACCGCGTGGTGGTCATCGCCGAAGGTCTGAATATGCCCAACGGGGTAGCGGTGCAGGGAGAGGACCTCTACGTGGCCGAAGTCGGACGCATCCTCCGGTGGAAGGGCATCGCCAAGAAGCTGAGTCGACCGGGAAAGCCGGAGGTCGTGACGGATCGGTACCCGGAGGATCGACACCACGGGTGGAAGTTCATCGCCTTCGGGCCGGACGGGAAGCTCTACGTGCCGGTCGGAGCTCCATGCAACATCTGTGATCCGGACGAGCCCTACGCGGCGCTGACTCGCATCAACCCCAACGGCGGAGACTTCGAGATCGTGGCTCGGGGGATTCGCAATACCGTTGGCTTCGATTGGCGCCCCGGAACCAAGGAGATCTGGTTCACGGACAACGGGCGTGACCATCTGGGAGATACAAAGCCGCCCTGCGAGCTGAACCGCATCACCGAGGTGGGGCAGCACTTTGGCTATCCCTACTGTCACGGCGGAGACATCCCGGATCCCGAGTTCGGAAAGAAGCGAAAGTGCTCTGAGTTCCGCCCCCCGGCGCGCCGCTTGGTGGCACACGCAGCGCCCGTGGGCATGCGCTTCTATACGGGCAAGAGCTTTCCCTCGAAGTATCAGGGGCGGATCTTCGTAGCCGAACACGGCTCCTGGAATCGCAGTCGAAAGGTAGGTTACCGAGTGATGACGGCGTCCGTCGACACGGCGGGCCAGGTCGTAGCCTACGAGCCCTTCATCTCCGGGTGGCTGGACGAAGAAGCACAGCAAGCGTGGGGGCGACCTGTCGACGTGCTGGTCATGCCCGACGGCGCGCTCCTCGTCTCGGACGATCGCGCCGGGGCCATCTATCGCGTTCATCATGCGGGGACCTGAGCCGGTTCTGGCGCTCGTCGTCGCCGCCCTCGGATCGGCGCCCGCAGCGGCCGCTCCGCCTCCCATCAACACGCCGATTCGCGCCGTAGCGGCGCTTCGAGGGCCGGATCTGGAGGGCGCGGTGCGCTCGGTGGACGTCGCCTGTCGGGGGAGCTCCGGACGGGCGCTTCGGGACCAGGCCCCGCTGCTCGCAGAGGCCCGGCGTCTCGCCGCCTCCCAGGATCCCGAGCGCCGACGACGAGCCCTGGATCTCCATCGGTGCTTCTCGGAGTCGCGTTTTCTCTCCGAGCTGCTCTTTCCTCGCCTCGAAGACCAAGATCCCAGCGTCGTCGCCTACGCGCTCGAGGTGGGCGCTCGGCTGGAGAGCGCGGCGGTGGCGGCGACCGTGCTCGAGGGCTTGAGGGCCTAGGTCGAACGGTGTCTCTCGGCCGATCTGCCCGAGGCGGCCATCGAGGTGTGCGTGTGGCTCACGTACACGCCGAGCACAGGCCTCGAAGCTGCGGCCCGGGGCGTACGCGCGAAGGCGGGTGGCCGCCAACGTCTCGACGGCCACCTCCCGCATCTTTGGGTAAGGGGCATCGAGAGCGATCTGCGCGGCGAGGCGGCCCGCCATCTCGCGTACGCCCCGGGCCGCATCTTCGAGGCCAGTGCTCGGCGTGTACGTGAGCCACACCCACACCACGATGGCCGCCTCGGGC
>JBCBRU010000914.1:0-2336 GCA_039819565.1 Myxococcota bacterium | reverse complement strand
GCGCGACACGTGGGGTCCTTTCTTTGAGCTTCGGTGAGGCGCTCCAGGCTGCGTGCGTGTCGTGAGCCGCTCCACGACGTATACGCCTCGATGTGGCAGCTTCCGCAGCGGGACGCCCCCAGCGGTTCGGCCGCTTGAGCCGCCGTCGCCGCGAGGAGGAGCAGAAGCCCGGCGCTGAACCTCGTCGCTCGCATGGCCACTCGGTGCGCTCTCCCCTGGCGCGAGTCAAGGCCCTGGCCTTGCGGGACCGTCCGTTGATCGTCGGGTGTTCCTAGCCGTCGTCTTGTGGGTCTACATCGGCGCGGGCTAGCCTCGGACACGTATGAGGGTTCTCGGCCTGACCGGGGGTATCGGCTCGGGCAAGTCGACGGTGGCAAAGATGCTCGCGTCCCTCGGGGCTCGGGTCATCGATGCGGATCGGCTGGCCCGAGAGGCCGTGGCACCGGGGACAGCGGGCCTTTCGGCCATCGTGGCTCGCTTCGGCGAGACGCTCCTCGACAACCAAGGCCATCTCGATCGCCCCAAGCTGGGTCGGATCGTGTTCGCCGACGCCGAGGCGCGCAAAGACTTGGAGGCCATCGTCCACCCCGAGGTGGCGCGCTTGGCTGCGGACCAGATCCAACAAGCAGAACGAGAGGGCGCGGAGCTCGTCGTCTACGATGTTCCTCTTCTCTACGAAAATCGGCTCGATGAAGGTTTCGAGACCGTGGTGGTGGTGTGGGCGAGCCTCGATACCCGTCGCGCCCGTATCCGCGCCCGAGACGATCTTCCCGACGAGGAGATCGAGCGCCGCATCGCGGCGCAGCTCCCGCTCGAGGACAAGCGCCGTCGCGCCCAGCACGTGATCGACAACGAGGGTACTCTGGAAGCCACCCGCGCGCAGGTCACGGACCTGTTCCGCGCCCTCCTCGGAGACACCTAGAATGGCTGAGCGGACGCTCTTCCTTACCGGATTTCCGGGCTTTCTCGCGCGATGGATGCTCCGCAAGTGGCTCCACGTCGACGAAGGCTTGGTCGTTCAGGCCCTTGTCCAGCCCTCCGAAGAGGCATCGGCCCGGCGGGCGCTCGAAGCGCTCAGTTCGTCGGGTTCGTCTGGTCTCCGCGTGCGGGAGCGCGTGCGGCTCGTGGTGGGTGATGTCACCGCGATGGATCTTGGGCTCAGCGGCCCCGAGTTTCGTGAGCTCACGAGCCGCGTCACGGAGATCTATCATCTGGCCGCGGTCCACGAGCTTTCAAGCGAGCGGCGCGTGGCCGAGCAAGTCAACGTGCAGGGGACCGCCAATGTCATCGCGTTCGCTCGCGCGGTGCGCCCGCTGGAGCGCCTCGTCCATTTCTCGAGCGCCTACGTCAGTGGCCGTCGGACGGGGGTCATCATGGAAGACGAGCTCGACGCGGGCCAGACCTTCCGGAATGCCTATGAAGCCACCAAGCACCAAGGCGAGCTGCTCATGCGTCGCGCCGGCGACCGGCTGCCCGTAACGGTGATTCGTCCGGCCGGCGTGGTAGGAGACTCTCGAACCGGAGAGATCGATCGCTTCGATAGCGTGTACCACCTGGGGATGTTGCTGATTGCTTCCCCAGTGTCGTTTCCCATCCCCCTCTCCGGAAGTGGCTCGGCTCCTTTGAACCTCTTGCCCGTCGACTACGTTGTCGATGCCGTCCACGCCATCCTCTCCCATCCCGCGAGCGTCGGACGTACTTATCACGTCGTTGATCCTAACCCTCTTCCGGTCCGTCGCGTCTACGAGACGGTGGCGGTACGCGCCGGAAAGAAGCTTCCCCGCTACGGCATGCCCGTCAACCTCACGAAGGCACTGTTGCGGATTCCAGGGATGGAGCGCTTCGCCTCCCTCAGTCACGAGTCGCTCGACTACCTGGACAATATGGCCTTCTACAACTCACGCAACACCCTCGAAGCCCTCGAAGGGACGGGACTTCGGCCACCTCGTTTCGAGGACTACGTGGACGTTCTGATGCAATACGTTCGAGACTACTTTGAGCGCGCCGGGAGTTTCGAGGAAGGGAGCGGCTCTGAAGTCGGGGACCGGTTTTGAGGACGGAAGGGCTCGGAGCTCGACGGGTCACCCTCCTTGTCGTCGCCCTTCTTCTTGAATCCCCGTTGGTCGCCGCGCAGGTGGTCGATCTCACCGCACGGACCGTCTTTCACGACTATCGGATCGGGCTCGCTCCCAATAGCGACCTCGGGTCCCGAACGCTCTCGCGCTTCTACGCCGCGGTCGCGGGGGGGGTGCGCGGATGGTGGGAGAGATGGCGGCGGCCCAGGTGCGGGGCGGCCAGATCGTCGTCTACCCGCAGGGCACGCGCGTCGCACCGGG
>JBCBRU010000913.1:0-2340 GCA_039819565.1 Myxococcota bacterium | reverse complement strand
GTGCTGAGGTATGATGCGGACCGTGTAGCCGAAACGCCCTGAGCTCTCGAAGGGTACCGCGCAGCCGAAGCGATGCAGCCCCTCTGCCTCCCCCTCGTGCGCCATGACGTGAGTGGTCACTTCGTGCGGCTTGTCTCGGGCGTCCAGTCGACCTCGATAGAGCTGAACGAGGACATCCTCGGGGGAGAGACCGCCCAAGCGGGCTCGGACGGAAACGGGAAAGGGCTCACCCAAGCGAGCACCGTCGGGTGGGGTCTCGACCTCCAGGATCTCAACCCCGTCCCAGGCTTCCCAGATCCGCTTCTTCCAGTCGACGATTTGTTCGGTGTAGGAGTTTTCGCTGTGGAGGCGCCGAAGGTAGCGCTCCGCCACCGGAAGATAGAAGTCTTCAGTGTATTGCCGAACCATTCTATCCGTCGAGAAACGGGCCACCAGCCGCTGCATGGCCCGCTTCATCATCTTGACCCACTCGCGAGGCACGCCGCGACTGTCCCGCTCGTAAAAGAGAGGCACCACCTGACTCTCGAGGACGTCGTACAGCGCGCTGGCCTCGATGTCGTCTCTACCCTCCTCCCAGTCTTCGCCGCCGCCAATGGCCCAGCCCAGATCCGGCTCGTAGCCTTCGGCCCACCAGCCGTCGAGAATGGAACAGTTGAGCCCACCGTTGGCCCCGAGCTTCATGCCTGAAGTCCCGCTCGCCTCGCGCGGACGCTTGGGGTTGTTGAGCCATACGTCCACCCCGCGCACGAGCTGCCTGGCCACGGGGATCTCGTAGTCCTCGAGAAAGATGATCTTCGTCCCGAAATCGGGATCTTTGAGGGTTGAGGCAATTCGCTTGATGAAGGCTTTCGCGGGGTCGTCCGCAGGATGGGCTTTGCCGGAGAAGATGAGCTGCACCGGACGCTCCGCATGGTGCAGGATAGCCTTCAGGCGGTCCGGGTCCGAGAAGAGCAACGTCGCCCGCTTATAGGTGGCGAAGCGCCGAGCGAAGCCGAGGGTGAGGGCATCTGGGTCGAGGGCCACGTCGGCCTGGCGGAGGTCTCGTTCCGGCGTCCCGCGCCGCTCCATCTGCCAGCGCAGTCGCCGGCGGACATACGAGACCAGCTGCTGGCGCTGATCGGCATGAGCTCGCCAGAGCTCCTCGTCCGGGATCCTCTCGACCGGGCCCCAGGTGTGATCAGAGCCCACCGCATCTCGCCAGTCGGGAGCGAGGTAGCGGTCCAGCAGCCGAGAGATCTCGGGGCCGATGTAGCTGAGGGTGTGAACCCCGTTGGTCACCGCCTCGATCGGCACTTCGTCCAGCGGCCAGGCTCGCCACCAGCCTCCTTCCTGCACCAAACGCCGACTGACCTGTCCGTGCAGCGCGCTCACTCCGTTGCGTCGCACCGCGTGGCGAATGGCCAAGACGGCCATGTTCAAAGGCTCGGAGTGATCCCCCTCATTGCTTCGTCCGAGGTCCATGAACGCGTCGACGGAGAGCCCCACGGCGTCGAGATAGGCGCTCATGTGCCGCTCTACGAGGCCGCGATCGAAGACGTCGAAACCGGCCGCCACCGGGGTATGGGTGGTAAAGATGTTGCCGTCCTCGACCATGTCCCGGGCCAGCTCGTAGCTCATCCCGCGAGCCTCCATGAGCGAGCGGGTGCGCTCGACCCCGAGAAACCCGGCGTGCCCTTCATTCATGTGACAAACCGTAGGCTCCAGGTTCATCTTCACCAGGGCCCGATACCCCCCCACCCCGAGAACCATCAGCTGTTGGATGCGCAGCTCGGCCCCTCCGCTGTAGAGGGCACGTGTGATGTCTCGGTCGGCCGGAAGGTTCTCCGGGACATTGGTGTCGAGCAGGAAGAGGGGGACCCGGCCCACCTCAACTCTCCACACCCGCGCCCGCACCTCCCGGCCGGGAAACTCCACCGCCACCTCGCACGGCGCTCCGTCGTCCTGAAGAACCGGGCTCAGGGGCATCGCGAAGAAGTCATTCGGGGGATAGCTCTCCATCTGCCAGCCATCCGCGTTGAGATACTGGCGAAAGTAGCCCTCCTGGTAGAGGAGTCCCACTCCGATGAGCGGTACCCCGAGATCGCTGGCGCTCTTGAGGTGGTCTCCGGCCAGCACCCCCAGCCCCCCGGAATAGATGGGCAGGCACCCGGTGAGGCCGAACTCCGCGGAGAAGTAGGCGACCCGCAGCTTCGAATGCTCGACCTTCTCGGTTTGATACCAGCGGGGCGACTCCAGATACCGATCGAGCAGCTCCTCGGCGCGACCCAGATGAGAGAGGAAGCCCACATCGGCCGACAGCTCGCGGAGCCGCTCGATCGGTATCTGGAGTCGCCCCGCTGG
>JBCBRU010000912.1:0-2341 GCA_039819565.1 Myxococcota bacterium | reverse complement strand
GTGGGGCGCTACCCCGGTCGCACAGACGGTCTCGGAGTCGTCCTCAAGGTCAACGGCAAAGTCGACGCGAGTGATGTCGGCGACATGCCTACCCAGGTCCTCTCTGGCCTGCTCCCGGTTCTTCTCCACCAGAGCCCTCGGGACGCGCTCGTGATCGGCTACGGCTCCGGGGTCACGCCCGGAGCCCTCTTGCAGGCGGACCTGCGAAGCGTGGAGGTAGCGGAGGTTGAGGCTGCCATCTACGAAGCGGCTCGGGCCCACTTCTCACACGTCAATCATCGCCCCTTCGCAGATCCTCGAGCGCGTCTATACGTCGACGACGGTCGAAATCATCTTCTCCTCAGCGCACACAGCTATGACCTCATCATCTCGGAACCCTCCAACCCCTGGATGAGCGGCGCCGCGAGCCTCTTCACCCTAGAGTTTTTCGAGATCGCGAAACGGAGGCTTCGCCCGGGGGGGATATTTCTCCAGTGGCTGCAGCTCTACGAGCTCTCGGCGGACAGTATCCACACCCTCGTGCGCACCTTTCACGCCGCTTTTCCTCATGTCTTGATCTTCACTCCGGACCCTCATAGCAATGATACTTTCCTGCTCGGATCTCTCGAGCCCCTCCGAGTCCGCCGAGAAGATGTGGAGGAGCTTTTGAGGGCCCCGAAGGTCGCGGCCGAACTGAAGAGGGCCCGGGTCGAGACGCCGGAGGACCTCATCGGTCTGTTCTTCACGGACGAGACCCGTATTTCGGAGGTCGTCGGTCCTGGTCCTCTGAACACCGACGACAACGCACGGGTAGAGTTCGCCGCCCCCCGGGATCTGCTCGAGTTCGGGACGCGGGATGCCCACGTTCCGTTTCGGGACCGCGCTCGGGGGCATCGACGAAGACTGATTGAGGGGGCGTTCGAAGGATTTTCGACGGACTCAGAGGCCCTCGCGCGTCGGGCCGAGCGTCTTCTTCGGCAGGGCCGCCGGGCGGATGCTCGAGACCATCTCGAAGCCGCCCGGAACCGCGGTGCGGATGTCGTCGGAGCTCTGCGCGTGCTGGATGCGCTCGAGGGCCCGGACGATCAGCCGGTGGTCGTGGCAGATCCCAGCATTCAGGGTCATCTCGCCTATGCGGAGGCGGTCGTGGCCATGCTTCGAGGCGATCACCGCCAAGCCCTGGCCTTGGTGGAGACGGATTCGGACCGGAGGTGGGTCGATCAGCCGGGCCACGCGTTCCTGCGGGCGTATCTCAAGTATCGAGAGGGCGAGACGTACGAAGCGATTCAGATCTTCGACCACCTCGTCGCGGCGGAGCCATTCGTGGCCGCCCACCCCGAGGTTCTATTCTACGCAGCACGGGCCCATGCCGACTTCCACCAGTGGTCCGAAGCTACGGATCTCATGTTTCGATGGGAGCTGGCCGGAGCCAGTCTCGACGTCGACGCCCTGCCGTGAGCAAGCCGGGCTTCATAAACCCCAGCGGCGCTTTTTCTCCTGCTTCTCTTTGCGGAGGGTGGCGAGGCGTACCTCGCGGGAAGCTTCGGGATGGTCTTCCTCGAACTCCAGAACCTTCCGAAAGTACTTGGTGGCCACGTCGGGCTTCTCAACGACCTTGTTGAGATAGCCGAGGTAGAGGTAGCCCCGAGCGACCGTCGGGTGAGCATGGACCAAGCCCCGAATCTTGCGGATGGCGGTCACCGCGTCTTCCCGGGCCCCTTTCTCCCGTGCCTGTTCGAGGAAATGGCAATAGGTTCGAAAGATCTCGAACTCGGGCTCCTTAGGGCTGAGGTCGAGGGCAGCGTCGACCTCGACGAGAGCGCCAGGATAGTTCTTCGTGCGGAAGAGCACCTCCGCCTTCTTGAAGTAGATCTCCGCGCGTTGGGCCGCCTCGAGCTGTGCCTTTTCCTCGACCGTGCCCGCAGTGCCGGAGTCGAGGGCCAGCGCGTAGCTGTAGCGTTGGTCGCTTGTCTTGAGCTCCTCGAAGGTTTCGTTGACCAGCGACACCACGCGCTGACGGGCGTCTTGAAGCGTCTTGGTGATCGCGGGCCCGAGGCGGTCGGGGTGAAGTCGCTTCATCAGCTCATCCCGCCGGTGGCGCACCTCTTCGTCGGTGGCGCGCTGGTTGATGCCGAAACGTTCGAAGAGGTTCAGGTCCTCGAGGGCTTCGTACTCGGCATCGAGGCGCGTCACTTCCTCGGCCTCGCGCTCTTCGGCAGGGTTGTCCCCAAAGACCACAAAGCCCGCTTCGGTCGCGAAGAGGACGGGGCGAAGACCCTCGGCGACCTGCTGGAAGAGGTAGGAGGGAGCGACGAACGCAGCCGCGACGTTCTTCGCGCCGTCCTCTTCGCGACCGAAGCGG
>JBCBRU010000911.1:0-2408 GCA_039819565.1 Myxococcota bacterium | reverse complement strand
TTGCGAAGCGCATTGAGAAACAGGAGCTCCCGGTCCGTGACCGGTTCCCCCGCCCGGAGGATGCGGTCGCCCTGATTGACCAGCACTGCCCGCGGCTTCTCGAGCTGCCACGCGAGCTGCCGCCGACGCAGGGTCTCTTGCGCATTGGGGACGAAGTTGGGAGTGAGGAAGCTCTTGGCCACCCGGCTCACCGCCGCCCGCTCCCGGGGATTCAGGTGGCCGAGCCGCTCCTCCCCGAGGGTGTCGACGAGCGCACGGGCCTGATTCGGGCCGAGCACCTCGCCCTTGCCTTCCACAAGGAGGCGACGCTCCCCGGTGACCTGCCCCTCGGCGTCGATGGACCGCACCGTGACGGAGCCGTGGCCGGCCAGAAGCCCCGGATCGGAGACGAGCCGCCGCTGAAACGCGGCCTCGAGAAGCATGGAGGCCGCATCCAGCACCGCCGAGGGCCGATCTGACTCGATGAGCGCACCCAAGGTTCGAGGGTCGACCTCGATCCCGAAGTGCGCGGCCAGAGGACGCTTCGCCACGGAGCTCGTCACGGAGGCAAAGACGGCCTCGAGGCGAGCCACGGGGGTCCGCCACAGGCCCAGGACGTGATCGAAGACCGGGAGCACGTTGGCCCGAGCCCTCTCTCGCGCGTCCCGGGTGAGGACGGGATCGACGACGGGAAAGGTATGGACGCTGCGCACCGTGCGGGGGGCGAGCTCGCCCGGCTGAAGCTCGGGAAGGCCGAGAAGCCCGTCGTCGCCGCGAGGCAGGAGGAGAAGGGCTGAGGCCACCGCAATGACCACCAGGAGACCGACCGCCTCGAGGTCCCGGATGAGCCGCCCGGGCCTCCGCCAGCGTCCCCCTCGGTCGGCTCCGCTGCCCACTGACCAAAACCTGCCCGACGCCTCGCTCTCCGGCAAGAAGGCTCCGAAGTCTCGAAGCCATACGTGACGCAGAACGCCGCCGTCGTGCGCCATCCACGACTCCTCTGGCTTTGGGGCGGTCAACCGGTATAACGCCGCGCCATGACCGGCTGGAGCGTTAAAGACTCAGAGGAGCTCTACGGCATCGAGGGCTGGAGCAACGGCTACTTCGGCATCAACGCCGAGGGAAACGTGGAGCTGACCCGAGAGGCTACGGGCGCGAATCCGGTCGACCTCAAGCAGGTGGTCGACGATCTGGTGCGTCGCGGGCTTCCGCTCCCGCTCTTGATCCGTTTTACGGACGTCCTCCGCCGTCAGGTGCGGGCCATTCACGGCGCCTTCCAGCGCAAGATCGAGGAGTACAACTACCAGGGCGTCTACCGGCCGGTGATGCCGATCAAGGTGAATCAGCAGCGACACGTGGTCGAGGAGCTCCTGGACGTAGGGGCGGAGGTCGGCATCGGGCTCGAAGCCGGCTCGAAGCCGGAGCTGTTGGTGGCGCTCGCGCTTATGGGGGGCCGCCGCGACGGGCTGGTGGTCTGCAACGGCTACAAGGATCCGGCCTACGTCGAGACCGCTCTGCTCGCCCAGCGCCTCGGGGTGACCTCGCTCATCATCGTGGACCGCTTCTCGGAGCTGCGAACGATCATCGACGCCTCGGAGCACGTGGGTCTCGCCCCTAACATCGGAGTGCGTGCCAAACTATCGACCAAAGGCAGCGGCCGCTGGGCCGAATCGGGGGGCGACCGCTCCAAATTCGGCCTCAGCGCGGACGAGCTGGTGCAGGCCACCGAGCTCCTTGAGGAGCGGGGCATGCTGGACCGGCTCACCTGCCTGCACTATCACATCGGCTCACAAATCACGTCGATTCGGGCCGTTAAGGACGCCATGCACGAGGTGGTGCGCATCTTCGCGGACCTCCACACCCTCGGGGCCCCCCTTCGCTTCCTCGATATCGGGGGTGGGTTGGCGGTGGACTACGACGGCTCCAAGACCAACTTCCACGCCTCGCGAAACTATAGCCTCGATGAGTACGCCGCCGACGTCGTCTATCAGGTCACGAGCACCCTCGACGAGCTCGACATCCCTCACCCCACCATCCTCTCCGAGTCCGGTCGAGCCTTGGTCGCCCACCACAGCGTGCTCGTGTTCAACGTGCTCGGGACCAACGCGTCCGACGACAAGCGCCCCTTGCCCGAAGTGTCCGAGGAGGAGCATCAGGTGGTGGAGGATATGCGAGAGACTGCCCTCACGGTGTCCCGCAAGAACTACACCGAGGCTTACCACGACGCTCTTCAGCTCAAGGAAGACGCCCTTTCACTGTTCCGTCACGGCATTCTCGATCTCCGGGAGCGCGCTAAGGCCGAGCGCCTCTATTGGATGACCTGCCGAAAGATCTGGAAGATCGTGCGCGAGCTCGACTTCATCCCGGAGGACCTCGAGCCCCTCGAAAAGATGGTGTCCGACACCTACTACTGCAATTTCTCGCTCTTC
>JBCBRU010000910.1:0-2409 GCA_039819565.1 Myxococcota bacterium | reverse complement strand
GTCGAGCGCGCGGCCGACGTCGTCATCTTCGGGACCGGCTTCGATCTCGACACCCTCCTTGCTCCGCTCGAGGTCTACGGCACCGTTATCCCCAGATGTCCGCGAGGGGCCCCCGCCCAAGCCTCGCTGAGAGATTTGCCTCCGGTGCCGTAGACCTCGAGCGGAGCAAGGAGGGTGTCGAGATCGAAGCCGGTCCCGAAGATGACGACGTCGGCCGCGCGCTCGACGCCGTCAGCATCTCGAACCCCGTCCTCCGTGAATGACGAGGCGCCTTTGGCCACGAGCTCGACGTCCTCCCGGGCCAACGTGGGGTAGTAATCATCGGAGAGCAGGACACGTTTACACCCGGGCGCATACGAGGGCGTGAGCTTCTCCCTGAGGTCGGCGTCGGGGACGCCCTGGGCGAGGTTGGCGAGAGCGCGCTGTCGGGCTCGGGCGCCTAGCTTCGACCACCCGAAGAAGGCGAGACCCAGCATCTCCTGCCGCCAGAACAGGAGCGTTCGGCGCAGCTTCGCAAGGAGAGGCCAGCGCCGAAAGCGGGCCCTCTCGCCGGGACTCAGGGCCCGGTCGCCGCGGGGGAGGATCCAGGGCGGTGAGCGTTGGTAGACCGTGAGGGAGCGCACCCGCTCGGCGAGGGCGGGCACCACCTGCACCGCGCTGGCCCCGGTCCCGATCACGGCCACTCTCTGGCCCGAGAGCTCGACCTCCGGATCGAAGCGAGCCGTGTGCATCATGGGGCCCTGAAAGTTCTCTTGCCCGAGCAACTTCGGGAAGCGAGGGATGCGGAGCGGGCCCGTGCCCAGGACGAGGTGTCGAGCGCGGACGGAGCCAGCGGACGTGTCCAGGTGCCAGGTCGCGGTGTCCTCCTCCCAGCGAGCTTCGTGGACGAGCGTAGCTAAGCGAATGTGCTCGCGGACGCCTCGGCGCTCCGCCACCTCTTCAAGGTAGGCGAGGATCTCCGGCTGGCGCCCGTAGAGGTGACTCCAGTCGGGCTTGGGCTCGAAGGATAGGGAGTACAGATGGGAGGGGATGTCGCAGGCGCAGCCAGGATAGCGATTCGCTCGCCACGTCCCGCCGAGCCCCTCGTCCGCCTCCAAAACAAGGATCCGAAAGCCAGCTTCGCGAAGCCGGAGCGCCGCTCCGAGGCCCGCAAAGCCCGCGCCCACGATGGCCACGTCTACACGTTCGTCTTCCACATGAGCCTTTCAGATCTTCTCGCGGAGCGCCGCAACTCCGCGCAGTCCCTCCACCAAGGTGACGAGATCGTCCGGCATGGGCGCCGTCCAGGATAGATCGCGCCCGGTGATGGGATGGCGCAGAGAGAGGATCCAGGCGTGCAGCGCGGGCCGGTCGAGGCTCGCACACACTTCTCGGGTCGCGGGGTCCCGGATGGATCGGCGGCGAGAATAGGCGTCGTCGCCGACGAGCGGATGCCCCGCGTCGGCGAAGTGGACTCGGATCTGGTGAGTCCGACCCGTCTCGAGCTCGACCTGCACCGAAGCGGCCCCCGGGTAGACCTCGAGGAGCTGGTAATGGGTGATGGCGCGCTTGCCCTCCGGGACCCGCGAGGAAAAGCGCTGACGGTGCTGAGGGTGGCGACCGAAGAAGGTGTCGTAGGTACCTTCAGTGGGCTTAGGGACGCCCTGAGTCACCGCGAGGTAGGTCTTCTCGACTTCACGGGCCTTGAAGGCGTCGACGAGGCCCGCGTGAGCCTCCACCGTTTTGGCAAAGGCGATGACCCCGGTGGTACCGCGGTCGAGGCGGTGTACGACGCCCGGGCGGATGGGATCCGTGGAAGGAAGCTGACCTACGTGGTGAAGGACGCCCGCAAGCAGGGTTCCGCGGGCGTGCCCTTCTCCCGGATGCACGACGACGTGGGCGGGCTTGTCGACCACGAGCAGGTGGTCGTCCTCGAAGAGGATCTCGAGCTCCATGGCCTCCGGCTCGAGATCGAGGGGTTCGACCGGGGGAGGGGTGTAGCGCAGGCGCATGCCCGCCTGCAGTCGAGTGCGCTTCCCGCGCGATGGGGCCGCATCATTGATGGTGACGGCGCCGGCCGCGAGATGTCGCTCCAGCTGGCTGCGGCTCACTTCGAAGTGCTCAGCCAGGACTTGGTCCAGCCGTCGCCCTTCCTCTTCCTCGGTGACGGTGTACTCGAGGACCTCGTCTGCCTTCGTCACCAGATCTTCGACTTGATGTGGCCCTTGCGCTTGAGGACCTCGTCCACCACAGCTCGATGAAAATAGTTGGTGCTCGTTTCGATCTCGCTGGCCACGCGGCTTTGGTAGAGGCTCAGGCCCTCGGCGAGCTCCTCCTCGAGGGTCTCGAAGAGGTTGTCCTGCTCGATGCCGCGGATGATCTTGTCCTCGTTGTACAGCGCGATGTCGCTTGCGATGGCTCGCGCCAGCC
>JBCBRU010000909.1:0-2414 GCA_039819565.1 Myxococcota bacterium | reverse complement strand
GCGCGAGCCGGCGTCGACGAAGGACGCCTCGGGCTCGCGCCCAACCATTTGCACGAGCCTTCTGCGTGGCCCCCGCTCCAATCCATCGTCGACTCGACCGCGCCGAACGTCCTTCGGAAGCTCGGGTGGCGTCGGAGCGCACGATGGATTGGAGCGGGGGCCACGCAGAAGGCTCGTGCAAATGGTTGGGCGCGAGCCCGAGGCGTCCTTCGTCGACGCCGGCTCGCGCAGGTTGTCCAATCGGGCGACCGCTCAGCTCTGGATCGCGTCGGCCGGCGTGAACAGAATCCACGGGCCAGGGCCACGGCGCAGTGAGGAGCAGTCGCGCGCGCGACCAAGCCGCAGCCCGATCGCAAAATCAGAGTATCTCCTTCCTCCCCGTTTCGCCAGCGTAGAGAGGGTCACGAACCGTATCTCCTCGCGTTTGTGCCCCATCCACTGAAGGCTTACCCGTCGTAGGGACCCGGCGGGGTACATCCCGCCCACCCTCGTCCGCAGGGCAACGGTGGCGCGCCAACGGGTGCAGCGGTGTGCTCCACTAGCCTTTACGCTTGGCCGGGAGTGAATCCCGCCACCATTGACGGTTGACCGACCCGGGCTCGATCACTACAGCCTGCGCCATGAAGGACGGCGACATGGAGCAGGGGCTAGCCTTCGACGACGTCCTGCTCAAGCCCGGCTATTCCGAGGTGCTGCCTCGCGAAGTCGACATCAAGACCCGCCTAACCCGGCGGTCGGAGATCCACATTCCCCTGCTCTCTTCGGCGATGGACACCGTCACCGAGTCACGCCTGGCCATCGCCCTGGCCCAGCTCGGCGGCCTCGGGGTCATTCACAAAAACATGCCGGTGGCCCGCCACGCCCTCGAGGTGCGGAAGGTCAAACGTTTCGAGGCCGGAATCATCCCGGACCCCGTCACGGTTGGCCGCCGCCAGCCGGTCTCGGACGCGCGGCTGCTCGCGGAAGAGCGCGGTTTCTCCTCTTTCCCCGTCGTTGAGGACGACCGCCTGGTCGGGATTCTCACCGGCCGGGATATTCGCGCGGCACCGGATCACGATGTCCCCATCGACGAGGTCATGAGTCGCGAGCCGGTGACCATCTCCGCCGGCACCACCGCCGACGAAGCTCGGGAGCTGATGCACCGCCACCGAAAAGAAGTCCTGCCCATCGTGGATAGCGAGCAGCGACTGGTCGGACTCATCACTCTCAAGGACATCGAGAAGAACACACGCCACCCGAATGCCGTCACGGACGCGCACGGACGTCTGCTGGTGGGAGCGGCCATTGGGGTGGGGCCGGACAGCGAGACGCGAGCTGACGCCCTGGTGGAAGCCGAGGTCGACCTTCTCGTGGTCGACACCGCCCATGGCCACACCAAAGGCGTACTCGAGGCCATCCGCGGCACCAAGCGGCGCCATCCCGACGTGCAGATCATGGCCGGAAACGTCGCGACCTACGAGGGGGCCTCGGCCCTCATGGAGGCGGGCGCGGACGCGGTGAAGGTCGGCATCGGACCGGGCTCGATCTGCACGACACGCGTCGTAGCGGGCGTGGGCGTGCCCCAACTGTCGGCCATCATGGACTGCGCGCGGGCAGGACGTGAGCACGGCATCCCGATCGTCGCAGACGGCGGCATCAAGTACTCCGGCGACGTCGTGAAAGCCCTCGCCGCCGGAGCCCAAGCGGTGATGGTGGGCTCCCTTCTAGCGGGAGTAGCCGAGTCACCGGGCGAGGTCGTGCTCTACGAAGGCCGCGCCTTCAAGTCGTACCGAGGCATGGGCTCCCTGGGCGCGATGCAGCAAGGCTCTGCCGATCGTTACAGTCAGGCAGGAACGGATGCCCCCAAGCTCGTGCCCGAGGGCATCGAAGGTCGAGTACCCTTCAAGGGTCCCCTCGACGAGACCGTATGGCAGCTCATGGGCGGTCTGCGGGCCGGAATGGGCTACGTTGGAGCCGAGAACTTGCAGGAGCTCCGGCAGAAGGCGCGCTTCGTTCAGATCACCGGGGCGGGCCTCAAAGAGTCGCATGTCCACGACGTCATCGTCACCAAAGAGAGCCCGAACTATACCCGCTGAGGCTTTTCTCGCCGTTTGCTCAAGCCTGAAAGCGGGTCTTGAGGCGCAGGAAGGGCATCTCATAAAACCGGAATGAGACTTCGGCCATGAGCCAGGTCCCAAGCAGGATGAGCAGGAAGGACAGCGGGCGAAAGCTGAGGCCGACCTTGCTCAGGATAACGACCACCACGTGGGCCACCACCATGTGGAACAAATATACCCCGTAGCTCACCACCCCGAGTCGAACGAAAGGGGGCCACTTGAGCATCGCCGCGAGCCCATGGTCCTCGCGAACGACGGAGGACGCCAGGAAGGCCACCATAACGAAGTGGGTCAAGAGGCGGGGCCATCCCGTCATGT
>JBCBRU010000908.1:0-2424 GCA_039819565.1 Myxococcota bacterium | reverse complement strand
GTCGGCCTGGTGGTTAGCCGACTGTGGCCCGAACTGGGGGCACAACATCCTGATCCGGACCAAGCCATTCCACGACAATTGCATGCTGTCCCACTTGCCGTCGGCGTTCTGGTCGTTGTGTAGATGCTCTTGCAGATCGGCCGGCTTCATGAGGAACGGGCGGTCCTCCATCTCGCCGCGCTCCGGCTCGAGGATCCGCCCATCGACCCGCCAAGTCTGGAGATAGTCCCGAGGATCCTTGAACAAAAGGATGTGGTAGAGGGAGCCATCTCCAAAGCGGCTCTCCGCCATGCCGCACTCCATAAAGTACAGCATGATGAGAAAGTTGTGCTTTCCCACGGTGGGATCCTCTTCATACGCCCGCATGAGGTTGCGCCGCCAATACCACAGCGTCCAGTAGTAGTGCCGGCCGATATTTTCGACATCAGCCACGAACATGTCCCCCTTACGAGCCTCGTCGAGGAGCAGGTGGAGTCGAATCTGATTCGAATCCTTGAAGATGTACTTCTGAATGAAGTCGTCGTGCTCATGGACCTTCTGGTGGCTCCCCATCGAGTGGATCAGCATTCGGCCGTGCGGGGCCTGAACCCGCATACACTCCCGCATGATCCAGGGGTAGTCCGAGAAGGGTAGATGCTCCCAGACGCCGACCTCGTAGACGGCGTCGAAGCCGCCCGAGTCGAAGGTCTTGAGCACAGTGTGGTCGGCGTGGAGGATGGTGATCTTGTCCGCCACTCCGTTGTGCTCCGCGTTTCGGCGCGCAAGAGAGGCCATGTTGTAGCTATTGGTAAAGCCCACCCCGTGGCAGCCCCAGCTGAGAGCCGCGTGGATGAGCATCCCCCCGTTGCCGCAGCCCATGTCCAACAGCCGCATCCCCGGCTCGATCCTTAGCTTGGAGAAGATGAGGTTCATCTTTTGAATCTGCAGCGTCTCGAGATCATCCGTTTCGTGGCGCAGGTACCCGCAGGTATATACGCCCGTCTTCCCGAGCATGGGCACCATGATGTTGTCGCCCATGTCGTAGTGATCGGCGATGTCTTCATTGTGGGACTTGCTCCACCGCCAAGAGAGGTACTGCCGAAGGAGACGAAGCTTCTCCCGTCGACCGACCTCGACTTTGCGATCGATGCCGTTAACCATCATGAAGCCAATGAAGTGATGGACAGACCCTCTCAGCATCTCAAACCCTCCCTCGATGAACGCTTCTGCGAGACCGAGGTTCCGCTCCGCGAGGGCCCGGGTGAAGAAGTGCGGAGAGTGAACCAAGACCACCGGATGGACCCACTCCCCAGGTCGCTCGTCGACTACGCGGGGCCAGGGAAAGCGCCGGTCCCGATCAACCTCTAGGCCTAGCTGTGGATCTTCGCCATCGAGCTGGGGCGCGACCGCCTCTAGAGATGGCCGGCCTCCGAGACGTCGGCGGTGCATGACCTCATAGACGCGAGCCTCGGCATCACCTGCATGACCGAACTCGAAGGCGCAACCTCGGTAGACGATAACCAGAGAGCCTCGAAGGGGCTGCTCGGCGCTCTGAACTAGGCGCAGGAAGGTGGAGAAGGCGGGGTCGCCACGCGCAGGTTCGGACTCGAGCATCGCTCGAGCTTCGCAGATGCGGTCAGGCATGGGTGGGTGACTCCTCTCGGCCGAGTTGCCAAAGATAACGGTGGTAGGCGCGGACGGCAGCCAGAGTCGAGCGCTGCTCGTTGTAGCGCATATTGTAAGATACGCAGATCTCGATGAGAGCGGGGCGAAGTCGCCGGAGCGCTAGCGGATCCACGGCGGGGAAGATATGGTGCTCGGTCTGGAGATTTATACCACCCATGATCAGGGTGAGCGCGTATCCGCCGAAAGACTGGCTTTCGGCCACCTGGCCGCGAACCCACGCCTCGAAAGAGCCATCTCGTTCGAAGGAAGACTGCGTCGCGGAAGAGAAGTTATGGGACACCTGAAAAAAGTAGCTCACGACGAGCCCCGCCCCACCGAGCACCGCCGCGTATCCTAGCAAGGCCGGACCCCACCCGTGAATCCATGCAGGAAGGACGACGAGGAGGCCGTAGTGTGCGAGCAGATAACGCGCGCGCCCCCCTTTGTCGAAGGCGTTCTCGACCGGAAAGCTGAAGCCATTGCATACGAACGCGACCGGCGCATAGAAGGTCTGAAAGCGATGAAACCACCTCCGGGTCAACCGTCGATGGAGCCTGAGCAGGGGATAGGGTTTGCTCACGTCGTAGTCGCCCTCGCCATTCGTGAAGACGTGATGGGAGGCTTGGTGTTGCCGAACCCATTGCTTCGGGGTCACGAAGAGCATCTCGTCCAGTACATCGAAGAGCGGAGCGCTGAGTCCGTCGAGACGGTCACCCCAGCGCCGCGCCCCCCCCTTCAGCCCGAACCCGAACAAACGACCCCCGAAATGGTGGCGAGTAT
>JBCBRU010000907.1:0-2433 GCA_039819565.1 Myxococcota bacterium | reverse complement strand
GAGAAGACCTGCCGCCAGAGAGAGGCTTCCTAGGATCAGAGATGCGCTGCCCGCTCCGCCGGAGAAGAGCTCTGCTCCGGCCACCCCTACCCCGAGCGCGAGATTTCCTCCACGTCACGTTATCGGAGATTCCCGCGCGTAGACAGATGGCATGAAGCGTGAACTCCGAAAGCAGGACGTCGTGACGGCGTGCCTGTTCGGAGGTGCGCTCGGGGTAGGGGTGGCCGGAGCAGAGCTCTTCTCCGGCGGAGCGGGCAGCGCATCTCTGATCCTAGGAAGCCTCTCTCTGGCGGCAGGTCTTCTCTTGTGGACCTCCCGCGTCCAGATGGCTCCCGCCGCACCGCCGCCCTCGGATCCTCCAGACTTTGGGCCCGCCGCGTCGCAGGCCCTCCAGCAGGGCCGTCTCGCCCAGATGGCGGTTCTGGCCGGGGGCGTCGCACACGAGATCAACAATCCTCTGGCTTCGATTCTCGGCAATCTCCACTACGTGGACACGGGACTCGACGAGGACGAATCGCGCGAGCAGCTGAAGGAGGCTCTTAAGGACGCTGAGGCTGCGGCCCAGCGGATCCGGAGCATCGTCGAGGACATTCGCAGCTTCGCCAAGTCGGACGACAGCGACCACCTGGAGCTGGTTCAGCTCGACGAGGCAGCCCGCACCTCGGTCCGCCTGCTCCGCTACGAGTTCCGTACCCGGGTCGAGCTCAAGCTGGAGTCGAGACCGAGCCCGCGGGTGTTCGCAAACCCGTCTCGTCTGGCTCAGGCCCTGGTGAATCTCCTGGTCAACGCGATCCAGGCCATTCCCGCGGATCGGGACCTTCCTCATGGCCAGGTCACCCTCCGCACCGGAACCACGGCCGAGGGCGAGGCTTTCGTCGAGGTCGAGGACAACGGGGTGGGCATTCCCGAGGAGATTCGGCGCCGGGTCTTCGAACCCTTCTTTACGACCCGGCCGGTCGGTCAGGGCACGGGGCTGGGCCTCGCGATTTGCCACGGCTTCGTTCGCCGTCTGGGGGGCCGCATGAGCGTGCGCAGCGAGCCCGGACACGGCTCGACCTTCCGTATCCAGCTCCCGAACGGGGAGAGCCTCCTCGCCGCGGCCGGAAGCGTCAGCCACGCCTGATTTTCTCGGCTTGCTGACTGAACCGTCATTCATTTAGGCTTCGCTTCAGCGGGTGGGAGCACCCGCTCGGGCGCCTGGCGCCCCATAGGAGCAACCAGCATGGCCGAAAGAGTCGAAACCGCCGCCGTTCTTGGATCGGGCGTCATGGGGATGGGCATCGCCGCTCACCTCGCGAGCGCCGGGATCCGTACCCACCTGCTCGACATCGTCCCCCGCGATGCCGGGGAAGGAGCTTCCGCCCGAAACGCCCTCGCCCACGGGGCGATCAAGAACGCCTTGAAGGCGAAGCCGGCCGTGTTTCTCGATCCGGAAGCCGCCAAGCTCATCACCGCCGGGAACTTCGACGACGACCTCGGCGCGCTCGCAGACTGCGACCTCGTGATCGAGGCCGTGGTCGAGAACATGGACATCAAGAAGTCTCTGTTCGCCAAAGTCGAGAAGGTCATCGGCCCCAACACCATCCTCGCCTCGAACACCAGCGGCCTCTCCCTCGAGGGCATGACCGCGGATCTGTCGGCGGACCTCCGTAGCCGAAGCTGCGTCATGCACTTCTTCAACCCCGTGCGCTACATGAAGCTCCTCGAGGTGGTGCGAGGCGAAGCCACCTCGGACGCCACCATGGCCAGGGTCGAAGCCCTGGCCGAGCTCCTCGGCAAGGGCGTCGTTCACTGTAAAGATACGACGAACTTCATCGCCAACCGCATCGGAACCTACTCCCTCAACCAGGCCATCCGATCGATGGGAGAGTTCGGTCTGACCATCGAGCAGGTCGACAAGATCGCGGGCGCGCCCATGGGCCGCCCCAAGACCGGTGCCTTCAAGCTCGGAGACATGGTGGGTCTCGACACCCTCCGCCACGTCGCGCAGAACTGCTACGACACCCTCGCCCATGATCCGGAGCGCGAGATCTTCAAGTTTCCGGACTGGATCGTGGGACTCGTGGAAGCCGGAGCCCTAGGGCGCAAGACCGGAGCGGGCTTCTATAAGAAGGTCGGTAAGGACGTCCTCGTCTTCGACATCGACAAACGAGACTATCGCCCCGTGGAGAAGGTCCGCTTCGATTCTCTCGGAGCGGTGAGAAATATCGAGGAGACCGGTCCTCGGGTGAAAGCCTTCGTCGCTCAGGAAGACGCCGCGGCCAAGTTTGCCTGGCAGAATCTCGCCAAGACGCTCATCTATTCTGCGCGCCTCATCCCCGAGATCGCCGACGACGTGGTCAACGTCGACCGGGCCCTTCGGTGGGGCTTCAACTGGGACATGGGGCCCTTCGAGCTCTGGGACGCCATCGGGGTCAAGGACTCCGTGAAGCG
>JBCBRU010000906.1:0-2444 GCA_039819565.1 Myxococcota bacterium | reverse complement strand
CTACACGAGCCGACCCGACCCCGCTGAGCGAAGTCAACGCGTGGCCTTCGGAACCTCAGGTCATCGCGGCTCGAGCCTCAACGCGGCCTTTAACGAGGCGCACATCCTGGCCATCAGCGAGGCCATCTGTCGCGACCGTTCGCGTCGAGGCATCGATGGCCCCCTCTTCCTGGGGAAAGACACACACGCGCTTTCGGAGCCGGCGTTGCGCAGTGCGCTCGAGGTCTTCGCGGCCCACGAGGTGACGGTCATGGTCGACGCCGACGATGGCTACACCCCGACACCGGCCGTCTCCCGGGCCATCGTCGCTTACAATCAAGGCCGGACGAGCGGCTTAGCGGACGGCGTGGTCATCACGCCCAGCCATAACCCTCCCGAAGATGGCGGCTTCAAGTACAACCCTCCGCACGGAGGACCGGCTGACGGTGACGTCACCAAGGTCATCGAGGACGAGGCCAACGCTCTGCTGGAGAAGGAGCTCCACGGAATCAAGCGCATTCACCTCGCCAAGGCGCGGGCTGCGAACTGTGTGCAAGCCTACGATTTCGTCACGCCCTACGTCTCCGCTCTCGGGGAGATCGTGGATCTCGAGGCGATCGCGGCGGCGAAGCTCAAAATCGGCGTGGATCCGATGGGGGGTTCCGGCCTGGCCTACTGGGCTCCGCTGGCCGAGCGCTCCGGCATTGAATTCGACGTCGTCAACAAGTGGGCAGATCCGACCTTTGGCTTCATGACCGTCGATAAGGACGGAAAGATCCGAATGGACTGTAGTTCGCCCTACGCCATGGCAAGCCTCATCTCGCTCAAGGACCGCTACGACGTCGCTTTCGGCAACGACTCGGACTACGACCGCCACGGCATCGTGACGAAGTCCGTGGGCCTCATGAATCCCAACCACTACCTCGCCGCGGCCATCGAGTACCTCTTCGAGAATCGACCCAACTGGCCGAAAACGGCGGCCATCGGCAAGACACTTGTCTCTTCCTCGATGATCGACCGCGTAGCCAAGTCCATGTCCCTGCCCCTGGTCGAAGTCCCGGTAGGTTTCAAGTGGTTTGTCGATGGACTCTCGACCGGAAAGCTAGGTTTCGGTGGGGAAGAGTCCGCCGGCGCGAGCTTTCTGAAAATGGACGGAAGCCCCTGGACCACCGATAAGGACGGAATCATCCTCGATCTCCTAGCTGCGGAAATGACGGCCAAGACCGGCAAGGACCCCGGTGAACACTACCAGCGCCTCACGGAGAGACACGGAGCTCCGGTCTACGAGCGCATCGACGCCCCCGCCACTCCCGAACAAAAGGCGATCCTAAAGAAGCTCTCCCCGGAGCAGGTGAGCGCCAAGGAGCTCGCGGGAGAGCCGATCACGGCCACGCTGACGGCAGCGCCTGGTAACTCGGCGGCCATCGGGGGCCTCAAAGTCGTGACCGAGAACGGCTGGTTTGCGGCCCGTCCGTCGGGAACCGAAGCCGTCTACAAGATCTATGCGGAGAGCTTTCGAAGCCTCGACCACCTCCGGCAGATCCAAGAGGAGGCCAAGGCTGTCGTCAACGCGGCCTTCGAGGCTTAGCGACTCGCCCTCATCTCAGGCGGCCTCCAGAAGGAAGTCGTTGGCCACATCCGCAAGCTTCTTGGGAATCTCGTTGGCGAGGCTGTGCCTTGCCCCTTCGAAGACTTGGAGGCGAGCGTTCGGAATCAACTCGTTAAGCCTCTTCACCCCCTCGCCCATGTTGAGCCCGTGATCTCGGTCTCCCCAGGCGAGGAGCACCGGCTGATGGATCTCGTGGGCGTAGCCAAAGTGGCTCTGTGCAATTTGATCTGCGGCCACGTCCCAGTACATACGGTGAAATCCCCGGCAGGAGACCTCCCGATAGTAGGCAAAGGTCTCTCGGAGGGCCTCGGCTCGACCGGGCCACCCCTTCTCGTACCAGAACCTCGACTGACCCCAGACCACCGGCCAAAAGAGGGTCCCGCTCCCCACCGCGCGCATGACCTGACCTACGCGGCGGGCGGGGCGCCACGCCCCGGCCGGCGCCCATGCCACGAGACGACGAAAGCGGTCCGGCTCTCGGTGTCCGAGACGAAGCACGAGGTTCCCTCCCAGGGAGCCGCCGGCAACGTAGGCTTCCTCGATGCCGAGCGCATCGAGGAAGGCGAGCAGCACGTCTTCGTAGAGGCGAAGTGTATAGCGCTGACCGTGAGGCTTGTCCGAGTACCCGCATCCGGGGAGATCACACACCAGCACTCGGTGGTGCTCGGCCAGATGAGGGACGAGGTCGTCGTACTCCTCGATTCGGGACGTGTGGCCGTGAATCAGAAGCAGAGGCAGTCCGGGGCTCTCGGGGTCCGATGGTCCGACGTCAATATACCGAAGGCGAAGACCGAGAACCTCGAGGTCTTTTTGCTCGTGCGGCGTTGCCCGGACCCGGACCGGACGCCGCAGGCCG
>JBCBRU010000905.1:0-2447 GCA_039819565.1 Myxococcota bacterium | reverse complement strand
GTCCCCTGTCAGGTTGATGAGTTGCATAAGTGGTGAGGCAGTTTTCGCCCCTGGCGTTCACGTGAGAAGGGCGCATATTGGCCATATGCAACCGACGAGAGGCGAAGCCGGCGGGGGCGCCAGGGGCGAAAAGCGCCCGCGAATGATGTAAGGAATCAACCTGACAGGGGACGAGATAGCGCTCACCGGCGCCGACGAGCCCAGAGCCCCCATAGGATCAGGAGAGCGCCGGGCGACGCGCACGGGCCACCGACGGCGGAACATCCCGCCCCGAGGACCGAGGAGCTCTCGCCCTCTGGAGCCTCGCCGGCGTCCGGGTCCCCGGCGGCGGCATCCCTCGGCCCCGCCGCGTCCGGCCCGGAACCCCCCGCGTCCGGGCTCACGTCGACGGCCATCGATCCCTGGTCGATGGGATCAGCGCCCAAGTCCGGGGACCGAACGTCACCCAGCCCCGCGTCGGGGGGCATCGAGATCGGCGCCTCCGCAGACTCGAGCCGGACGCGATCGAAGCGAACGAGGCCCCGAGCCGCGCCTTTGTTTCCGCAAGACATGGCGACCCCGACGAAAGCATCGGGGGCCGCGAGATCGTAGGGATCGGCGAGGGCAACCCACGCGATTCCGTCTTGGCTCCACGAGGCCTGCACCGCCGGACCTCGTCGCTCGAGTTGTAAAAAGACCTCGGAGGGGTTGGAGAAGCGCTCGAGATTTCGCCGGGTCTGACACTTCCGATAGCCGCCCGGGCAGTTCGTCCCGGTGTCATCTCCGGGGGAGAAGCGCTGAATGAGACGCCAGCCATCCGCGTTGCGGTTGTAGCCCAAGTAGACCTTGGGCTCGTGGCCGATGAGCCCCTCACGCGCCATCAAGCCCACATTGAGATAGCTACAGTTGGGCACCTCGAGGAGACGAATCGAGAGCTTGAAGTCTCCGTCGACGGGGGCATAGGCGAAGCCCATCATGTCCCAGCCGTCGTCGGGTCGGTGCCCCCATCCATCGAGGGTATGAACACCGCTCGCATCCACGCTGAGCTCGGCGCCGACGTTCCGATACATCGGAAAGGGCGAGGGCACGGTCGAGCCCAAACCTGTAGCGTCCAGCTCCGGAGCCTGTGCTTCGGCGCCCTGAACGTGCGTCACCAAACTTACAAGCAGCAGCGCGAGAACGGAGGGAGTTCTGAGATAGAACACCCCCTGAGAAGGTCCGGATTGTGTCCGAGATACAATCCGCGCCCCTCGGGTGCCGTGGACCGGGGTTTGTCCGGGCGGTCCAGGGTCCCCGCTCCCGTGCGTTGGCCCGGAATTCAGATCCGAGTGCGTAGGCCGTCAAAGGAGACCACGACGTCGCTTCGTGGTAGGTGGCCCCGTGAGCGAGCCCAACTTCCGTCCTCGCTGGGTGGGCCCTGCTTACGTCCTCTTCTCTTTGGGCGTGGCGGGCCTGATTTTGGGTGGCATCGGTTTCGGCGCGAGCAGGGTACTGACCGGAGGCCCTTCGGCCGAGGAAGTCTTCTTCGCGGAGACCCTCCCTTCCTGGTGGGTGTCGAAGGCTAAAGGCGAAACCCTCGAAGGGGAGCTCTTCGAAGACCTCCCCGACGAAGGGCTACGCGCCCCCCTCGAGCGCATCGGGACCCTCCTCGGGGGTGAGCCCCAGGCCGTCGCGGTCGAGGCCCTGACCCTCAACCAGGCCATCGAAGAGGCGGGGCTGCCGTTCTTCGTCGACGTCGTGGTGCGCGGCCCTTGGCCTCTGCTCCTCACCTTCCGCGTCGAGCGGCGGGATCTATGGGCCCGGGGTGAGGACCTGCAGGACGTCGTGGTGGCCAGCCGCCTCGATCGTACGAACGTGGTCACCGCGTTCACGGGCCGCAAGGGGAATGACCTCCCGGTGGTGCTCCTCGACCGCATCGAGTCGGGCATCCTTCGACGCCTTCGACAAGCTTCGAGCGACCCGGTCAGCGCGTTCGTGCGAGACCGCATGCTCGCCTTCGCGCGAGACGCAGCCCCGGGGTTTCGACCGGAGGCGGCGATCGCGGCCGCACAGGGTCGCGAGACCGCGATCGCCGGGTTCGAGCGGCGACGCCAGCTTCGCATTCGAAGGCCGGAGCGCTTCGACCTTCCCGACCACTGGCTCGAGACCTTCGAGGAGCTCGGCGAGCGCGCCCTGACCTTTCGGGCCGAACTGGACCGGGTCCGCGCCGCGCAGCGCAAGTTGTCCGCACCCGCAGTGCGATCCGGCCTGGACGCGCTCCGGAGGGCCCTGGCCGACGTGGGCTCGGCCCACCAGCTCCACGTCGCCCTCAGCCCCGACTTCATGGACGCTGAGCCCCCGCCCGAGCTGCGTCGCGTGTACGGCGACGAAGCCACGGACTTTCGGGCGGGCGGACATCTGCACATGCTCGCCGCCCTCGGTGCGATCCGAGATAGCTCCGCCCCCGCCTGCCTGGCCCTCCTTCGTGC
>JBCBRU010000904.1:0-2459 GCA_039819565.1 Myxococcota bacterium | reverse complement strand
GGTCTCGAGCGCAACCTCGGGAAGAAGGGCTCGCACCTCGCGCGCCTTACCGGGGTTGGCGGTGGCCAGAAACAGCGTCCGGTTCATCCGGCGCTCTCCAAAGCTCGTCTCTGCGCCGCCACCAACGCTTGGATGCCTTGGGCGCCCACATCGAGCATCCGGTCGAGTTCTCCTCGGGTGTAGGGCACTTTCTCCGCGGTGCCCTGCACCTCCACGATCCCGCCGGCCGCGGTCATAACGAGGTTGAGGTCGGTTTCCGCCGCTTGGTCCTCCCGATAGTCCAGATCGAGACGAACCTCCCCTTCGACGATGCCGATGCTCACCGCGGCTACGGGGTCGACCATCGGATCCTCATCCAGCAGTCCGGAGGCTCGAATCCTGCCGACGGCGAGAGCAAGAGCGACCCAAGCTCCGGTGATCGAGGCGGTACGCGTGCCCCCGTCGGCCTGGATGACATCACAGTCGAGGGTAATGGATCGCTCGCCGAGCCGGTCGAGATCGATGCCGGCGCGCAGGCTTCTTCCGATCAGCCGACTGATCTCGTGGGTGCGACCTCCGACCCGCCCCTTCCGCGACTCACGGCCCGATCGGCTATCCGTAGCGCGTGGGAGCATCTCGTACTCAGCCGTGACCCAGCCTCGCCCGGTGTCACGCATCCACCCGGGCACCCGATCCTCGATCGTGGCGTTGCACAGGACCTTGGTGTCGCCGTAGCAAGAGAGGACCGACCCTTCGGCCCACTTCGTGAAGTCGAGGGTCAGCTCGACGGGTCGAAGCTCATCGAAGGCCCGCCCGTTGGTTCGATCGATCATGCGGCGGGACCCTAGACGCGGAAGCTCACGAAACCCACTCGATTCTGCCCACCCAGAGGGCCCGGACGAGGTTCATCGCCCTCGTAGGTAGACCAGGATCCCCCGAGCGAGAGCCTGCCCTGCCTGCTGCTGACCTCGCGGAGAGGACAGAAAGCGAGCTTGCGTCGCGTTCGAAAGGTATCCGACTTCGACGAGGACCGCCGGAACCCGTGCCCCGGTTAGCACCGTAAAGGGAGCCTGTCGCAGCCCTCGGCTCGGGGAGAGCCCTTCAAAGCCCCGAACCGCATCTTGGATCGTTCGAGCGAGTCGAGCGCTCCGCTCATGAGCCACGCCCCGAGAGAGATCGCCAAGAATGAAGGCGAGATCCGTGGACGCGGTCCCTTCGGATCGGCGCCTGCGCCCTCCAATGTCGCCCTCCTCGAAGGCCAAGATGCGCCGCGTGAGCGCGTCCGAAGCCTGCGCGGACATCACATAGCTCTCCCATCCTCGGCGCTCCGGGTCCGGTGCGTGATTGAGATGAATAGACACGAACAGCTCGGCCCCCACCGCGGCCGCGAACGCCGGACGGGCGCCGAGCGGGACGTGGCGATCGTCGGAGCGGGTGAGCCGAACGTCGACGCCCCTACGCTGTAGAACGCTCTTGGCTGCGACCGCGATCGCGAGAGCGAGGACCTTCTCCTCGTCCCCGGCTCGGCTCCGCGTGCCTGGATGCGGCCCACCGTGGCCAGGATCGAGCACGACCACCGGCCGCCGGGCAGCGGCGGCGGGACTCACCATGATGACGGCCGAGACCGCCGCGACGAGCAACGTTGGACCTCTCACTTGCTCCACGCCTCCGCGATGGACGTGTCCACCGTCATGGGAATCTGACGCACAAACTCTGCTCCGGCCGACATCATCTCGTTGACCATGACGCCTCGAATCGCCTCGGCCGCCGACTCGTCGGCCTCTACGACGATTTCGTCATGGACCATGTTCACGAGACGGGCATCCAGCCTCTGCTCTGCGAATGCCCTTACGAGTCGGGCCATAGCGATCTTCACCATGTCCGCGTTCGTGCCCTGGATGGGCATGTTCTTGGCCACCCGCACCAGGGCGCCCTCGTCTCTCCCCTCGCGGCGCATATCCGTCAGCCAGTAGCGCCGCCCACTCGACGAGGCCACCCAGCCCTGCCGAAGGCCCTGCTGAGCTGAGTCCTCGAGATAGGCACGGACGCGCGGAAAGGCCCGGAAGTACGCCTCGAGCAGCTGCTCCGCCTCGTCAGGACGGCATCCGAGCTGGTTCGCGAGTCCTCCTGGCCCCATTCCGTAGGCGAGTCCGAAGTTGATGGCCTTCGCGCGGGCTCGAAGCTCGGGGTTTTCGGTCTTTGAGACCGGCTGCCGAAAGAGGCGTCGGGCGACGAGGGCGTGAAGATCCTCGCCCCGACCGAGCGCCTGAAGGAAGAAGGGTTCGCGAGAGCGATCGGCAATGATCCGCAACTCCGCCCCCACATAGTCAGCGGTGATGAGCACGCGACCCCGGGGGGCACGAAAGCAGGCACGAAAACCCGAACTCGAAGGGATGCTCTGCAGATTGGGCTCGCTGCAAGAAGCCCTGCCGGTAGACGCCCCCCCTGACTTAAAGCGAGGATGAAGGCGGCCCGTCTCG
>JBCBRU010000903.1:0-2482 GCA_039819565.1 Myxococcota bacterium | reverse complement strand
GCGGAGGCGCGGAGCCTCGTCGGCGAAGCGTTGGTGGGACTTGGACGTCTCGAGGCCGCGGAGCACTATCTCCTCGAGAGCTTCACCAACCTCGAAACGGCCCAGCGTCTGCATGAGAAAGCCCATATTGTTGAGCGACAGAAGCGTATTGGGATGCTCGTCGCCGAGAAGGCGGCGGTTACCATCGAGCGCTCGGCGATAGAAGGGCTCCACCTCGGCGCGCTTCCCCTGCGAGAACAAGAGATAGCCCATCTCATTGCACATCAGCAGCGTGAAGCGGTGGTACTCTCCGTGGATCCTTCGCGAGCTTTCCAAGGCTTCTCGATAAAAGGGCTCCGCCTCGGCGAGCCGACCTTGCTCGGCCAGAAGGCGACCCATGAGATGAATGGCGGGGAGGATGCGTTCGTCGTCCTCTGAAAAAGAGGCGCGCGTGCCCGCTAAGGCGTCATGGATGGGCTCGATCGCTCCCGCCACGTCGCCCTTGTCGAGGCGGATGACGCCCACGCTCGTGAGGGACGTGATGGTGTCCGGATGATGCGCGCCCAGGACCCTCTGCTGCGCCGAGAGAGCCTCCGCGGCGACCCGCTCCGCCTCCTCGAGCCGGCCCCGGTCCCGAAGCAGCACCGCCGTCTTCGCCATCGAGCGAAGAGTATCCGGGTGTTCGGCTCCCAGAGCCTGGCGACGCAGCCCGAGTGCCTCCTTTTGGGTGTCCAGGGCCAGCTCCAACAGGCCGATCTCGCGGGAGGTATCGGCGAGGGTCTGGAGCAGTCGAGCTTTCACCAGGGGCTGCTCGGAAAACTGCTCACCGACCGCACTGGAGGTGGTCCGGAAGATGTTCTCCTCTAGGGTACTGAGGGCGAGGTCGGTAAAGCTCGTCCCCGAAAGGAGCCGCTCGAGCTCGGCGGTGCGTCTCTCGAGCTCCTCGGGGCTGGCTCCGGCCCGACGCATCGAGGCCTGCACCCCCCGGCGGAGATGATCGCGCATGCGCAACCCCATGAGCTCCACGTCGACTCCACCGAGCTGACGGGCCTGGAACTCGGTGAGCTTCTCGAGCTCCGCCTGGGCGCGTCGAGCCACGTCGCGTTCCGCGGCCACGCGCCGGGCCTGAATGGCGGTCGCCGCGGCCAGGACCAGCAGCATCAGGAGCGTAGCTCCGACCACGAACACGGCTGCCGCATTTCGCTGAACGAACTTTCGGGCGCGGTATCCCACCGAGGGCGGGCTGGCCAGCACCGCCTCGTGGCCGAGATGGCGGGCGACGTCCTCGGCCAGTGCGCGCGGTGTGTCGTACCGACGCCCTCGGTCCTTTTCCAAGGCTTTCAGGGCGATCCAGTCCAGGTCTCCGCGGAGCTCCTTTTGAAGGGATTGGGCGTCGAGCTGGCGGTGACGCGCCGACGCCTCCCCTTCCCCTCCGAGACCTGCTACCCGGGCGCTCGGGCGAGGGATCTCTTCCTCTCGGAGGATGCGTTGAATGGTAGCGAAACTCGCCTTGCGGAAGTCGTCCGGATCAAAGGGGAGGACCCCAGTGAGCAGCTCGTAGAGTACGACTCCGAGGGAGTAGACATCCGACCGGGTGTCGACGTTTTCTCCCGACATCTCCGCCTGCTCGGGGCTCATATACATGGGCGTGCCGATCAGCTGTCCCTGGGCGGTGTGGATGGTCTTTTCCACCAGCCGCTGCCCCAAGGCCTTCGAGACCCCGAAGTCGATGACCTTGGGGACGGGCCGGCCCTCCCGGTTGGCCACGAGAACATTGGAGGGCTTGATATCTCGATGTATGATCGCCTTCTGGTGCGCGTGCTGGACCGCCTCACACACGGGGATGAAGAGTTCGAGTCGCTCCGGGAGGCTGAGCCGGTGTCGGTCGCAGTACTCGGTGACCGGGGTCCCAGCGACGTACTCCATCACGAAGTAGGGGCGCCCGCTCTCCGTGGCCCCGGCGTCGAAGACCTTGGCCACGTTGACATGGTCCATCAAAGCCAGGGCCTGACGCTCGGCCTCGAAGCGGGCGATGACCTCCTTGGTGTCCATCCCCAGCTTGAGGATCTTCAGCGCCACCCGGCGTCGCACCGGACGGTCTTGCTCCGCGAGGAAGACCACGGCGAAGCCCCCCTCGCCGAGCTGCTCCATGATCTTATAGTTGCCCAGCCGATCTCCCGGACGCACTAGGGTGGCCTCGGAGCCCTCCGAGCTCTCGCCCGGCTTGGAGACGGTGCAGGCCAGACCGCTATGTTCCGGATCTTCGCTCACGGCTTCCTCGGGCGGCGATAGGTATCGGCCTCGATACCGTAGACCTTGAGCCACCGATAGACCTGCTGACGGTGCTCACCGATGGCCCTCGCGACTTGGGCTACGTTACCGGCATGTACTTCTAGCAGAGCCTCGAGCTCTTCTTTTCGCGCCGTGGAGGGAGATTCGGCCCTAGGCCGCGAAGGACGGAGCTCGGCGGCGGGTCTGCTCGTACACTCGTGGCCAAAGAACG
>JBCBRU010000902.1:0-2492 GCA_039819565.1 Myxococcota bacterium | reverse complement strand
GTCACGGGGGCGCTCTACCCCGTGGCTGAACTTCGCGCCCTCACCCAGGACCACGGGGTAGAGCGCCCCCGTGACGTTGGCAGCGGATGAGATAGCGACGAGCCGCACCCCCCCCTGGCGGAGGCGGGCCTCCATCGCCGAGAGGTCCATCGGCGCTCCGTTCGACCCTGGAGGAGCAACCCATACCGTCACCCCACGATGCGCCAAGGCCCGGGCCGGGCGCTCCACCGCCAGATGCTCGAAGGCCCCCAGGGCGAGGACGTCTCCCGGAGCCCAAGCGTAGTCCGCGAGGGCGAGGTGAAGCGCCTGGGTGCAGCCGGGGGTGAGGAGCAGTCTCTCCTTCGGGATGCCGAGGCCCGCAGCGAGGGCCGCGTACCGCCCCTCGAGAAGAACCGCCGCCCGTCCCGCGGGCTCTGTCAGACTGTCCTGCACTGCTCGGAGCACCGCGGGCGGCTTGGGCCAGGAGGTGCCCGCGTGATTGAGATAGACCTCGCTCACCTTCGGCGCGGCTCCAGAAGACGAGGGGCTCCCACGCCGATCCAGAGCCCCACCGCGAGATAGCGAAACCCCGCGGCGAGAACCGACGCCCCTAGCCCTACCCCCACGAACACGATCTTGAGTCCCATCCACAGAGCCAAGAGGCCCAGCACCCCCAGAACGCCGAGGGCGACCCGTCGCCCCATTGATAGGGGCGCGGCGTCGAGGGGGGCGTATCTGAGACCCCACGCCAAACCGGTGCCTGCTCCCAGGAGCCGAACCCCTGTGTCAAGTACGCTTGCGTCAAGCAAGGGCACTCCGACAACAAGAACGAGGACGGGGGCCACCAGCAGAACGCGTGCTCGGAGAGTGGGCTCGGACAGGGGGGCCGTAAGGTAGGCCGCCACCGCTACCTGCATCGCCCCGAGGAGAAAGCCGAGCACCACGTCGTGAGGATAGTGAACCCCCAAGTACGGCCTAGAGATGGATACGAGGATAGCGAGCACCCACAGCCCCCGGGCCGGGCCTCTACTCCCGCCGGCCCGGACCCACTCCACGGCCAACCATCCCCACAGCGCCGCCGCCACCTGAGCGTGGCCGGACGGCAGACTCCAGCCTGCAGCTTCCAGCACGTGGGAGACGTCCGGGCGCGGGATACGAAACCATCCCTTGAGCAGGGTATTGGCGAAGGCAGCCACGATGAGCATGGCGGCGGCCCTTGCGAACACCACTCGCGGCCCTAGCCAGTAGCCGAGAGCCACGAAGAAGAGCAGGAAGGCCTCCACCCCGAGGAGCGTGAAGCCGGTGAAGAGCACATCGAGGACGGGATGGCGGTGGGCCTCGAGCCACAGCATGGGTTCGACAGCGGCCGTCGACCAGAGCTCGCTCACAGCGGAGCTCGCTCGAGCTGCTCCGCGAGCAGCTCCACCGGGTGTCGGGTCTGTACGTCCGCCCCCAGGTGCTTCCGGATCTGGAGAAGGCACCCGGGGTTGGCCGCAAGGAGAAGCGACACTCTCGTACTCCGAATGTCATCGGCCTTACGTCGCCCGAGGGCATCGGCCGGCTCCGGATGAAGCACATTCCAAATCCCCGCCGAGCCGCAGCACAGCTCGCCGTTGGGGACCTCGACGATCTCGAGCCCGGGGACCCGCCCCAGCACCGACCTCGGGGCCGTCCGCACCCCTTGAGCATGGGCCAAGTGACAGGCGTCGTGATACGCGGCTCGGCCCTCCAAGGGGCGAAAGCGGGCGCGAGGCTCGAGACGAGCCAGAAACTCCAATACGTCCTCGACACGAGCCGCGAGCGCCTCGGCGCGCATCCGATAGGGATCTTCAGGCTCGAAGAGCTCCGCGTAGTTCTTTAGCGTCGATCCACAGCCCGCCGAGTTGACGATGATGGCGTCGGCCTCGACCCCTTCGAAGGCATCGATTAGGGCTCGCGCGCGGGTTCGACCGGCCTCGAGCTCGCCCGCGTGGATCTCGAGGGCTCCGCAGCAGCCCTGATTGACCACCGGCACCACCTCGACACCCTCTGCGGACAGAAGCTCGGCCGTGGCTCGGTTAACCCCTGAGAAAAAGACCGCCTGCACACAGCCTTCGAGGACCGCGACTCGGTGACGGATGTCCTTCGGGGGACGAGACTCCGGAAGGCCCCGCAGCGCCCCTAGCAGGTCTACGGGCGGAGTGAGTGCCTCCAGAGCGCGCAGCCGAGGGGGCAAGAGCTGAGGGAGTCCGAGGGCGCGAAAGAGTGCTTGCAGACCGGTCCAGCGCCATAGCCACGCCCCCAGCGCCGCCCCTCGAAGCCAGCCCCGATGAGGAAACACCCGGAGCAGGCCCCAGCGGAAGAGTCGATCCCAAAAGGGACGGGGCAGCTTGCGTTCGAGCTGCCCTCGCGTGGCTTCGACGGTGAGGTGCGTCTCGACGAAGATTTCCGTAGGCACTTCGATCAGTGTCTCGGCTGCATGGGCTGCCTCAGCTCCTGTCCCTCTGGGGTGAGGTACGACCTCATCGTCGAAG
>JBCBRU010000901.1:0-2495 GCA_039819565.1 Myxococcota bacterium | reverse complement strand
GCGGCCGCCGCCGAGGAGACCTCCATCGAACTGTTCCTCCTCGGACATCGAGCCTTCTCGGGGGTGTCCGAGAAAGGCGTCCGCACCCTGAGCGAGCGCGGCAAGACCCGTATCTTCGACCGCGGACAAACTATTTTCGAGCAGGGGGACTCCGCCCGTAGCGTGCTCATGATCAAGTCTGGGGTGGTCAAGTTGGTGCGAGCCCTGGAGAAGGGAGAACTGACCTTAGCCTTCTATTCCCCGGGGGACATCGTGGGAACCCACGATGAGGGTCAACGCTCCGGCGCCCTCATCGCGATGGGGCTCGCGGAGGTCGTCGAGATCCCGAACGTCATCTTCGACTCGATGGCGCGGGCGCTCGAGAAGGCCACGCCAGGGTGGAGGGATCAGTTCCGGCGGACCGCCCCGAAGCTGCCCGTGGTGCAAGAGGAGGTCTCGCGCGGCACCGTGACCCGGTTCGTCGATGATCTTGTCGGAGACAGCGCCCAGCAGGCCCAGTCGCTGATGACCATCAACCTGGAGGCCTGCATCCGGTGCGGAAACTGCGTGCGCGCCTGCGAATCCCGACACGGCCACCCCAAAATGGTCCGCCGCGGCAAGAAGCTCACCCGCAAGTACACGGCCCTCTCCGGTGATGACCGCTACGAAGAGATCATGCTCACCTCCTCGTGCCGTCACTGCGAGAGCCCGGAATGCATGGTGGGCTGCCCCACGGGAGCGATCCACCGCAAGGAGACGGGCGAGGTCGCCATCCACGACTTCTGCATCGGCTGCTCCAACTGCGCGATGAGGTGCCCCTGGGACAACATCACGATGATCCCTCTCCTCAAGAACGAGTATCGAGAGGACTTCAACGTCACCGCGGTCCAGATCGCGAGCAAGTGCGATCTATGTTTCGGATACACGGAGGCCAACTGCGTCCACAACTGCCCAACGCAGGCCATCCTGCGCGTCGAGCCCGAGACCTTCTTTTCGGAAGTTCAATACCGAGTGGCCTCGCCGAGCGGCGAGGTCCTCTCCGGACACGAGCTATTTGCCCGTAGGGCGCGCCGCGCCCGCAACGTCATTCTCGCCCTCACCGCCCTTCTCCTCGTGCTCGTCACCACGCCTTGGGCTCTGGCCGACAGCTACCGCCCTGGGAGTTCCCTCGGCTTCATCCTGGGCGCCGCGGGCTTCGGGCTGTTCTTCGCAGCCGCGTCGCTGTCCGTTCGTCGACGCCTCGCGCATCGAGGCCGCCTCAGCGGCGACGCCGAGCGCACCGAGCGCTCGAGCAAGATCGCGCGGGGAGAGTCGGTCTCCAATACCGGTCTACGGCAAGGAGGGGCCTTTCACTACTGGGCCAAGGCCCATCTCGCCTTCGGGGTGGTCGGAGTCTGGACGGTTCTCCTGCATGCCAACTTTGGATCCCACGCCGCTCTCACCTCGGTGCTCCTCATCCTCACCGTCGGCGACGCCCTGACCGGTGCCTTCGGGGTGTTGTTTTCCCGTTGGTCGCCGCGGACCATCACCCGCCTCGAGGGTGAGGCTCAGCTCGAAGAGGACGTGGAAGAAGAGAGGGCTGCCCTCGAGCTGCGGCTCGACTCAGTCCTGGAGTCGCTCCGCACCACCGCGCCCAAAGCTCAGGTGCCCCTTCGCCGCCTCGGAGCTTGGTCCGCCTTGGGGATGACCGAGGACGGACGCAAGGCGGCCGTCGAGCGCTTTCGCTCTCGGCTGACCGACGCGCGAAGTGCCCTCTCCCGCGCCGCCATCGACGCCGCTGCGGAGGACGCCGTACGCCGGTCGGAGCTCCGCGCCCTTCGCGCCCTCTACGTCACGCGGAGGGTGTGGCTGGGCCTTCATATCGCCATCACCGCCGCCCTGATCCTCGCCGCCTCCGTCCACGTCCTGTCCGTGATCGCGCTCATAGGGATCTATTGATGACGTTCGAGATCGAGCTTCGAGACGACCGCACCGTACAGCTGTCGGGAGACCGCTTTCGCGCCGGCTCGGATCCTCGTTTCTGTGACCTCGTCCTAGACGGAGAGGGGATCGAAGAGATCCACTGCGAGGTCTTCATCGAGCATGGCGCTCTTCAGATACGAGATCTGAGTCGCTCCGCCGGCACGCGGCTCGGGAGCGCCAAGGCCAAACCCATCGCCGGTCCGATGGGATTGGCCACCGGTTGGTGGATCCTCGTCGGCACCGCCGCCTTTCGGGTGGTGCGCTTCGACCTTTCATCTGCCGATTTCGTCGACACCGCAAATCTCGCCCCAGAAGAAGACCGACAGGAGGTCCTGCAGGCCTGCTCGGATCGCCCCTCCGTGAGCGTCCTGGGGGGTCCGTCCGACGGCTGGCGCATCTTCCTCGGCCGCCAGCCGGTTATATTCGGATCGAGCCGAAGCGCCGATGTCGCGCTGGGCGGAAATGATCGGGTCGCCCAGCGCGACATCGGCGCTTCGGCGCGAGCCGAAGATCACCGGCTGGCGGCCGAGGAAGATGCGCCTGCCGTCGGACGG
>JBCBRU010000900.1:0-2513 GCA_039819565.1 Myxococcota bacterium | reverse complement strand
GCCGATCTCGACCACCCGCCCCGCCCACCGTGGACCGGAAGATCATCGCTCCATCCTCGCCGGTGAAGAAGTAGCGAGGGTCGTCGAAACCATCCTCGAGGTCTCTCTCGGAGATACGGTCCGAACGCTCGTCGCCATCGGCGTCGGCCGGGGTGTTGAGATACCAATCGATGAGCTCGAAGTTGGAACCGGGCGGAGCGCTCGGGTCGAGGCTCGGCTCCTCGGGGGGCGGGTCGTCCGGGGGCGGCTCCACCGGCGGCGGCGGGTCCGCAGGATCCGCGGGCGGGGCGGCGGGGGGAGCTGCGATCGCCAAAGCGATGTTGTCGACCCGGGTCTCGCCCCCCTCGTCCGCGACGAACACGGTGACCACCGAGCCTTCGGTGTCGAACTGCAGTTCGACCTGCGTCCACTCCACGTGGTCAAAGTTCGTGCTCACAAAGGCCGCGCCGGCGACGACGCCGAAGCGGCCGCGCCCCCGTACCGAGGCCGTCATGCGGTAGGTCGTAGAGGTCCGGACGGAGATGGTCTGCTCGACGCGTCCCGCTCCCCCGGTGAGAAGGACCGAGCGACCGGAGGGGGAGGCAGTGTCCTCGAGGGTGGTGGGTTCGAACCGCGCCCAGCCCTCCCAGCCCCTCTCGAAGTCCCCGTTGCGGAGGGGGCCCACCAGGTCCGCCGGCTGGGCAGGGTTGCTCTGCTCTGCCCCGCCGCAGGCCCCCAATCCGAGAACCCAAACGATCAATGCAATGCCCGATCGTCTGTACGCTCGGAGGGGCTGCTCTCGAACTATCGGTGGTGGCGCCATGCGTAGGTCCTCGGCCGAGCCCTAGAAGCTGAGCTTCGAGGTGAGGGTGAGCGCTTTCGTTTTGGCGGCGTTCCGTACCCGGGCCCGGTAGCCTCGAGACTCCCGCTTGCCTTTCTGCACCGAGCCGGGCCGACCGGGGCCCGTCATCCAGTTGGGTTCGACCTCGGTGGAGAGCTCCTGATCGCTTTGCACCGCGATTCTGAGGGTGCGTTCTCCTCGTCGCGTTTGGATGCTTCCGTCAGATCCGACACTGATGGGACCGTCGCTGTGAAAGAGGGATGTAAAGGTTTGGGCTCCGTCGGCCTCGAGGCGGTCTACGAGAGTGACTGCGTTTCCTTCGAGACGAAGCTCACGGGTGAAGCGACGAAGTCCCAGCTGCGATGGATAGGCGAACGTCGCGTCCCCCACCGCGTGTACGCCCTTCGGACCGAGAGACTTCACGTCGAGTCGGATACGGTTCAGCTGAGCATAGTCAGCTCCGCGGAAGGCGTTGTGGCCCTCTTCGGTGAAGCGCTGGCCATGGCCGTCAACGAGGACGGTGTTGTGCTGGTCCGTGCGCGGGACGCCCGAGTAGCCCGAGTCACCGGTGAGATACTCACCTCCGGAGACGAGAATGAAGCTGTTGGCGTCCGGGTGGGCGTGTCCCGAGGAGAGGTGCCAGTCCGGCATCTGCGCCCGTCGCTTCAGCGTAGCGTGGCCCTCGGGGGGGCCACTCTTGAACGCCAGCGCGGTCGCGTCGGGGCCCCAACTGCTGCGGTAAAAGACCACCTCGTGGTCGGAGAAATAGTGGTAGGTCGGCTGAGCGGTGAGGGGCTTGGCCTTCAGATCGGCGTCGAACCAAAGCAGGGACATGAAGGCGTACCAGGTCACGTGACCCTGGTCCTCGAAGTACTTCGCCACCCCTTGCGCCTCGGCGTCCTGAAACCAGGCGGCGGTGGCGTGGAGGAGGTTGTAGTTGCTGTGGAGTTTGCCTCCGGGATGGGTCCGGGCGTGATCGTCGACGGTGCCGTCCCGGGTCTCGGAGCCCGAGTAGGCGTCACCGAAGTCGAAGACGTCCTTGGCGCCGGGAAGCACGATGTGAGCGAGGTAGCGGTGCATCTCCCGAAAGCCAGGGCGGTCGTGCACCGTCTCGCCCGTGAAGTGCTCGTGGGCAGTGGTCCAGATGACGAGCCACGGCACCGCAAAGACCCAGTACTCGAAGGACTCATAGAAGTAGCCGTCCGCCGAGTAGGTATCGAGGGAGCGCTGCACGATGAGCCGAGAGAGCTCGGCCCAGTCGGCGGCTTCGGGGACCTCGCCGTAAAGGGCGTAGGCGGCCACCGCCAAGCCGGCGTTGGGGATGTAGACGTGGTTCTGGCTGTAGGCGAAGGACCGCCCCGGTTTCAGCCGATAGTGCTCGTAGAGCAGGCGTGCTTGCTTGACGAGCTTGCCTCGATACTTCTTTCGCTCCCCTTCGTCGAGATGCTCGTAGAGCAGATCGTAGCCCCACCCCAGCCCGAACAGGAGATGGCCCGCCGCGAGGTCGACGTTGGGCTTGTTGTACGCGTAGCCCCAGATGTCATAGGACGTGGCCGCGTCCATCCATTTTTTGGCCAGGCGCAGATACTCGGGCTTGTCCTCGATCAGGAAGGCGAGGGCGGCCTCGGCGATGCAGAGACCCACCACGTTCTGCACCCTGCGGCCCTGCGCCGGAGGGGCTGGAGGCTCCGAG
>JBCBRU010000899.1:0-2524 GCA_039819565.1 Myxococcota bacterium | reverse complement strand
GTGCTCGATAGAGGCTCCGGACGCTAGCGAACCATCCCCACGGCCAAAGGAAGCACCACGAGCGAAATCACGGTTCCCACCGCTACGGTCGCCGCCACCACGGCCGAGTCACGAGGACTGCCTCCATACTTCTCCACCAGGGCGAAAGTCATGACGGCGGGGGGGAGCGCGCCGGTCAACAGAGCGATCTTGGCCTCGAGCCCGTGGTTGCCTACGACAGCGTTGGTCGCGAGGGCGGCGATGCAGCCGGCGCCGAAACGCAAACCCACGAGCCAAAGCACCGCCGTCACCGGAGGCCGCATGGCCTTGCGCTCATCGAAGAGCTGACGGAGGCGCGCCCCCAACGCAAGGAGCATGAGCGGCACCACCACGCGACCCAGAAGCGCCACCGGCGTGGATAGAGGCGTGGGGAGCGTAAATTCAAGCTCGTGCGCAAGGATCCCCAGCCACGCGGCGTGCACCATGGGAATCCGGAGGACGGTGTGCGCCCCTTCGGAGCCCGCGACCAGCGCGATACCGAGCGAGTACATGAGCACCGCGAACACCGAGAAATAGAACGCCGCCATCTCCAAGCCTGGCTGGCCAAAAGCGAGCTCAGCCACCGGAATCCCGAGGTTGCCGGCGTTCATGAAGGTCACCGGAAGCACGACCGAGCCAAAGGACAACGCGCGCAGAGGCGGAACCAAGCGTCTGGCCGCCATGCTGAGGCCGAGGCAGCCGAGCGTGATGAGAAGCGCCGTGAGGGGTACCCGGATACTCAGCTCGAATCGCGCTCCCGAGAGAGCGTCGAAGACGAAACACGCTCCCGCGACATAGATGATGAAGTCCGTGACCTCGGCGATGGGGAAGCGACGCCAGCCGGCGTACACGAACCCCACCGCCACGACCACGAAGACCGGGAGCACGACCTGAACGAGGGCGTCCATGTCGCCGCTCTAACTCACTGCACGAATCCGAGCCCGTTCCTGACCCGGCGTCACGCCGGTCCAGGAGCGGTAGGCGCGGAAGAAACAGTTCGGGTCCTCATACCCGAGCAGATAGGAAATCTCAGCCCCCGGAAGGGCGGTGTTGCGTAGATAGTGAGCGGCGAGATCTTTTCGGGTACGGCTCAGCACTCGCTGGTAGCTTGCACCTTCGGAGCGCAATCTGCGCTGCAACGTGCGAACGCTGGTCCCCAGTCGAGCCGCAACCTCGGCCATCGGGGGAGCGCCGCCGGGAAGGAGTTCGAGGAGCGCCGCCCGCACGCGCTCGGCGGTCGTGGCCGCCTCCTCGACCTCCGACAGGCGCCTGCGAAGGTCCGGCTCGAAGACCTCCCACATCTCGGGGTGGGCGGTGAGGAAAGGCCGGCTGGCGTCTTCGTTATGAAAGCGAAGGTGCGGCTTGCTCGCGGGCTCGACGACCACGCCGAAATAGCCGGCGAAGGGCTCGGCGGCCCGCGGAAGCACGGGCGAGCCGACGACGAGCGGTTCGACCCGGGTTCGCGTGGCCAACCGAGCGAGCTGCACGAAGAAACACAGCTCCGCCAGCACGAAGGCTTCGGGGGGCTCGAAGCTCTCGGGCCACGTGATTGCGAGGTCGGTGTGGGCCGAGGTCATGTCCACGTCGAGCACCAGCGGACAAATCAGAGGTTTGAAGCGCGCGATGCGCTCGAGAGCTACGTTGAGGTTGGGGCTGCACAAGGCCGCGAAGACCGGAGGGTCGAAGATCTCGACGGAGATCGCCTGCCCGAGGCGCAAAGCCAGGACCGGGTCCGCAGCCTCCTCCTCGAGACCTCGCCAAAAGCGGGCGTAGTCGGGCGGTGAAAGGCTGAATCTCCCCCTTGAGAGGAGGTCGAGGGGAAGTTCCGCCCGCCGCAGCACCGAGGAAGCGTCGATGCCCACATCTCCGAGGAGCATCTTCCAGCCGGTACCGACGGTGAACGGGCGCGTGCGAAGATCCGGCCCCACGACGCCGAGACTAATGCCTTCGTGCCCGGGGTCCATATGCTTTCGACGCCAGCCCCCCGACCAAACGCGCCGCCGGGCGTCCTCCTGTCTCGCGTCCGGTTTTCGCGGTCCGGCGCCTCTGCTACACCCGGCATCGAGCCGGGGTGGCGGAATCGGTAGACGCAGGGGACTTAAAATCCTCCGTCTTTGGCGTGCGGGTTCGAGTCCCGCCCCCGGCAAAGCCTGTAATCATTGGGGTTTTTGGACGCTGGTGCAATCTTTGGTGCAATAGCTGATCAGGGCTCCACGACATCGAAGAAATAGCGCTCCGAAATTCGCCGCTCGTCAGGGCCAGCGTACTCGCCGAAGAATGCCCAGCGGCCAGGCACCGTCAGGTCGGTCGGAGTGGTCTTCGCTCGGAACCTCCCGTCCGTTCCATCCGTCGTGAAGGTCGCCGTGATCACCCGAGGCGAGAGGCCGGAGTTCGGAGGCGGAACCAGTGTGACGCTCAACGTCGTTGCCGAGCTGATGTCCTTGGGTTCGCCGCAGTCGTCCTGGACGACCACTTCGAGAACCACACCGAACTCGCCGACCCTCCG
>JBCBRU010000898.1:0-2561 GCA_039819565.1 Myxococcota bacterium | reverse complement strand
CCAATGGTCGGCCCCCGTCGGCCGAGAATCCGAGGGACATGGGCTCCCGCAGCCAGGGACGTTTGATATGGGGCATGGGTGCCCGCGCATCATCCCTTGAGCCACGCGCAGGAGGTCCTTTGGACCGGCCAAGCTCTTCTCCCCGAGGTTCCCCTCTATAATATGGGGCTCCGCTTCGACATCGACGGTCCGCTCGACCCCGAGCGTTTCGAGGCGGCCTTACAGGCGGTGGTGGCCCGTACCGACGCTCTACGGCTCGTTTTCACCTCCAAAGAAGGTCGTCTTCAGCAGTTGGCGACGGGCACCCTGCCCCTCATCAAGCAGGACTTCTCGGACGCGCCCCACCCGGACGACGCGGCGGAGGCGTGGATCCAGGAGCGTGTGAAGACACCCTTTGCCCTCGAGCGTCAGACCTCGGACACCGCCCTCCTCCGGCTCGGACCGGACCGTTGGTGTTGGTATCTCTGCCAACACCACCTGGTTGCCGACGCAAGCTCGATGGCGCTGATCTTCGCTCGGGTGGCTACGGCCTACGCGGAAGACGGACACCCCGTCCTTCCATCTGACTACGTGAAGCACGCCCGGCGAGAGGCGGAGGGTAGCCGCACCTCGAAGACGGCGAAAGCGCGAGAGGCGTGGAGGCACTTCGAGGCCCACGGGGTCCGCCCCTTTGGAGCGGTGAGCGCTGCCCCCACCCATCACAGCCACCGGACTCCGGTCCCGATCGACCAAGATCTTCGGGCGCGGTTGGACGCGCTGGCGAGTAAGGCGGACGTTCGGGCTCTCACTTTGGACCTCACGCGGACGCAGCTGCTGACCTGCGCCGTCCTCGCCTATCTCTACAAGGTCACCGGAAGGGCCGAGCAGGTGATGACCCTCCCGGTCCACAACCGAGTGTCTCCGGCCGCCCGAAATACGGCCGGTCTCTTCATGGAGCTCTTCCCGATGAGGGTTGAGCTCTCCGGGCAAGAGAGCTTTCGGAGCCTCTTGGGCCGAGTACGCGAGGGGTTGCACGCTTGCCTTCGGCGTGCTGTCCCGGGGAGCTCCTCGGTGGCTCCTCTCCGCTCCGTGCCCGTCGTGCTCAACCACATTCGGGCGGCCTTCGGTCGCTTCGCGGACCTCCCCGCCCGCGCTCGCTGGCTTCACCCAGGAGCGTCGGATCCCGGTCACGCGCTTCGCTTTCAGATCCACGAGCTCGACGCGAGCGGCGAGTGGACCGTGGACATCGACGTCAACGGGTCCATCCCAAACGATATCGCCGCTCGCGTCCCCGAAGGCTTTCGGAGCGTGCTCGAAGCCATGCTCCAGGACTTTGATGGGAGCCTCGACAGGGTCGAGCTCGGTCCGCATGACCGCTCCCGGGTCCTGGCCGGCCCTTCGAGGTCGCGTTCGTCCGAAGAGACGGTGCTGGGCCTCTTTCAGGCCCGCGTCGAGCGAGCCCCGAAGAGCGAAGTGCTCCGCTCGGGAGATCAGCGATGGACCGCAGCCGAGCTTCACGACCGGGCCGCGGACATCGCAGGCCACCTCAGGAGCCTGGACATCGGTCCCGGAGATCGCGTGGCCCTCGCTCTTCCTCGAAGCCCGGACCTCGTGGCTTCGGTGCTGGGAGTCTTGGGCGTCGGGGCGGCCTACGTGCCCCTGGACGTTCGCGGACCCCGAAAGAGGATGGAACAAATCCTCGCCGACGCGAGGCCGACCCACGTGCTCGCGAACCCGGAGCTCGCGGAGCTGGTTCCGGCCGAGATCCAAGGCGTCCCGATCGCGAAGTCCAGCCTCGATAGGCTCTCGGGGTCACGGACCGCGCTCATCTCCCCATCCCCCGAGGCGCTCGCCTATCTCCTCTATACCTCCGGCTCCACGGGCCAGCCCAAGGGCGTGATGGTCTCGCACCGCGGGCTTCATGAATACGTGACTTGGGCTCAGGAGCAGTACTCGCCTCGACCGCGGGCCTTCGCGTTTCACTCGCCCATGACCTTCGACCTGACGGTCACGAGCGTTTTCGTCCCCCTCGTCGCGGATGGTCGACTGATCGTCTTCCCCGAGACCTCGAGTCGAATCGACTTCGCGGTGCTGGACGCCTTCGCGGACCCGGAAGTCGACGTTATCAAGCTCACCCCTTCCCATCTCAACCTCGTCCTCGATGGCGCCCGCGATCTCCCCAAGCCCCATTCTGGCGGCCGCACCCTCATCCTCGGCGGCGAAGCCCTCGAGACCGCTCTTTGCCGGCGCGCCGAAGATCTGCTCCCGGGAGACCTCGAAATCTTGAACGAGTACGGCCCCACGGAAGGCGTAGTGGGCTGTATGATTCACCGCTTCGCCGGTGAACGCGACGTTGGCGGGGCGGTACCCATCGGAGTCCCCGCCGAGAACACAGAGCTTCGTATTCTCGACTCCGGTGGGAACCCTCTCCCGCCCGGCGTTCCGGGGGAGCTCGCCCTCGCCCGTCGTGGTCTCGCCGTTGGATATCTAAACAGGGAGAACGAGACCGCCCTACGCTTCCGCCCTGATGCCGACGCCCTCGAAGGTCGAATCTATCTCACCGGAGACGAGGATACGAAGCT
>JBCBRU010000897.1:0-2589 GCA_039819565.1 Myxococcota bacterium | reverse complement strand
GGCCCCGAAGTCGACCATCACCGGGCCCCCTCGAGCCTGCTCGGACTTCACAAGCTCGGACGCAAGGCCAACGAGCTCGAGGCGGTGGTGTACACCCACCTTCACGGCGACCACTGCGCGGGCTTTCCGTTTTTAATCATCGATGCGCTGTTCGCGGACCGCCGGGAGCGCCCCCTGCGCTTTGTCGGTCCGCCCGGTCTCGAGGCTCGGCTCATGGGTCTGTTGGACCTCACCTACGGTCGAGACATCCTCGATCGGCCGGGCGCTCCCCCCCTCGTCTTCGACGAGGTTCGGGTCGGGGACCGCGTCGACGTGGAGGGGCTCTCCCTCGTGACCTTTCAGGCGGGCCACATCGAGGCTCCGGATCAGAGCCAGTGCCTGCGTTTCGAGAGCCCCGGCGGTCCCGTGGTGGCCTTCTCCGGCGACACCGAGATGTGCGAAGGCCTGATTTCAGCAGGAGCCCAGGCGGACCTGCTGGTGGCGGAGTGCTCCGGTCTCGCACCTCCCATCGGGAGGCACTGCAGCTGGTCGGACTGGCGACAGGCTCTCCCCGGCCTCGACGTGGGACGCGTCGTCTTGACGCACCTCGGGCGAGAGGTTCGGCGCTCGATTCCCGCGCTCCTCGCCGAGTGCGTGTCCGGGCCGCCCTTCGAGTTCGCGGATGACGGTCTCGTCCTCGAACTCTTGCCCCGAGCTGCGCACGCCGAGTAGCAGGCGGGCATGGCCGATCAGCTCTCCTTCCCCAAGGAGAAGATTCACATCGTCCTCTTCGAGGGCATCCATGACTCTGCCGTCGCCGCCCTCGAAAAGGGCGGCTACTCCAAGATCACCCGCTTCAGCAAAGCCCTCGACGGAGCGGAGCTGAAGGACGCCTTGTCGACCGCCCACTTCATCGGCATCCGAAGCCGCACCAAGATGACGGACGAGATGATCTCCGCCGCGGAGAAGCTGGTGGGTATCGGATGCTTCTGCATCGGGACGAATCAGGTCGAGCTGGACGCGGCCGCCCGCCGAGGCATCCCCGTGTTCAACGCCCCCCATTCCAACACCCGCAGCGTGGCCGAGATGGTCCTGGCCGAGTGCGTGTTCTTAGTGCGCGGCCTCTTCGACAAGAGCGTCGCGGCCCACGCCGGACGGTGGACGAAGTCGGCGGCGGGAAGCCATGAGCTTCGCGGCAAGAAGCTCGGCATCGTTGGCTACGGGCACATCGGATCCCAGGTGTCGATCCTGGCCGAAGCCTTCGGCATGTCCGTCGAGTTCTACGACGTGGAGCCGAAGCTCCCTATGGGGAACGCCCGCCAGCTGGACGAGCTCGACGAGCTCCTCGGCCGCTCGGACATCGTCACCCTGCACGTGCCCCAGGCTCCCAGCACCCAGAACCTGATGAGCGCCGAGCGGATCGACGCCATGAAGCGAGGGGGGATGCTCATCAACGCGAGCCGCGGCAACGTGGTGGACCTCGAGGCGCTCGCGGGCGCCCTCGAGAGCGGTCGGGTCGGGGGCGCGGCCATCGACGTGTTTCCCGTCGAGCCGGGCTCGAACGCGGAGACTTTCGAGAGCCCCCTCCGAGGCCTCGACAACGTCATCCTCACCCCCCACATCGGGGGTTCGACCCAGGAGGCGCAGGAGAACATCGGCGTGGAGGTGGCCAATAAACTCGTCGCCTTCAGCGACCTCGGCCGCACCCTCGGGGCCGTGAACTTTCCCAACGTCTCCCTGCCTCTGAGCCGAGGCGGGGAGGCTCACCGGCTCCTGCATATTCACGTCAACAAGGCGGGCGTCCTCGGCGCTATCAACCGGGCCGTCGCCGCCAAGGAAGCCAACGTGCTCGGCCAGTACCTCGGCACCACCGCCGACGTGGGCTACGTGGTGATGGACGTCGACCGAGAGAGCTCCCCCGAGCTGCTCGCAGCTCTCAAAGACATCGAGGGCACCATCCGGGCCCGCGTTCTCTACTGATCACGAACGTATAGGGGCTGACGGAGGAGCTTTTGGCTCATCAAAACCATTTCCAACCGGTGGCACGTTAAGTGTCCAATAGTTCGAACCACCTGGAATCGATATGCGCATCACTCCTGAGTGGTTCGAAGGTATTTTGACACATGCGGCTTTCGCTCCCCAATGGTTGAGAGCAAACCCGCGGCGATGCGCCATCTCCATCTGGTGGATTTCATCCGTCATAACTCCCAACTCGAGGCCGGGCCGCCGTAATGTTGGACGCGATCGTCCAATTTTGACTCGCCCTCTTCGCGCGGGGAGCGAATCGAACTCGATTCAGGGCGATCTCCGTCGATTCGCGAAGGCGTGACCCTCGCTCGGGGCGGCAAGCAGGGGCCCGTCCCGCGATGGAGGCTTCCCTGGTGGTCATCGTGGATCCCTCCCTCGAGATGGGGTCCAGCAGCCCGTTGATCTGGAGCTGCACGGCGCTGTCGGCCGGTCTTTCCGTGAACCGCTCCTATCGGCTTTGCCTCTCCTCGGTCGCGTATGCCCAATACGCTCACCTCGTCGTCGAATCGTTTCAAGATAAGCCTGCCTCGACATCGCCACACACCTCCTAATCACCGGGCTGCTAGGAGCGGCCTCATAGCT
>JBCBRU010000896.1:0-2590 GCA_039819565.1 Myxococcota bacterium | reverse complement strand
GGGTCGACCCCCGAAATGGTGGCGAGTATGAAAGACGGTGAAGGCATAACTCACCACGAAGAAGGTCAGCATGAGACCCGAGAGGGGATGGAGAGTAAGTACGAAGGCGATCAGAGCGAAGGGCAGACCGAGGCCCACGAGACCGCAGTATCCTCGAAAGAGGAGCTGCTCCTTAGGAAGACTCGCCCGGCGCGCGGCCTCGGACAGGGCCCGATAGAGTTCGGAGTCTATGTCGGAGACGCACAGGCCACGACGCGCGGACGCGGCCCGGACCGCCCCGGGGTCGCGACCAAGATGATAGGCAAGAAAGAGAAGATCGGGCCGAGTATGCCCTCGGGCCATTCGGAGAAGACTCTGCCCACCGGGGTGTTTCATGTATTCCATGGCGATTAGAGGAGGACGAATAGTGCGTAGCAACCAATCACTAGATGCGACGCCACCACCCCCACCAGCGAGCGCTGCACGTCGAACATCCATCCCCACAACAGTCCGACGGAGAAGGTCGCGGGAACCAACACGATGCCCATATGCATATGTCCTGCGGCGTAGACGGCGTTGGCGAGGAGCAGGGCGTTGCGGCGGCGACCAGAGCCATCGAGCAGGTGGAGTAACGAGCCTTGAATCGCGCCCCGGAACACGAACTCCTGAAGCGGGATCAAGACGACGTAGGCCCCAAGCTTGGCCAGGATCTCCAAGATCGACGCTCCCCTCAGGTCGGAGATGGGAAAGACGGGCCCCAGGTGGGGTATCGCGGCGACGGCCAGAGCCTTCACGACCGTCATGAGCAGGATGACCCCCAATGAGATCGCGAGCGCCGACCGCACGTGCTGACGCGCCCCGACCCAGGTCATTCCAAAGGCGTGCGGAGGCAGGCCCATGCGCCGGACCGCAAACGCACAGCCGAGAGCGTACACCGCGATCACGGGGGCACTCACCACCGTACTGCTCCACGTTGACGGAAGCAGTGTTGCGGCGACCTTGACCGCGAACAGATAGCCCACGGTCAAGACCAACAGCACCGAGAAGAAGATGCCGAACTGAGCGCGGAGGCGTGCCTCCTCGAGCCGCGCTCGAGCCTCCGCAAGCCCCCTCCGATTGGCGGTACGCATCCGACCCACCACGAGTCGTGCCAGGTTGCGGTGGACCGTGGCCCAGGGATCATCGGAGTTCGCCCCGTGACGCAGGAGCTGCTCCGGCTCAATGCTCAGGGCGCGAGTTCGAACGAGGGCGCGAACGGTGGCGGAGCGCGGCGTATCGTCGAGTACCCCCATCTCGCCCACGACATCGCCAGGACCGATGGTCTCGAAGTGGTGCTCGGCCAGCCCCTCCGCGTCGGCCAAGACCTCCGCCTCGCCGGCGCCGAGGACGTACAGGTCGCGGGATGGGTCCCCTTGGCGCACGATCACTTCACCCGCTTCGAACCACACCAGCTGCGCGCTCGAGATGACCTTCTCGCGCTCCGTGGAGCTCAGCCCTTCGAAGAGCGGACTGCGGTCCAAAGGATCTGGCGAGGAGGGCGAGAGCTCGGCCACGGCTCCGAGGAGACCACGCGACGGGGGCGGATCGCGACGGCGCGCCCTCAATAAAATCGAAGACCGGTCTACACCATAGTTGATGACGGCTAGTCCCCTGTCAGGCGGCCCATCGCCCGGCAGAGACCGCAAAAGGGTGGGAATCGCGGGTCGAGGGAACTAGCCTCCGCGCCCGTGAGCAGTCCCTTCGAGACGGTCGCCTACGCGCCCGGCCGCGTCACCCTCATCGACCAGACCCGCCTCCCTCTCGAGGAGGTCTACGTCGAGCTGACCACCGTGGAAGGCATCGCTCGAGCTATCGAGCAGATGATCGTGCGGGGCGCCCCCGCTATCGGCATCACCGCCGCCTACGGCATGGCGGTCGCCGCTCACACGGGCGTTCCCCTCTCGGAAGCCGACGCTCGTCTCCGACGCACCCGCCCCACCGCGGTGAATCTCTTCTGGGCTCTCGACCGGATGCAGCGCCTATGGACTCGAGGGGTCGACACGGCTGCTCTCGAGGCCGAGGCAACGGCTATCCATCGTGAAGACGCCGAAGCCTGCCGCAAGATGGGCGAAGTTGGGGCAGAGTTCATCCCCGACGGCGCCAACATCCTCACCCACTGTAACGCGGGCGCGCTCGCCACCGCGGCCTATGGCACCGCTCTCGCCGTCATCCGTGCAGCACACCACCAGGGCAAGAACATCCGCGTCTTCGCCGACGAGACCCGCCCTTGGCTTCAGGGCGCTCGCCTCACTACCTGGGAGCTGATGAAGGATGGGATCGACGTCACCCTCATCTGTGACTCCGCGGTGGCCCATCTCGCCGGCCAGGGAGAGATCACCTGCGCCGTAACCGGGGCGGACCGCATCGCTCGAAATGGGGACGTGGCCAACAAGATCGGCACCCGCGGGGTGGCGTGCGTTCTCCGAGCCCACGAGCGCCCTTTCTACGTGGCGGCCCCCTGGTCAACCATCGACATGTCTCTGGCCTCGGGAGAGGCCATCACCTTCGGGGGCGGTGCGCCTCTGCCCGAAGTGGGTCACTTCTTCGGCGCCGCGTTCCTCGATGGTGATGG
>JBCBRU010000895.1:0-2598 GCA_039819565.1 Myxococcota bacterium | reverse complement strand
TTATCTTAAACGGACCCTATTCTTTTAGGCCGATCGCCTTCGTTCACGACGCCCGACCCCCTAAGAGAACCGGTCTTTTTGAGAATCGTGATCAAAGAGGGCTAAACTTTGCCCCAAACGTGGGCTCGACGTCCGAAAAGCTCTAGCGGAACCGGGGGGGCGTCGTGCCGCCCAGGATCTCGAAACTTTCGAGCCGAATCGCCCGACGCCACGACGTGGGGCCGCGGACACGACCCGGGCCCACCTGTCCTCGCCGAGGTCACTCATGCGCGTTCTTGATCAGCGCTAGGACCGAATCGCTTCGAGACGTTGCTCCCGGCAAATCCGGCGTCCGAGGCTGCAGCCGACAGCGCGGCGGTCGACGCCAAAGAGCATGAAGACGCGTCGACCCGAAGGATACGCCGCGGTGCTCACAGCGGCCTTACTCATCCCGGGAGCGGCCTTCGCGGCGCGCGCCACGGATGTTGCGGTTCACATCGAGAGCGTGAACGCGCACCCGAAGGGCGTCGCTCGCTTCGCGGTCTCGGTGGAGAACGTCTCCCGTCGAGATGCGGAAGACGTGCGAGTTTGGGTGAACCTCCCCCCCGAAGGAGAAGTTGTCGACGTCGACTCGCGCTGCCGACCCTCACCCGGGATCCTGGAGTGTCGGTTGGGGTGGTTGGAAGCGGAGCGCTCCGCGGGATTCGAAATCCGCTGGCGGCCTGTGAACGGGCGGGCGTCGACGGGGGTGGAGACGGCTGTGGAAGTGTCTACGGCGAGCCGGGACGGCAATCCGAGTAATGACGCCGACCGCGCCGCGGCCGCCCCCTGAAGCGCTAGAACACGAAGGCGGGAACCGCCTCGAAGGTCACGGTGGCGCTGAGGCGCTGGCAGTCCCCTCCCTCGGAGGTCAAGTCGGCGAGGTTTCGAAGCTCCTCACCGATGAGATCCTCGATGCTGGCCCCCATCTGAGCGTCAGCGGTGCGGATGATCTCGAAGATCTGACCGAGCTCCACGCCGCCTCCGAGCATCCCTACGAGCCGCCCATCGTCGCCGGCCTCGTAGCGGATACGCGCATCGCGGAACTCGAGCACGTACAGCGTTTCGAAGATGACCGCGGGGAGCCGAACGTCGAAGCCTCTTGCTTCGAGGGTCGACCCCTCCTGGGTGAGGGTGAGGTCAGGCGCGGTCCCGAGGTCCGCGTCCGGGTGGAGGCCGAGGGTCTGGCCGGGCAGTAAGCGGCCGTCCGTGCCCAGGAGGGGGCTGTCGTCGCCCCGGCGAAATCGAAGTCCCGTTTGTCCCCGTCCGTCCTCGAACTCCTCGAGGAACACCAGAAGTCGTCCCTCGTTCACCGCCGTTTGAATGAGAGCTTGCAGGGCTCCCTCCGCCGCGAGATCGAGAAGCGGAATCAACACCGCGAAGTTGTTGTCGACGCCCGGAGTTCCACCGGGGGAAGTGAAGTCATCTTGCGCACAGCCTCGGGCCTCACGGGAGTTAGTGGCCATGCCGTCCAGGTCGAAACCCTCGGCCACTCGGCGGCTCACCAGACGTCCGAAATCGACGGTCTGGAACACGTGGGTCCGCGTCACCGTCTCGACTTCGGCGTCTCCACACGCGGAGAGGAGGGCGAAGAGCAGGATGGCTTTCCTCACGCTTCGATGTCCCCTAGCCCCTCCGTGACCTCGCCCGGTCCGGTCCCGAAGCTCGCTCGACGCAAGCCCATGATGCGGCACAGCGAGAGCAGCAGCCGGCTCGCGTTCTCCCCGGGGGTGGTGCGCAGGTGCATGCCGGTGCGAAGGCTGCCGCAGGCGCGGCCCGCGAGGATCACCGGCATGTCGACCAAGCTGTGGGTCCGGCCCAGCGAGACGTCCGAAGTGGCGAGGACGGCGGCATGATCGAGGAGGGTTCCCGTGTCTTCCTCCACCCCGTCCAGGCGCGCCAGGAGGTCCGTGAGACGAGCCATGATGAAGCGGACGATGTCGTGCACCTCGGGCTGATCTCCGGGCTCATCGTGGGTGAGCTGGTGATGGCCCGCGGAAGCTTCGGGATAGAGGAGGTTATGGACGGGGTAGCTGAACCAGAGACTGGCAACCCGAGTCTGATCGCAGGCGAACGCGTAGGCGAGGAGGTCGGCCATGGCCGAGTTGAGGCCCTCGAGGGGGGGCCGTCCGGAGGACGCTTCGAGGCTCGCGGGAGGCTGGTCGGGGCGTCCGCAGGCCGCCAATGATGGCGGGCTCATCTCCAGCCTTGCAATGCGCCTTTCGAGCTCGCGAACGCCCGTGAGGTGTTGATCCAAGCGCCGCTGATCCTCGGGCCCAACCTGGGCGCTCAGGCTTCGGATGCGGTCCGTGACAGCGTCGAGTACGCTGCGGCGAAGCGCCAACGTGGGGTCGATGGGGGCGTCGTCCCCGGGAAGGCTGAATCCAGCTCCGAACAAGCGCTCGAACGCTCGAGCGGGCGAGGGCTCCGGCGGGTTTCGATGATCGGGCCCGCTGAAAGACAGTCCCTCCCGAGGGACCACGCCTAGCTCGAGCGAGCGAAACCGCGTGGGGGCGTCGAGCTCGCGGGCAATGACCTGGTCGACGCTCGGCAGCTGAAAGGTCGAGTCATCCCGGCTGC
>JBCBRU010000894.1:0-2600 GCA_039819565.1 Myxococcota bacterium | reverse complement strand
TGAGATCTCCGGACGCAATGTCGACACCGGCGCCGGTGTTGTTCTCGACCCGGAGCGGCGACCGGACCCGCACGCTGCCCGCGTCCACCTGAAGACCAGGTCCTGAGTTCGCCGCCACCACGCTGCGGGGCCCGGGGTTGAAGCGAACCACCGTCGTGGTGCGATCGGTGTCGCCGTCTTCGCTCACGAAGACCACGCCCGGCCCGAAGTTCATCTCGATACGGGCGTCGACGATGTCCACGGCGTCCGTGGTCGCGAGACCCGGCCCCTGATTCGCCGAGATCGTGGCCGTCGACACGCGGTTCGGCGTGGAGCGGTCGTCGGGGCTGAGGCCGACGATGGCCACCCCGCCGCCTCCGCACACCGGAAAGGCGCTCCCGGCCGGGGAACCGGACGCGTCGAAGCCCCAGGCAACGCCTCCAGGCGCCCCCGGCGGCGTTTGACCGTTTTCGAGGAGGGTGTGGAGTTGGCTCGGGTCGCGGGGACCGGAGCCGCCGATCCAGGCTTTCCCGTCGTCGGCGTGGACGCCGAAGCGGCAGTTCCTCCGCGCGATGAGCCGGCCGAACTCGAAGCTGAGGTCCCCGCCCACGACGGACAGGCCATGGTCGAGATTCTCGGATACATCTAGGGTGCCGTAGGGCTGGGACAGCTTGAGGCCAACAAAGCCTCCTTCCGCGCTCTCCAAATGAACGCCCGCGCCGCGATTTCGGGAGGCTTCGACGCTGCCGCTCACCTGCACGTGACCTTGCGCCATGATGCCCGGGCCATCGTTGTCGTGGGCGCTCAGATCGACCAGGCGGAGCATATGCTCCGCGCTCTCGCTATAGATGCCGCCAGCCGTACAATCACCGGCTCCGTTTCCCTCGAAAGCCCCCCCCGTGATGCGCGCGCCTTCTTCGAGCCACGCCCCCCAGCCGCAGTGGCCCCGTGAGCGGACGTTCTCAAGAACGAGGGCTCTGTTGGCCTCGATCCCGTGACCAGGGAAGTTTTGGATGCGCAGCCCTCGGAGCCGCACCTCGGAGACGAGGATCCGGAGCCCCGGCGACTCCCCGCTCAGCTCCGCGCCCTCGAGGGTCAGCTCGTTGCCCTCGAGGGTGACCGGAGAAGTGATGGCGGGCAGCGCCAGGGACAGACGAGACGTGGACCCGGCCGGCAGCGACACCGTGATCTCATCACGTCCGGACCGGGCGTTGGTCTCCATCAGAGCCGCGCGTAGAGTGCACTCGGGCTCACCGCCCACCCGGCCGCCCGTATCGCAGACCCCGTCCCCGGGAGATACGTCGGGCGTGTCTTCCACGCTGTTGACCTCCACCGGCTCCCGGCATCGATTCTTGGGTGGGGTCGCGCGGTAGTAGGTCGAGGTCGTGGGTCCGCCGCCATGGATGCGGGCTGCGAAGTAGAACTCCCCGTCGGGACCGATGGTGACGAAGGCGTCCGTGTCGGCGTTGGGATCGATACCGCTGCGGGCGCGGCCCACCCCCATGATCGCCCCATTTCCGTTGTCGGCGCGGCTCGGCGTCTCATCGATGACCTCGACGACGTCGCCCCCCGCGTAGGCGGCCCAGTAGCCCTCGTAACCCACCTGCTCCCCGTCCCTACCCGGGCCCCAGGTGTACATGACGGCGTCGCAGTTGTAGCCGACAGCAAAGTTGCGGATCTCGTCGGGCACCTCCCCCTCGAGCATGGGGTTTCTCAACAGGCTGAGAAAGTCACTCACGAAGGAGACGGAGCCGTCCTCGGCCACCCGCATCAGCTCGTCGTACTCACCCAGCCCCCGCTCGAAGAAGGTGGCGACAAAGAAGGCCGAGTTGTCGGCGGGGCAGACCCTCACCGATTTGAAGCCCGTCATCATTCGGTCCTCGAAGAGCTCCTCCCGCCTCAGCTCTCTGAAGTCCGGGAGCCCTTGGGTGCGGTAGCGGAGCGTCCGGACGCTGTTCGTCGCCTTGGTGACGCCAATGAGCGTTGCGCCATCCGAGGCGAAGAACTCGAGCGCGTCTCCGTCCGCGACGAGGAGCCCGCCGCAGAGAATCGAGGTGTTCGAGGCTAGGCACTGGCGGGTACCGACGAGGGGACTGACGGCCAGCCACGCGAAGCCCTCGACCGCCCCCGCGCCATCGGCGACGTCGACGCGGACCACGACATCCCCCGAGGCCGTCGGGAGGAGCGGGGGATGAATGTCGGCGACGACGCGCCGCTCGGTGGGATCCCCCGTGCTCAGCTCGTCGCCCACCGCGAGGAGGCGCGAGATGGGACCGCCGGGGCTACTCTGGCGAACCAAGTACTCGGCGGGGTCGTTCTCTCGAAAGAGAAGAAAGAAGAGATCGTCACCAGGTCCGTGCCGCACATCCGTGAAGCGCTGAGCGGTCCCCCCGAACCCGAGAGGGTCGAAGCGAGCCAGCTCGATGCGCGCGCGGCCCGTCCCGTCGAAGCGAAACAGAGCCTGCCTCCGGTCGAGGTTGGCCACGAGCTCCGCGATGACCGCATAGGGGTAGTCAGGCCCGTTCTCGAGCCCATAATCGGGCGCCGTGAAGACCCGGTTGCCCGCCCCATAGATGAACGTGAAGCCGTCAGGAGCAGGCGATCCCCGGCGCTCCGGACGG
>JBCBRU010000893.1:0-2608 GCA_039819565.1 Myxococcota bacterium | reverse complement strand
CTCTCGAAAACCTCTGAATAGAGGGAGAACGAGAGCTCACTCCGCAGAGTCCCCTCCCCGAGGAAGATCGCCGGTGCGAGCTGGACGCCGAGGGGGAAGGATGGCAAGTCGACCTTCGAGCCGACGGCAGCCTTCGGTCGCTCGCGGCGATCGACGCTGGCCCACTGCTCAACCGCGGGCAGCGCGCGATTTTCGACCGGACGACGGACATCCGCACCCTCGGCGTCCAGCTCGCACCGGCGATCTTCCTCGGGGAGGGGACTCTGCGGAGTGAGCTCTCGTTCTCCCTCTATTCAGAGGTTTTCGAGAGCGACCAGCGAAACGCTGATCGACTGGACCGTGACCTCCTCGACGACCGGCTCGTACAGGGCCTTCTCTCCTACGACCGTCCCTTCGGAGACCACCATCTCCTGGTGGGGGCCGAAGTCCTCTACCAGGACCTCACCGGCGATCGCTTCCCCGGATTCGAGGACCGGATTCGGGCTTCGGGCTTCGTGCAAGACGAGTGGCAGCTCCTCGCCGCCCTAACCATCAACGGCGGCGTCCGCCTCGACTACGATAGCCAGTTTGACGTGGCCGTATCTCCAAGGATCGCGGGGCGCTTCGAACCGTGGGCAGGCGTGGTCTTTCGTGCCAGTTGGGGTCTGGGTTTCAAGGCGCCCCTGCCCCTGGACCTGGGCATCCAATTCACAAACAACAGTGTGGGCTACACCGTGCAGGGCAACCCCGACCTGCTTCCCGAGCGAGCTTCGACCTTCTCCGCGGAGGCGAGCTTCGCGGTCGCGCCTCGACTCACCTTCAGCTTCGGTGGGTTCTACAGCGAGGTCGAGAATCTCATCAACTTCGCACAGGTGACGCCAAACTTGTTCATGCCCGAGAACGTGAGTGAGGCTCGTCTGATGGGTCTCGAGGCTTCGCTCGAGTACAAGCCATGGCGATGGCTGAGATTCGGCGTCGGCTACGACGGCGTCGACGCAAGGAACTTGAGTGAGGACCGGGTCCTCGAGAACCGCGCCCCCCATCGGGTCAGCGGACAATTCGGCCTTCGCTTCGACCCCGTAAGGTTCGACGTCCAGTCCGCCTGGACGGACGTCCGAACCATTTATGGCACCGATGAGGCGGGCAACGAGGTGGCCCTCTTGGCCCCCGCTTTCGTCCGTCTCGACGCTCGAATGGCCGTGACCATCACCCAAGCACTCGAGGTCTTCCTCGGGGGCGACAACTTGCTGGACGCTGGAGACGACCAGTTCCTATTTATAGCGCCTCGGACTCTCTACGTAGGGCTACGAGGCACGTTGAGGTAATCATGAAGCGCACGACACTTCTTCTAACCCTGGCTCCGTTGGGTCTAGCGTGCGGCGAGGACGCCGCCGACCCCGTAGGGGGCATGCCTGCAGAGAGTCCGGAGACTCCTTCCCTCATCACCACCACGGACAGCGGTAGCCAGAAAGAGTCCAACATCGACTCCACCGACGGTGAGGCTTGGGTGTTCATCAGCTTTAGGGCCGGAGGGGTTCAAGTCGAGGTCTCGGACCCCATGGCCGACGCCGGCTGGGACGTGGGTTTTCGGCGCTCGAACGTACGCGTGAACGGAGGAGCGAGCGGTAGCGGCAACGGGGCGGTCGCACTCATCGCCGGTACGACCTTCGACGAGGTCTCGCGAGCTCCGGCCATGGGTTGGCTGACGGACGAGGCGGAAATAGAGATGGGTCCGGACGGCAGCCCGGTCATGAACGACGGGGTGGACTTCGCCTTTACTCGAGCTCAGGGGGATGATGCTCCCAACGGCTGGTTTAGCTATAACCCGGCGACACATGTCCTGACGCCTCAAGATGTCGTTTGGGCGATCCGAACCCCCGAGGACGGCTACTTTGCCCTCAAGATCGTAGATTGGTACGACGCAGCAGGAACCTCTGCGGTTTGGACGGTTCGGTGGAAAGCAATCCTTCCTCCCCTCTAGCGGCTCACGCCTGAGACCGACTTCTCGATCCGGATCGCCCGGGCCCGGCCGAAGTTCTTGCCTGGTAGGGAGGCCCTCCCCGAACCCTTCTGGAGAACCTGCATCGAAAACGCGGGTCTCCCCTTGCATTCCGAAAACATGAGAATGACTATCAGTTGCATGAAAAGCAGCTGTTCGCGAGAGCACTTGTATAAGGCCGGGAACATCACCATCGAGCGGTGTCCCAAGTGTGAGATCTACCATCTCCATGTCGGCCCGATGACGATGCGCATTGACCAAGGCTTGCTTGATCAGCTCGCCAAGGGCCTCAACGAGGTTCGGGGGCGAGAAGGTGCTCTTGCCCTCGTTCACAGCTCCCGCGTCGCCGAAGCCTGACCAGCGTCCTGAAGTCCGCCCTCTTCTCGGCCTGACACGGTGAGGGCGGGCATGCACACTCCGCCCGCATGAGTGCGGGAGAGTCGCTGGCCACGGGGCCGCGAGGCCGAGACGTCATTGCTCGGCTGGACGCCAAACAGCTCACCATCCTCGGCGAGTGGGGGGCTCAGATCCTCGAAGGCGACGAGCCGGTGGCTTTTGGCGTCCAGCCGAGCAATGACGTCTCGGCCTCGCGGCCCCGTGGCCAGCGACTCTCCCGCACTCATGCGGGCG
>JBCBRU010000892.1:0-2617 GCA_039819565.1 Myxococcota bacterium | reverse complement strand
GTGCAGGCCGCCTATCGGGCGGGGGAGCTGGTCGAGGGCGAGGTGGCCGGCACCACCGACGGCGGCTTCACGGTCGACGTCGGGGTCAGAGCCTTTCTCCCCGCTTCGCAAGTGGGCATGCGACCCGTGCGTCGCCCCGACGACATCCTCGGGCAGCGGCTCACCTTCAAGATCATCCGCTTCGACCGAAACCGCCAAAACGTGGTGCTCTCCCGGCGCGTCCTCCTCGAGGCCGAGCGGGACGCTCGGCTCGGGCGACTGCGGGTGGGGGCGGTGATCGACGGGACGGTGCGCAGCTTCACCGAGTACGGCGCCTTCGTGGACATCGGAGGCGGCATCGACGGGCTCCTCCACATCGAAGAGATGGGCTGGACTCGCATTCGTCGCCCTCAGGAGGCGGTGAAGCTGGGGGAAGAGGTCAAGTGCAAGGTGATTGGCCTCGACAAGGGGAAGAAGCGTATCTCCCTCAGCCTCCGCCAGCTCCAGGACGACCCCTGGCTCACCATCCAGCAAACCCACCCCGTGGGCTCGAAGGTCACTGGGCTCGTGGTCAGCAAGACCGATTTCGGCGCCTTTCTGGATCTGCTGCCCGGGCTCGAGGGCTTGGTCCTGTCCTCCGGAGCGCTCGTCGACCCCGGTGACGCCGCGGCGCTGCGCAAGGTCGACATCGGCGACGAGCTCGAGGCCAAGGTCGTGGACGTCGATGTCGAGGGGCGGCGCCTCTCCCTCGTGCTGGCGATGGACTGAGGTGACGGCCGCCTTCTCCGCCGCCGGCATCGGTTTTGAGCTCGACGACGGCTTCACCGTGGTCCCCTTCGAGGACCCCCAGCTCGTCGTCGACGAGACCTTCGGGGACCGCCTCCCAGAGGGGGCGCCCAAGGACGGCTGGCTCGCGAGCCGCCTCACCGCGCTCGTCGGAGGGGAGGCGCCGGTCTTCGGGGTGGGAGTGGAGATCGAGCCCGACGGCCTCTGGATCGCCGACGTCCTGGCCCTCGACGAAGAGGGCAAGGTGTTGGCCAAGCTGCAGCTTCAGGCCACCGCGGAGGCAGCTGCGGTCGGCGCCGCCACCCGAGACGCAACCACCGCGATTCGGGTCACGGACGCCTTCTCCGCCGCCCTTTTAGCGGATCCTGAACGCTTGGCCGACGTCGAGGTCCTGGTGTCCTCGAACGACGAAGAGGCGCCCCGCCATCTCGGCCGTCGCGACGGCGAGTGGCTCGGCCAGGGCTAAGCCGAGACTCATCCCGAAGGCCGCCATCGCGGCTGCGAAACGAAGGTCCGGGCTGGCCGGACTCGTGATCTCGAGGGCGGCCACCGATGGGAGGGCGAGGCTCTGCGCGCCGTCCGATCGTCGATTCTTAGCCCTACGCCGAGGTTGAAGAGGCCCGCCTCAGGGGGAGGGCGGGGGTTCGTGGTGGGTCTCGAGCTCGTAGAAGGTGGCTTGGGTGTAGTCGTCGTCGTCGCCGGTGTTGTTCTGGTTGTACACGCCTGCCTTGAAATACATGTAGTCGTTCGCGACGTCATACCCGCTGTCGGACATGTCTACGGTGACCTCCCCCTTGGTGTCCTCGCCCTGGAAGATCCGCACCGTCAGAGTATTGCCTCGGACCCGGATCTCGTAGCTGAACTTCTCGTCGAGGGCGATGCCGTCGGCCGGGTCGGGAGCGTCGTCGGCGCGTGAACCCACGAGGTCGAAGTAGAGGTCCTCACGCTCCAGCGGCTCGTGAGCGAGATAGAGAGATCCCTTTGTGTGGCCCGGGAGCTTTCGGTAGTAGAGGCGCGCCGGCTCATCGTCTTTGGCGTGGATCTGGCCCACGATGACCCGACCCACGTGCGAAGGGTCGCCGGTGGTGGTGACGCGGTTCACGGCGAGGGTGGCTCGAAGGACGCCATCGACGCCGCCCGAGCGCTGCTGAGCGCTGAGAGGGGCGCTCGAGAAAACCCACCCGTTCTTATTGGGGGTACCGTCTTCGTTCTTGGTGGAGATCTCCTTGTTCCCCCGCCTCAGCATCTCCCGAAGCTCGGTGCGGGTGAATTTGGTATTCTTAGAGGTCCGGGCGCCCGAGTTGGTGACCCAGAAGACCATGCCTCCGTCCTCTCCGGTGTAGAAGTATGGGCGCTTCTCGAAGCCCTTCACCAGCTCCGCCTCGTAGATGCTGTCCGCCTTGCCGTTATTGTCTCGGTCGGTGGGGAGGCTCACGTACCACCCTAACAGGTCGAAGTTTCGGCCCGGAGGGAGATCCGGGGAGAGGCCGTAGCCTCCGGCAGCGGAGCCAAGGACCCGAGCGCTGCGCTTGAACTCACCCTCGCCGAGGACGAAGAGGGCGAAGTCGTCGAAACGGACTTCCCCCGCCGGAGAGCTGCAGAACACGGTGACCTGGTCAAAGGCCCCCGAGGGAAAGCTGACCTGAACCTTGCGCCAGTCCTTGGATACTCGAGGCTGCTGCTCGAAGAACAGCTCCCGACCCACCTTTACGCCGACGTTGCCGGGACCCCGCACAAAAGCTTGGAGCTGATAGTTGCGGTTTGGCTCGAGCTCGACCACCTGGGAGGGCTGGACCTCCGGAGACACGGAGGGAGCGGCGGTGTCCGACGTGGCCCACGCGGGGGCCAAGGC
>JBCBRU010000891.1:0-2631 GCA_039819565.1 Myxococcota bacterium | reverse complement strand
TGAATGAGGCGAGAGGCTTGGCCCACGAGATCCTCACCTCTCCGCCGGATCTCGACGATATCCTCTCTCCCCGATGCAGCGTTCACGGGACCTTGGTGGATGTAAACGGCGTGGGGGTTCTCATGACGGGAGACTCGGGCATCGGAAAGAGCGAGACTGCTCTCGATCTCATTGAACGGGGGCACCGTCTGGTAGCCGACGACGTCGTCGAGATCCGGCGGAGAGGTGAGGATCTCGTGGGCCAAGCCTCTCGCCTCATTCAAAACCTCATCGAAATACGTGGACTAGGCATCCTTGATATTGCCGAGCTCTTCGGGGTTGCCGCCACCCGCGAGCACAAGCGCATCGAGCTTCATATCGAGCTCGCCACATGGTCCCAAGAACAGATCTATGATCGAACGGGTCTGGACGAGCAGGCCATCGATGTTCTCGGAGTGGACGTCCGGTCAATACGACTTCCCGTGAAACCCGGCCGAAACATCGCTGGCATCGTCGAGGTCGCGGCCCGGAACATGCTGCTGCGCATTCGCGGGCACCATGCGGCTCGTCAACTCAACCAGCGGCTCGATGCCGAGCTCTATCGGGCCACGGGCCGCCGCGCCGAACAGCCGGCCAACCTCGAAACGGCGGCCCGGGTGGTAGTTCCGCCCGACCACATCGAGGACGAGGTGGAATGAGATGCGCATCGTCGTGCTCACGGGCATGAGCGGGTCCGGGAAGACCAACGCTCTTCGCGCATTGGAAGACGTCGGCTTCTATGCCATCGACAATCTCCCCGTGCCGCTGATCGATCGGCTCGTTGAGCTGTTCTCCGCGAGCCAGAGCGAGATCGAGAAGCTCGTTCTTGTTGTCGACGCACGCACGGCGGCCGCCTCGGCGGCGTCGCGCTCTTCGGACCTCCCGAGCTCTGGTCCGGCCAGCAGCCCCCATACGCCGATTCCTCATGGGGGCGAGCTCGAGCGCGTGCCGGCGGCGCTCGAGCTGACCCGGCGATCGGGGCATGACGTCGATCTGGTGTTCCTCGATGCCGCCGATGACGTCCTCGTCCGACGTTACTCCGAGACCCGTCGCCGACACCCCCTCGGGGCCGACGGGGCGGTCCGTGGAGGCATCGAAGCCGAGCGTGAGCTTCTTGCGCCTCTGCGCGCGCGCGCCACTCTCGTGGTGGACACCAGCGCGATGTCGGTGCATGAGCTCCGCCGCCACGTTCAGCAGGCCTTCCAGCAAGGGGGGACTCAGCGAGGGGCGGAGCTGCAGGTGACCATCATGTCCTTCGGGTTCAAGCACGGTCTCCCCGCGGAGGCAGACCTGGTGCTGGATGTTCGGTTCATTCCGAATCCCTTCTTCGTCGAGGAGCTGCGCCCCAAGACGGGAGAGGATCCCGCGGTGGCTGCCTACGTTCTTCGTCGTGAAGAGGCACAGGGTTTCCTCGGGCACGTGCGCCCTTTCCTGGAGTTCCTCCTTCCCCAGTACGAGCAGGAAGGTAAAGCCTATCTGACGGTCGCGTTCGGGTGTACGGGTGGCCGCCACCGCTCCGTAGCCCTCGCCGCCGACACGGGTCGCTGGCTCCGCGAGCGCGGGCGACCCGTGCGCGTGGTGCATCGAGACCTGGGACGGTAGCCGTGATTGGTCTGCTCCTGATCAGCCACGGCCAACTCGGCCGCGTCCTCCTCGAAACGGCGGCGGAGATCGTGGGGCCCTTCGAACGGGCCGAGGCGATTTCGGTGGGGCGTCGCGACCGTCTTGACGAGGTCGGTACCCGTATCGAGGCGGCCCTCGACCGCCTCGACGACGGGAGCGGGGTGCTGGTCCTGGCCGACATGTTCGGGGGCACCGCTGCGAACGTCAGCCTGCGGGTGGTTGGAGCGCGACCCGTCGAGGTGATCACGGGTTGCAATCTTCCCATGCTTCTCAAAGCGAGCACCGCGCGTCCCCGCACGCCGGAGCTCGGCGCCCTCGCTCAACTCATCAAGTTTTATGGTCAGCGCAACGTCATCCTGGCGAGCGAGATGCTCAAGGAGAGGGAAAAGGATGGCTGAGCTGAAGTCCCGCCCGCGCCGTCTCCATCGTATCGACCCCCGCCTCGTGCACTCCACGGTGCTCGAGGCTTGGGTGCCGCACCTCGAAGCGCGCCGCGTCGTCGTGGCCGACGCCGAAGTAGCCAACGACGCCCGTCGTATGACCATCTTTCGGATGTCGGCTCGGGACGTGGGAGCGGTGGACTTCGTGGCTCCTCGCGACTTGGCTCCACTCCTGGCGGCTCTCCCTCCAGAAGAGTCCGTGGTGGTCGTGTACGAAGGTTTCGCGGCGTACCACGAGGCCTTGGACGGCGGGCTCGATCACGCCAAGGTGGTGATTGGTCACCTTCCTGACGGACCCGACCGCCGACGCCTCAATCCTTCCGTATACGTGGGTGAAGAGGAGCTCACCTGGGTCGAGCGGCTCACGGATCGAGGCGTGGAGGTCGTGGTTCAGCCTCTGCCCACCGATAGTCCTCTAGGCCTCCGTCGGGGTGAAGACGGTCGTGCCGTCGCTTTGGGATGGACTGGACTTAAGCGCGACGCTCGAACTCGCGCATGTACTCGATCAGCGCCTGGACACCCGCCGCCGGCATGGCGTTGTACAGGCTGG
>JBCBRU010000890.1:0-2636 GCA_039819565.1 Myxococcota bacterium | reverse complement strand
GCATGCTCTACGTCGAGCACTGGCGAAGCGGCTCTCCCCATTGGGACGAGCTCCCCGGGCTCCTCAGCCGCTGGTTCCTCGACGGAGTGCGTAGCTCCGAGACTTGACCCCGAGCCCGTAGCTCGGGAATCGACCTGAGTGCCGGGACACCGCCAGATCGCTCGGATCGCTCTGCCCGTGTCGATGTGGCTGGGATGCGCGGGCGCCCCAACCGTGCCGGCGTCGACCGCTGCGGGGGTGCTCGGGCCTCCCCCCAGCTCGCCGGGACTGCGCCTTCCGACCTCTGTACGACCTACCCGCTATGCCCTCGGATTGGAGCTCGACAGCAGCTCTGACCGCCTGCGCGGCGTGGTGCGGATCGACCTCGTCCTCGACCATCCCACGAACATAGTCTGGCTCCACGGAGTTGGGCTCACTATCGACCGAGCGACCCTGACCGACGGCATCGAGCCACTCGAGGTCCGCGTTCTCACCTCCGAGGAGGACGAGACGATCGGGTTCTGGGTGGACCGCCCCCTCACCACCGGCCGAGCCCGCTTGGAGGTCACGTACACCGCCGCGGTGCCCGACAACGAGGTCTTCGGGACCTTTCGACAGACCGAGGGAGAGGATCAGTACATCTTCACCCAGTTTCAGGCATCGGCGGCCAGGCGAGCCTTTCCCTGCTTCGATGAGCCGAGCTTCAAAGCGCGTTGGAAACTCACCTTGCGGATCCCCGAGACCCAAACCGCATTCTCCAACGCTCCCGTCGAGAGCGAGACTATCCACTCGGGCCGGCGTACCCTGGCCTTCCGAGAGACTCAGCTGCTTCCGAGCTATCTCATCGCTTGGGGAGTCGGCCCGCTAGAGGTCGTCAACGCCGGCACCGCCGGCAAGAGATCGACGCCGGTGCGCGTGATCGTCCCCAAGGGTAGGACGGCTCAGACCCGATTCGCTCAGGCCAACATCGGACCGATCATGGAGCGTCTCGAAGCTTATTTCGGCCGACCCTACCCGTTCGAGAAGCTGGATAGCATCACCATCCCCACCTTCTTTGGCGCCATGGAAAACGCAGGTCTGATTACGTACAGCCAGAGCATTCTCCTCGCTCGACCCGAGGAAGAGTCCGTGGCCTTCCAGAATACCTTCGTCCGCTTCAACGCCCATGAGATTGCGCACCAGTGGTTTGGGAATCTCGTCACCCTGAAGTGGTGGGACGATCTATGGCTGAATGAGGCTTTCACCGACTGGGTCTCTGAGAAAATCGTCTCCGCGTACCGGCCGGAGTGGAACGCCGGGGTCCGGAAGGTCGGGGCACGAGAGCGAGCCATGCGCTCCGACGCCCTCAGCTCAGCGGTGCCGGTCCGGCAGCCGATTCAGAACCTGGCCGACGCGTTCGCGAACGGCGCCATCGTCTACGCCAAAGGCAAGACCGTCATAGGCATGTTCGAGCGCTGGATCGGCGAAGATGACTTTCGCGACGGGATTCGCAAGTATATCGCTCGTCACGCTCACGGGAACGCCGACATGGACGACTTCCTGGCGGCGCTCTCCGAAACCTCCAGCCCAGAGGTCACCACTGCCTTCAAGTCCTTTATCGAGCAACCTGGCGTACCCCTGGTGAGTATGAAGCTACAGTGCGTTCGCGACTCGAAGCCCAAGTTGCACCTCGCCCAACGCCGTTTCATGTCCGCAGGCCAAGCGGCCCCGGAGGGTCAGAACTGGAACGTCCCCCTGTGCGTCCGCTACGGACGCGGCTCGGATTCGACCCGTCAGTGCTTCCTCTTGACGGAAGCCGAGGCGGAGATGGAGCTCGAAGACGTGGGAGGGTGCCCCACCTGGCTGGTGGGCAACGAAGGGGGCCTCGGATACTACCGAGTAGGACACCGCTCGAAGCTCCTCGATGCGACCTTGTTCGGGGCCGGTCGCACCCGCATCTCGACCTCAGAGAGGGTGAGCATCATCGCGGATATGGTGTCGGCGGTCGAGGCCGGGGACTATCCCGCCGGGGAGGCTCTGGCTCGGGCCCGGCGGCTTCTTCGCGGCCCGGATCCTCACGTGACGGGAAGCGTCGCCTCGATGGTGCGCGGAGTGTCGAGACACCTCGTCCCCGACAAGCTTCGGGGGCGCTACGAGCGCTTCGTCCGGCGCCGCTTCTCGCCCCGGTGGAAGGCTTTGGGCTGGAGGTCCAAGCCCGGCGAGGGCGCTCAGCTCATACGCCTTCGCCCCAACCTCCTTCGGCTTCTCACGGGCCCGGGAGGGGATGCTCAGCTTCGGAGACAATCCGCGCGTCGCGCCCGCGTCTGGTTCGAGGACGAAAGCAGTTTGCCGCCCGACCTCGTGCCCGCGGTGCTCGCGGCCGCCGCTCGGACCCAGGATCCCGCTCTCTACGAGCGAGTCCTCCACGGTGTTCGCACCACCAAGGATGTACGGCGACGAGAACTGCTCGTTCGAGCTCTCCCTCACTTTACCGAGGCTTCCATGGTCGACCGCACCCTCGAGCTCCTGCTCGATGAGAGCCTCGACATCCGAGTCACGGCGCCGGTGCTGCTCGGCTTCGGGGCCGAGTCGAGCGCCCAGGGTCGGGCTCTCGGGTTCGTGAAGGAAAACTTCGAGGCCCTCATGGACCGTCTACCGGTGCTGTTTCGCCCCTTCCT
>JBCBRU010000889.1:0-2645 GCA_039819565.1 Myxococcota bacterium | reverse complement strand
TGTTCGAGCGCTATGGCGGACAGGTCATGGCGCGCTGCCGGCGTCTGTTGCGGGATCCGGTCGCGGCCCAGGACGCTTGTCAGGAGGTCTTCGTGCAGCCCCTCGGGAGCGGACAACATCGGGTCAGCCCGGTTCTCCGAAGGCGCCAAGCGCCGAAGAGGCGCCGCCTTTCGCGATAGCCAGCTCGTCGAAGGCGAGAAAGTGGAAAGGTCAAGACCGCCAGGCTTGGCGGCTCGAGCGAGATCCGCGGCTCAGGAGAGCTGGCCGAGCGCCTTTTCGAGCCGCTGCTGGACCCCCGCGCACTGCTCGACGCTCACCGTTCCCACCGACGCTCGGTACCAGCCCTGCGCCTGGGGAGCGCCGAAGGCTCGGAAGGGCACGAGGGCGATGCCGGCCTCGTCGAGCAGGAAGCTTCGGGTGTCCTCGTCGTTTTCGATGATCTTCCCGTCGGGGCGCTTCTTTCCGAGGAGGTCGAACTTCACGGAAAGATAGATGGCGCCCTCGGGAGCGATCGCGTCCACCGCGTGACCGGCGGCGCGTACCGCTCGGATCGCTTCGGAGAGGGCCCGGAGACGGTCACCCGCCCGGCCTCGGATATCTTTCATGTGACGATCGAGGACGGCATCGTCCTCGAGCACCCGGGCCGTGGCCACCTGCTCGGCGCGGGGAGCCCAGGTGCCCAGATGGGTCAGCACCGCAACCATCTTCTTGATGAGGTCCGTGGGACCCACGCCCCAGCCCACTCGGAGCCCCGTGGCTGCGAAGCCCTTGGAGACCCCGTCGACGTGCATGGTGTAGGGAGCGAGCTCGGGGACGAGCTGTACGGGGCTTTTGTGGACCGCCCCATCGAAGGTGAGCATCCAATAGATGTGGTCGAAGAGGACGTAGAGGGCGCGCTGGCCGATGCGCTGCCGTCGCTGGTTCTCTTCCGCCACCAGCTCCGCCATCGCCCGCAGATCGCCTTCGCGGATCATCGTGCCGGTGGGGTTTTGCGGGGAGTTCACCACGATGAGCCGAGCTCGATCGAGGTGAGGCTTCAGATCTTCCACCCGCGGAAAGAAGTTACTCTCGGGGCTCGTAGGGAGGAGGATGCTCTCCGCGAGGGTCAGCGCCGTATAGTGGTCGTTGTTCCAGGAGGGCGTTCCGAACACCACCGGGTCTCCGGGCTCGATCAACGAAAGATAGGTGCCCGCAATGATCGGACGGGCGCCGCCCGCCACGAGGACCGAATCTACCGGATACTTGAGCCCGAAGCGTCGCGCGTAGAGGTCGACCACTGCGGAGCGGAGCTCGGGGACGCCCGGGGCCGGGGGGTAGTTCGAGTGTCCCTCCTCCAGAGCCTGGATGATCCCGCTCCGGAGCTCGGGCAGGAGCGGGTACTGATCGGCCCTGAAGTCTCCCACGGTGAGATTGAGGATGTCCGCACCCTGCGCGATGCGATCGCGGACGTCGTAGGCGATGGTCAAAATCTCGCTCGGCTGCAGGGCGCGGGCCATGCGAGACAGGCCACGTCGCTCGAGGCTCTCCGCGGCGGTGGCTTCAAGGGCGGGGGTGAGATCGATCGGGGTCATGGCGCATCTCCGTACGGCCGAGCGAGGCTCGGCGGTCAGGGAGGGTTAGGATTGGTCTTGGTGAGGCCGCAGGCCGCAAACTGCTCGGCCTCCAGCGCTTCGCAGGTGCAGCTGTCGAGGAAGGCCATGCACGCCTCGTCCTCTTCGGGCGTGGGCATGCGCACGTTGCCGTTGGTGTCGATTTCCTGAAAGCAGGACGCCTGCTCCCGCGCGTTGAACTCGCAGGTGCACACGCGTTCGGCCAAGGTCCGGCAAGGGCCGTCGCAAGCGGCGGTTCCGAGAAGCCCCAGGGCTACGGCCGCCAGGGCGGTCGCTCTGAGACCTCGCGAGCGGGAGAGGCGTCGATAGGCTGCGTGGACCATGCCGAGCGCCGGAGGTAGCGCATTCCTTCCGGGTCCGACAACCTCTGCGCAGGACCGGTCACCTTTTCCCGGCCTCGTGGGTCTCATGAGCATGAACCCCGAACACGACGACGTCAGCGCCGCCCGCGGTGGAGACGCCGAAGCCTTCGCCCGCCTCGTGCTCGTCCACGGCCCGGTGGCGGCGCGCTACGCCCAGCTCTGGCTTCGGGACCGCGAGGCCGCTCGAGATGCGGTTCAGGAGGCGTTTCTGGACGCGTGGCTTCACCTGGACCAGCTCCGCGACCCGGCCGCGTTTCCGGGCTGGCTGCGGCGCATCGTGCTCAAGCACTGCGACCGCAGAACCCGTGCCGGCCCCCGCACGGAGCCGCTGACCTCCCGCCCGGACGAGCCGGCCTCCGACGAGGAGTGTCTCGTGCCCGCGGGGCTTCACGCCGCCCTCGAGACTCTCCCCGCTCACGAGCGGGTGGTGGTGGCGCTTCACTACTTCGGCGAGATCCCTCAGCGAGAGGTGGCCGCCTTCCTCGAGCTTCCCCTCGGTACCGTCAAAAAGCGCCTCGAGCGCGCCCGCCGTCGGCTCGGGCAGGCCCTCGAAGCCGCCCCGCCCCCCCGGATTGACGTCGCCCACCTCGCGGATCGCATCCGACTCTTTCTCGCTCTCCGATCGAGTGATCTGGACCTGGTCGACGTGCTGTTGGACCGGGATCCGCGCGCC
>JBCBRU010000888.1:0-2673 GCA_039819565.1 Myxococcota bacterium | reverse complement strand
GATAAAGGACTCGATGATGACGAGCAGGTTGACGAAGGGGGTCTCTGGGGTCATCCCCCCGTACCCGATGGTGGAGAGCGTCTGCACGCTGAACCACAGGTAGTCGTACATCGAGTCCGCGCCTTCCACGCCCTCCGAGTCGAGCCAGAACAAGGCCGCAAAAAGGACACTCGTGCCCAGGTAGGCGGCAAAGGCCCACACCACCGTGACCACCAGCGAGGCCCCCATGAGGCGGGGGTAGAGGTCGCGAAAGGGCTGAAAGGGCAGGCCCGCCACCCGCCAGTGGATGCCCCCCTCGAGATTCTGTCGGTCCGACATGGGCCACCTCTAGCAGACCGTGGCGACAGCGCTATCTCCCCACCGGCGTGGTGATTCGGTATGTTCCCGGCGTGGCCCCGGCGCCGACTGCTCCAGGCCGGGCGCACCCCCGGAACGTCCAGACGGAGTCCGAGCTGCGTCGCCGGGTGACCGAGCTCGAGCAAGAGGTCGAAGAGGTCCGTCGCGACTTCCGTCGGGCCGAGCGGCGGGTCGAGGCCATGAAAGAGATCGGCCGGGCGCTCGGCTCGAGCCTCCACCTCGACGATCTCCTTGATGAGCTGGTCAAGCGCACGACGGACCTCCTCGAGGCGGACCGCTCCACCCTGTTTCTCCTCGATCCGGAGACGGAGCAGCTGTGGTCCAAGGTCCTGGAGGGCCAGGAGCATCGCGAGATTAGGATGCCCGTCGGGGCCGGTATCGCCGGTTGGGTTGCAAGCACCGGAAAGCCCCTGCTCATCCCCGACGCCTACGAGGACGATCGCTTCAACCACGACTTCGACAAGCGTTCCGGCTACCGAACCCGGGACATTCTCACCTGGCCGGTGCGGCGCCCCCAAGAGGGCAGCACCCTCGGGGTGATCCAGGTTCTGAACAAGCGGGAAGGGCGCTTCAACGGGGACGATGAGCGCCTCATCGAGGCTATCGCCTCCGAGATCGGAGTGGCGCTGGAGGTCTCGGCGCTCTACCGGGAGGCGGTCGAGCGGACGGAGGCTCTCGAGCGGGCTCGCGGCGAGCTGGCCCTCCTGTTCGAGACGGAGCGGGCCATCTCGCAGTCCTCGGACCTGGCGGCCATGCTCGGCACCATTCTCGACACCGCGGTGGTGACGATGGGGGCGCGCTCGGGGGCCCTCCATGTGCTCGCCGAAGGGGGCATGCGCCTCGAGACCTTAGCCGCCCGAGGGGTGGGCGCAGCGTCGGTGCTCAAGGCGGGGGCTGACCTCTCCCAAGGGGTCCCCGGGGCCGTGGTCAAGACCAACGAGCCCGTCTGCCTCAACGGCATCGAAGGCATGAAGCGCGGACGCATCAAGATCCGCTCCATCCTCGCGGTACCCATCCGCAACCGCTACGAAGGGGTGATCGGAGCGCTCGAGCTCCTCAACACCAAGAAGCGCACGGACAGCTTCGGCGACGAGGACGTTCGAACCCTGACCTTGGTGGCTGCGCAGGCGGGGCGGGCCATCGTGGCCGAGCGCCGTCGCCGCGAGCGGGCGCAGCAGGATCGCCTGTCGGCCATCGGTCAGATGCTCTCCGGGGTCATCCACGACTTCCGTACCCCCATGACCCTGATCTCTGGCTACACCCAGATCATGGCCGGGGTGGAGGACGCTAGCTCCCGGACCAAATACGCGGAGCTGGTCGACCGGCAGATAAGTCTCCTCACCTCCATGACCAAGGAGCTTCTCGCCTTCGCCCGCGGCGAGCGCTCGCTGCTCATTCGCAAGGTCCAGATGCCTCGCTTCATGGAGGAGATGAAAGACTACTTGACGGCCGAGCTCGATGGTTCGGGAGTAGAGCTCGCTGTTCAGGTCGAGTACCGCGGCCCCGCCCGCTTCGACGAGTCCAAGCTCCGCCGGGTCTTTCACAACATCGCCCGTAACGCCCGCGAGGCACTTCCGGACGGAGGCCACTTCTGGGTGAGCGTGGCCCAGGAAGGCGAAGAGCTGGTGTTCCAGTTCGAGGACGACGGCCCCGGCATCCCTGAAGACCTCGAGCACCGCCTCTTCGAGCCCTTCGCCTCTTCCGGCAAGGTGGGCGGCACCGGCCTCGGCCTCACCATGGTCAAGCAGATCCTCGAAGAGCACGGGGGCCGCATCGAGCACCAGCGCCCGAGCCGAGGCGGCACCCGCTTCGTGCTCCAGCTCCCCCTCGACCCAAAGACCGAGTCCTAGCGGCCCGGACCAAAACTCCCGCGGCTCGTGCGGGCCGCGGCGGCGCCGCCGAACCGGTAGGGCGCAGACGTCAGTCGCCGAGGAGAGCGTCGATGGTGGCTTGATCGGCGCCCGGGAACTCGTAGTCGTCGAGTTCGTCCGGGGCCACCCAGCGGTAGTCGTGGACACCGACCGGTTCGATCGCCTCGGGGGGGCTCACGAGGCGGCAGTGATAGACGCGAAAGTCGATGACGTAGGCGTCGTACTCGTGGGTCACCGCGACCGCGGCGTCGCCCACTTCGACGGCGATGGTCATCTCTTCACGAAGCTCGCGCGCGAGGGCGTCCGGGTCGGATTCCCCCTCCTCTACGCGGCCGCCCGGAAACTCCCAGAGCAGAGGCAGGGAGCTCGTGGGCTTCCGCTGCGTGATGAGGTATCGGCCGTCCCGCTCGATCTGAGCGGCCACAACTCGAATCTTACGCTTGGT
>JBCBRU010000887.1:0-2684 GCA_039819565.1 Myxococcota bacterium | reverse complement strand
CGGTGAGCGCGCTGGCCCAGACGATGAGCTTGGTCTTTGGCGAGAGTCACGAAGCCTGCTCCCGAGCCCTCATGGAGCGGAAGTGGAAGCCCGCGTCGGGGCGTCGCCCCTTCCGAGCCTCGCGGTCCTCGAGATCTCGAAACGACGCGGAGTCGGACTGCTGCTCGTAGTAGTCGACGAGGGTGGACACGTGCGCGCCTCAGGCTGCGTTCGACGGGCTGGGCTCCCTGAGCTCCCATTCGCCCTCGAGAGGAAAGGTTGCGTAGGTGGGTCTCAGCGCTCGGCCCAAGGACGGTATGAGTCGCTCATCCAGGAGGGCCTGGATGTTCGCGGAGTTGAGATCCACGTGGTACTCGAGCCAGAACCAGAAACGCCCCATGTCGGCGGTGTACTCGACGTGCTGCTCGGCCACTCCCACCCACTGGATGATGTTCCACAGGAGTTTACCCTCGAGAATCGACGCCCAGATGTGCTGGGGGACATGAAGCGTTTGGGTGACCGGGTCGCGGTCAGTGAAGTCGATGGAAAAGCCCGCCTCCGGATCGGCGGCGAGAACGAAGCTGAATCCGGCCTGAGGTCCACTCACGGAGATCCGGAAGCGACACTCGAAGTCTATCCAGTCGCGTGTGATCCACTTCTCGACGAGGGCCGCGCGCTCTCGGGAGCGCGCTTCGAGACGTTCGAGGTCGACGTCTCGTAGGTAGGCTTCGATCGCTTCGATTTTCGGCCGAAAGTGGGTCTGCAACGCTTCCATCTCGTCGAGGACGTTTTCCCAGTCGATCTCTCGATGGTTCCTCACGTGACCGGCTTGGCTCCACTGGTCCCCGGGATAGAGGAGCACCACTTTGACCTCCGGGTATTCCGCTTCGACCATCTTCGAAAAGAGCGCGGGGGTGGTTCGGTTGGCCCAGTTGTTGTGGAAGGCAGCCTCGGAAAGCCAGCAGAAGTCTCCTGCGAAGGGAGCGACGTAACGCGGCTGAAGGAGCTCGATCAAACGACGCTGCTCTCGGAAGGCGAGCTTTCGCTCGGTGGCCACCTTCCTCATTTCGGCCTCGGACATCTTGAAGCAGCCGGGATACATCGTCACCCCTCCGGACTGCACGAAAGCGATGTCGATGGACGGCCAGCGTTCGTGAATCTCGCGGCAGAGCTTCTCGTCGTTAACGTTGTCGTTCATGTTCAGAAGCGTGCTGTCGTGGTGCTCGAGCAGAAAGCCTGAGTTTTCCCAATCGTGATCACGGCTGTCGGCGGCCGGGATCACGGTGAGCGGAGTCTCCCCGAGGGTCACCGTCTCCCACGAGCGAATCCTTCGGATGTTCGCAAAGCCCATGCCTCGAAGCACCGTCTCTACGGTGTAGGCTCGCAGTGAGGGGTGATCGTCGTAGGCCGGGAGGAGAACCTGGACATCCCGGTCGATGTAGTCGAGAGACGGGAGGTGAAAGTGATCCTCGTGTGAATGGGTGATGTACAGGTAGTCGACCCCCTCCGCGACCTGGTTCGGGGGAATCGTCGCAGCCGGGAACTTCCAGGTGCTCAAGTTGTAGACGGGTTCGTTCAGGAACCACGGATCGCACAGCAGGGTCCCGAACTCCCCGCGAATCTTGAGCGTTGCGTGGGAGATGAACTCAACCTCGAGCATCCTCATCGATCGCCAGTCATCGGCACCGTTCCGGGAACTCGAAGGGGCCCGAGGGCGCCGGCGCAATTCTTTCGAATATCCTACTTATAGAGGTAGACCGTGTACTCGTAGAGACCGTAGTCGTTTCGTACGACGAAGCGGCGAGATAGGTCCGAGACGAGATAGGTAGCCAGGGTGTCCAAGGGGAGGTGGAACAGATCATCCCGCTCCCAGTCCACGTGGCTCGACATCACGTTGAAAGCGACACCGATGCGGGCATGTTCGAAGGCTACGCGCAGCATCGACTGCACAAAGGCCCACATCGTAGAGAAGTCGAGCTCACGGCGCTCCGTGAAAAGCCCGTTCATGATGACGTAGTCGAACACGGGAAAGTCCTGCGTGAGAACGTCGACCCGTCGAAACTCGTGACGAGGGAACTTCCTCTTGCACAGCTCGACAAAGGCTTCCGAAAGGTCGTAGCCGACGTAGTCCAGCCGGCGGTCCTCCTGCTCGATGAACTCCAAAAGATGGCCTGCGCCGCATCCGAGGTCGAGGAGCGCCGCCTCCCCGCCGCGGACCACATCCAGCATCACCCGATACCGGGTCTGCGCATCGCGAGCATTGGGCCAGTCGACGCCCTGAGGCGAGTCTCCGTAGCGCTCGAGGCATCGTTCGTAGTGCCGTACGAGCTGGAAGTAGGGCGGGACGACCGGGGAAGGCATGCTTCACCGGCTTTAGACTGGGCCATCTGGCCCGACCAACCTCTCGTGTCCCTTCGCGTCGAGCAGATTGGCCTGGGCGATCAAAGAGCGTGGGCGCGCGCCCTCGAAGGCCTCCCCCACGGTGTGGCCCACACTCACGCGTACAATGCAGCCCTCAACCAACCCATCCGACTCCTGTCCTTCGACCTCGGCGGAGGACGGGCGGTGTGTCCCATTCAGCTGCGCAGCTACGAAGGCCACACCGATATCTTCAGTCCCTATGGCAGCGGCGGCTTCGTCGGCCAGGGAGAGCTCGACGGTCTGCACGCGGCCCTCGAGCACCTGGCCCGGGACGAGGGATGGGT
>JBCBRU010000886.1:0-2693 GCA_039819565.1 Myxococcota bacterium | reverse complement strand
TGAAGTTCTGCACGAGCATATCGATGCGATCGACGTTCAGAGGCGCCACCGAGACCTCGTTGCCGTCGACGGAGCGCTTGCGGTTCACGATCTCCATGTAGAGGTCGCAGGCTTCACCCGTGCCCGACTCGACGGACCCAAAGCTGAGGCCACCGGCGCCCATTGTGCCTCCGCAGAGGGAACGGGTCGCGGTGGGCATGTTGCAGGCTCCGGAGGCCGGGCAGCGAAACTCGACGTTCGGGGGCTGCACCGGCTGCCCCGTGAGCGAGTAGGTCACGGTAGGCTCGCTGGTGTTGGCGGTGATCACGAGATCGGCCGTCGCTGCCGCGCCGGGGCAGCTCGTGAGCATGAAGCTGTCGTCCAGAACGTCGCCGTTCCACGCGTCCGGGCACGGTCGGTAGATCACCGTGATGGCGCTCGTAAGGCCCGGGGTCAGTCCGGCCGTGAGGTCCTCGGCCACCTCCACCCTGAACTGATTAGCGATGCTGCTGTTTTGAATCTCAGTGCTGAGAATCTGCAGACCGGCGTTGCCTCCGTTACGCACCTCGATGGTGAGTCGAAGCTCGTTGGCTACGCTCACGTCGCCGAAGGGGAGGACGTTCTCCGGGCTAAAAACGGCCGCCGGTTCGAAGACCATTTCGTCGCTGCAACCGCCGGCGATGCCCGCCGTGGCAAGAGCTAAAAGTAAGGGGCCCGAGGCGCTCGGTCGCCGCGTCCAGATGTCGAGAGTACAGAAGTTGAGCGCCATCACGTTTCCTGGAATACCGGCGGGAAGTAGCAAATGGCGGAGATACCGTCAATCAAGCCTCCGGCGGCCTTCAGGGCGGTTGCCGAAGTGGTTCGCCCGACTTAGACCGTGCGCTGTGGGTCGCTTTTGGGCCGTTCCGATCGCCGTCGCAACGCTCGCTTCGAGCCTTGCCGGAGCGGCCCCTCCGAGGCTCCTGGGCGGCGTGGCCACCGCCGCGGTGCATCCTGGACGCACGCAGGCTATCCGTCGATTCTTCGATCGCTGGTCGGGCACCCCCTACCGTTGGGGGGGCACCTCGAGGTCGGGCATCGACTGCTCCGCTTACCTCCGTCAAATGTACCGAGACCTCTTCGACGTCGAGCTCCCGCGGACGACGCGGCAGCAGATCCATCTGGGGGTAGACCTGCGCATCGACCGCAAGGAGCTCGACACCGGCCTAGAGCCAGGAGACCTCATCTTCTTCGTCGATCGGGTCGGGGTCCCTAACCATGTGGTGGTCTACGTCGGTGGCGGCCGCATTACCCATTCCGTCTCCGGACGTGGTGTGGTTTTCGAGTCCATCGACCGGCTCTATGGTCGACGGGTGGTCGGAAGGCGCCTCCTCATCCCCGCTTCACCGGGACAGACTCCGATCTCCGAAGGCGGGTTCGGGGCGCTCCCGGCCGCGCCTTTGGTCGTCGCCACCGAGATACCTTGTCCTCCCCGCTTCGCTCCCAAGCGGCGCACGGTCCGGAAGTGGTCGCGCGAGCCACTTCGCGACTTCAAGGCCCTAGGCGAGGCGGAGCTCTGTACGGTGCGCGGCCTCGCGGCGGCCCTCCGCGAGCATCGCGGACCTCACGCCCACGCCAACGCCGAACGCCTCGCCCTGTACGCGGACTGGATGGAGCGTCTCGACGCCACGAGCGAGAATCTCTTCGGGGATCCCTGACATGGCCCGACTCGATCGGGTCGATACGCGGCGCCGCACCAAGGCCCCTTTCATGGCCCGCGCGGTGCGTACCCTTCTGCTCGCATCGTTCACGATCTTAGGTTTTGTGGCCGTTTTGACGGTGTCGACCCTGTGCAGCCTGTCAGAATGACGCGGCGGGTCAGTCGCCGTTTTGGCGCAGGGCGTCACGTTTGTGTGGCGCTCACACGGCAAAAGTGAAGCGGGCGGGGTGTTCTGGATCACTTTGATCCGATACGGTGCGCGGGCCATGCACACCACTTCCTCGAGGAATTCCTCGCTGCTCGCCCTTGCGGGCTCGCTAGGTCTCGGGATCGCGCTCACCGCGTCGCCAGCGGTGGCGCAACAGCAGATCCCGGGCACGCCCTATCTCGCTCTGATCGAGGACAACCACACCTGGGTTCCCCTCGCGAACCCCACGGTGGCCGTCGACACCACGAACTACTTCCAAAACTACACGGAAGACGTCTCGCTGCCCTTCTCCTTCAAGTACTACAGCGGCACCGTCGACGAAGTGACCATCGGCGCGGGCGTTGTGTTCATGGAAGGCTTCGGCGGTACGCCTTGGTACTTCAACACCGGCTACGGCTCCTTCACGCCCAACCGGTACATCGCTCCCTACTGGGACTACTCCGAGTACACCTCCGGCGGCGGCGCCATGTACGAGGTCATCGGTCGGGCGCCCTCGCGGCAGTTCGCCATCGAGTGGAGGAACGTGCGCAACGGTCTCTCCAACTCCGGCAACCTCAACTTCCAGGTTCGCCTCTACGAAGGTCTCTCGGGCCGCGTGGACGTCATCTATGGACCGTCCACCAGTCCCACCTTCGAGTACGGCTACACGATGGCCATGGAGGACGAGAACGGCGGAAACATCATCAACTTCGCGGGTAACAACTGCACCACGAGCTGTAACTTCACCCAGTTCGACGCCCGGGTCCTGCACGAGCGACAGCCGACGCCCGACGTTGGCGTTGAACTGGGTGAAGTTACAGCTCGTGG
>JBCBRU010000885.1:0-2717 GCA_039819565.1 Myxococcota bacterium | reverse complement strand
GAGGAGGTGACCGAAGCAGAGCTGCCGCTCTCGTCGTCTACATCTGGGGCCCGATGTGCTGGCCAGGTCGAAGTGGTCAACGAACGTGGGCTGCATCTCCGTGCGGCCCACCTCCTAGCCCAGCTATCCGGACAGTATGAAGCCTCCGTCCAGGTGGGGTGGTCCGGTCATATGGTCAACGCCAAGAGTCTTCTCGGGATCACCACCCTTGGGGCCTCGAAGGGCAGCCAGCTGGGGCTCGAGGTCGAAGGCCCCGACGCCGAAGCGGCCTTTGCGGCCATCAAGGAGCTGTTCGCCTGCGGCTTCGAAGAGGGCACGGAATGAACCCGTCCACCTTCCGCGGGCTGGGGGTGGCCCCGGGCCTGGCCATCGGACCGGTCCACATCGTTGACCGGCGTCGCCTCAAGATCCCGCGGTATCACGTCGATGGAGAAGGGCGTTCCGCGGAAGTGTCCCGGTTCGAACGGGCTGTGGCCTCCACGGCTCGGCAGCTGGCCGAGCTTAGAGAGCGGGCCGCCGACAGCCAGCTTTCGCAAGTGGGGTTACTTCTCGAGGCCCACGAGATGATCCTTCGAGACGATGCGCTCCAAGGGGCAACGAAGAAGCGAGTCGAGGAGGATGGCCTCAACGCGGAGTGGGCGGTGCGTAACACGCTCCGCGATCTCAAGCGTCTGTTCGACCGCCTGGAGCAGGACTTCTTTCGTGAGCGCCGGAGCGACGTCGACATCGTTGGCGACCGTTTGCTGCGAAACCTCATGGGGGACCGTACGGATCCGCTGGCGGGTCTTCCTGAGGGTTCTGTGGTCGTCGCCTACGACCTTTCTCCAGCGGACACGGTGGAGCTCGCTCGCCAAGAGGTGCTGGCCTTCGTCACCGAGACTGGAGGCCGGACCTCCCACACCGCCATCATGGCTCGAGCGCTGAACGTCCCCTGCGTGCTCGGGGTTAACGGGGTTCTCGATCACGCTGGGGCCGGAGACACCATCATCGTCGACGGTCGCACCGGAGAAGTGCTTCTCGACCCTCAGGAAGCGGTGATTCGGCGCTACACGAGCATGCAGCGTCGGCGGGAAGAGGAAGTTCGAGCTCTCCTCGCGGATCGGGACCTGCCCTCTGAAACCGTGGACCAGGTGCGGGTTCATCTCCACGGAAACGTCGAGGTCTCTCAAGAGATCGATATCGTCCTGAGCCGCGGAGGCGAGGGGGTGGGGCTGTACCGTACGGAGTTCCTGCCTCTCGAGCGTCCGGATCTTCGGGGGCACCTCGAGCATTTCGACGCCTATCGGGTCATGGTCGAAAGACTGGACGGACGTCCTTTCGTCATACGTACTCTCGACCTCGGAGGAGACAAGTCGAGCCTCTCTGAGCGCATGCCCCCCAACGTCCCCTCGAGCGAGTCGGGGACCTTTCCTACCCCGATACCTCTGCCGGGGGTGGCTCCCCCCTCGAACCCCGCCCTCGGCCTTCGCGCGATCCGGCTCTCCCTTCAAAACCGTGCCGCTTTTCGGGAACAGCTCAAAGGTATTCTCCTGGCCAGTGCGCTAGGGCCGGTGCGGATTCTCCTTCCTCTCGTCACCACTCTCGAAGAGATTCGCGAGGTCCGCACGGAGCTCGAGATCGTGCAGGAAGACTTGACGGCTGAAGGAAGGACCTTCGACGAAGATATTCCTCTGGGGATGATGATCGAGACGCCTGCGGCCGCGTTGCTCGTGGATCAATTCGCGAAAGAGGTCGACTTCTTCGCAGTCGGCACCAACGATCTCATCCAATATTTATTGGCAGCAGATCGAGGGAATGACGAGGTCGCCTATCTGTATCGAGCCGCGCACCCCGCCCTGATTCGCACTCTGGCGGGCATCGCCCGGGTGGGGCTCGAGCACGGCAAGCCGGTGAGTATTTGTGGAGAGATGGCTGCCGACCCCTTCTTCACTCCTCTTTTGGTCGGGCTCGGCTTTCGATCCTTGTCGATGAATCCCACTTCGATTCCCGTCGTAAAGAGAATGGTTCGTCGCCTCGAAGCCTCTGCGTGCGAAACTTTTGTCTCCGAGGCGCTCGCGTTCGCGACCTCCGACGAAGTGGAGCGTGCCCTAGCTGAGCGTCTGAAGGCGTGGACGCCGGACCTGTTCGGCTGAGTTCATTCCGCTTGAGCCTCGGTGTCGCCCTTCTGAGTGGCTTTCCGGTGCCCTGTTTCGAGTCAGGTGCAGATGTAGGTGTTGAGGATACCTCATATGTGCGCTGATGTGGTCGGGTGCTGACGCAGCAACGCACCGAGGACCTCATCGGCGGTCTACGTCGCCTGTTGGCCCTGCAGTGGGTTTTGGTCGTATTCTTCGCTCCGCGCGCCGATCTCCCGCTGCTCGTGGCCGGAGCGCTTACGTGCTGGGCCGCGTCGTGGATCCCCGAACTCAGCGTCCATCGGCGGCTTCGAGCTCGCGGGCCATCTCAGATGGCTCTCGATAGGGTCCAGGCTTCGGCGGGATGATCCCGTCTGGGGACTCCAGGGCCTGGCGGGAGGCCCGTAGTTCTCCACCCAGCGCCCGGATGATCACCCGCTTGCGGGCGTCGAAAATCGTGGCGTCGATCAGGCGCCCTTCGTCACGAAGCTTAGACTCCATGCGTCGAACCAGATGCGGGCGACCTGTACGTCGCGCTGGTCCGGATGCATCGCCGTCTCACCGAGCTTCGCATCGAGCTCCGAGCTCCTGATTTGGGCGTCG
>JBCBRU010000884.1:0-2730 GCA_039819565.1 Myxococcota bacterium | reverse complement strand
GCCCAACTGCGTTTCCGCGCACGAGCTCTATCTCTACGACCACCGCGGCTATCTGCTCGAGATTCGGGACGTGGAGCTCGGGAAGGCGCTGGGCGGCGCGGTGTCCACGACGATGCGCCCCTCCACCTTGTCCACGTACGCACCTTCGTAGTGCATCGTCAGCTCGCCCAGGGAAGACGACCGCGTGATACTGTAGACTCGTGGGCGCGGACGTTCACCCTCTGGTCAACGAACACGACGAAGAGCGGGTGGTGTCGGTGCCCGGATCCTGGGCCATCTACCGTGGTGTGCTCGAAGCCAAGGGCGATGCGGGAAGCCCACGCATGGCGTCCTTCCGCAGCGTCATCGAAATCATGAGTCCAGGACGCTGCCCCGGAGCCACGAAGTCTCGCATCGGGGGGCTCCTCGAAGTCTACTGCGAGGAAGCTGAGCTCGACTCTTGGGCCTGGGGCAGCACAACGCTCACTCGCCCCCAAGGAGCCGGTGCGGAACCTGATGAAGCGTATGCGTTTTCCGAGAAGGAAGTGACCTTGAGGTGCAACGCGCATTCCGCAGAGAGCTTCCTTGTAGCCATGAACGACCGAATCGACGACGCCAGAAGTCTGAGCCATGCTGAGGACATCAGCGATGATTGACGCCGCACTGGCCGAGGAGCCTTGGACCTTCGAGAAAGTCGAAGAGCTAGAGCGTCGTACGGGAGAGCGATTCGAGTTCGTGGCCGGAGCGCCTCGAATGATGGCGGACGGCTCTGAAGAGCACCACCTCCTCGAGGTCGAGTTGACTTTCCAACTGCAGGGTCAACTCGTTCACGACGGAGACGGGCGCTGCCGTCCCTTTCCATCCAACGCCAAGGTGCGCGTCCGCGACCCGTCTTCCGGCCAGTTTCGCTACCCCGACCTGTCCGTCTTCTGTGGCCAGCGCGAGAAGCATCAAGGCACGGAAACGCTGTTCACGAACCCCACCGTGCTTTTCGAGATCGTCAGCCCGAGTTCGAAGACACGGGATACGACGGTGAAGCTAGGCGAATACACCGCGATTCCCTCGCTGTGCGCGTATGTCGTGGTCGAGCAGGAGCGAAAAAGTGTGACCTTCCACGAGCGCGGCGAGGACGGGTCATGGAGAGCCCACACTGCGGTGAGCGGCACGCACGAGCTTCGCGGTATTCCGGCGAGCCTCAACATCGACCAGCTCTACTCTGTTCTCGTGCAGTAGGCGGCGGACTTATGGCCGCCTACGGGTACGCGTGGCCCCACACGTACGACAGCGCCGCACCCGCGGCAGCGGTACCGACGGAGCTGTAGATCGACATCCTTCGCTCGCCGTCCGCACGGAGGAGACCCCGCACCCAGCGGGTGACCGTCCCGTGGCCCTGAAGACGAACGCGACCGTCTTCGATGGCCGGTGCTCCGCAGCCCGGACACGCTCTCGGGCGGGCCTCCCCCACGCCGGGGACGCGGACGCCCCAGAACTTGATGTCCGCTCCCGTCTGTAGGATTCCGTACTTGCTCAGCTCAACAGAGCCCCCGGCGGCCGGGTGGTCTCAACACCCGGCTGCCACCCTCACCCACAGGCAAGAGGCTCCCTCCTCAGCTGTCCGCTACCCCACCGACACGATCGCCGCGAAAAACCAGACCGCCGATGGCGAGAACGGGCGTGGCCATCACGCTACGTGGTGAGAGATGTTGGCTCCGCCATCATCCAGCGTGGGCGGTAACATCTATAAAGGCGCGACACGCCGCTCTCGACGGAGAAAACTGGACTTCGACACACCCACGGGCGTCCGACCGGCAAGGTGTTCCCCGAGAGCCGGCTCTACCACCTCCCAATAGTACTCTTTTGAGTGGGGGACGCCTCGATAGTGGAGGACAGCCTCCAACCAGAAGACGCGAGCAAGCAAGTCCTCGAAGTCAAATAGCCAAGCCTCCCAACCCTCGAACAGATCGCGGTAAGATCCAGCAAACGAAATACATTCGACACTGTAACTGCGCACATCTTTGCTCGGCGTTGAGAACACAAGACCGAGTTTTCGAGAGCTCCCCCCCTGACTGCAACTCCCTCCTCGCGTTTCGCAGAACGCTCTCGCCGGACGGCTCTCCGCGCCCAGGAAGTATAATAACACCAAACACTTGCACCGCATGACTCATACTCACTCCAGAATCATAATACGTCTCGCCTCGCTTACAGGGAGACTCGAGATAGCCTCCTTGACCGTCTCGGAAACTTGAGGCGGAAGGCATCGACTATACTGACGCTAGGTCGCCGCTGGGGTCCCGTAGGTTGATAGGGTCGTTGGCAAAGCCAGCATACAGGTTGACCGAATCTGCGTAGCCTTCTCGGTCCCTTTGGAGGAAACCACAGATCCCAACGCGACTTCCCCGCCTTCAAGCCGGATTTCTTTCATGCAGAAGCAGACTTGATAGGCAGGCTGTCCTGACACAGGGCCGGGGGTCGATTTTTCCCCCCAGACGCGGTTTTCCGCCCCGACAGGCGGACGGCTCAAGCTCGCCTCGGCCACACCCGCGTGCGCGAGGAGGCTCAGCACCCACGCGCAGCACGCGATGACGGACCTCCAGGCGGGCATGCCCACGGTGTAGCGCAGGGGCCCGCACCGAGGCGAGGGGCGGCTAAGGACGAACTGGACAGCCGCCCCGCATCCGGACAGCCTGTCTTGCATCCATGGCGGTGTCGACCGAGCACGAGCAGCTTCTCGAGCTGTTTCGGGACCGAAAG
>JBCBRU010000883.1:0-2770 GCA_039819565.1 Myxococcota bacterium | reverse complement strand
GGTTCGGTTCCGCCGGACGCCCCCTTGCCTCCACCCGACCTGCCCATCAAAGCGGGGGAAGGGCCCCCGTGCCGAATCCTGGTGGCGGAAGACAACCCCGTCAACCGACGGATCGTCGAGAACATGCTCGGCTCGGCGAGGTATGTTCTCACCTTCGCCGAGAACGGTCGCGAGGCTTACGAGGCGTTTCAGAAGAGCGCCTTCGACCTCGTGCTCATGGATGTATCCATGCCCGAGATGGACGGGGTCGAGTCCACGCAGGCCATCCGGGCCTTCGAGGCGGCCCAGGCACGAGCCCCCACCCCAATCGTGGCCCTCACGGCCCACGCGATGGCGGGAGATCGGGAGCGCTTCCTCTCCGCGGGGATGGATGACTACCTCACCAAACCGATCCAGCGAGCGGTGCTCACGGACATGGTGAGTCGGCTCGGCGCGGACGCCAACTCCGCCTGACGTCAGGCTTGACGGGGTGGATTGACGGTACGCCGGAGCAGCTCTATGTCAACGGGATGCCTAGGAAGACCGCGCTCGCCGGGCTCTGCCTGCCCTTGACCCTCGCTTGTGGTGACGACGGCTCCGCGGCCATGGACGGTGAGCCCTCGTCGGCCGAGAGCGGCTCAACTCCCGCCCCGACCCTGACGGAGGTCTGCCAGGCGAGCCTCGACTGCGCATCCGCGAGCTCGCCCCTGACGCTTGCCGACTGCCTTGCCTCGAGCGAGCCCGAGTACGGGAACTCGGTGTCCTCGGGGTGCCAAGCCGAGGCCGACGCGTCCAACCGATGTACCGTCGAAGCTCTTTCGATGAGCTGCGAGCTCTCGGCCCTCGGCGCCCGCTGCGCATCCGCGTACCAGACCCTCGTCGCTTGCGAAACCGCGGCCGGAGAGTTGACGACCTACGGCTGCAACGCGATGGGTAGGGCTTCGAATACCTGCATCTTCCACGAGGGCAACGTTAACGACGCCAGCGGAGTGTGCCAGGCTACGGGCCCCGTGGTGGCCGCCTGTCCCGAGGCCACCACCGTCGGTCGATGCCTGATCGACAACTTCGGTTTCACTCGCGTCACTACGGTCTACTACGCACCCCAAGTCTCGTCCTTCGACCAGCTGCAAGAGGCCTGTCGGGCCGCAGGCGGCACCTTCTCCCAGTAGTGCCGACGTCAGATTTCAGGTCCGAGTGCGAAACACGAAGTTGAGCGATCCGACCCACGTCGCGGCCGTGAAGCGCCCCCAAATGGTGCGCTGAAGCGAAAAGTTCATCTCCACTGCGTCGGTGGTTTTCCAAACGAAACCCCCGCCCACGTCGAGGGCGTCCCGCTCCAAGGGCCGCGGCAGGAGCCTGGTGCCGCCGTCGATAAAACCCACCGCGGGGGTGTTGGGATCCCTCGCGACCACCGAGATGCCGATGAGATCTCCATCCTCGACGGTAACGGCGAGACGCCCGGAGAGATAGAGGAGGACGCGGGCGCCGATCCCCTGTCCAATACGGAGGTCAGCTCGGACCTGATCTCCCGCTCCCCCCAGGCGGAGGGCGTAGGCGGCAGAGGCGCGGGCGAAGGTCCCCGAGCCGAGCGCCACCCCCACCAGCACCGCGGGCTCCAGCTCGAGAACGCCGTCGCCGAGGGCTACGTCGTCTCGCACGTTCTGAGGACGCACGAGGTTGGCTTCGTCGCTCAGGAAAGCTTCGATGGTCGTGGGCTCCAGGCCGAAGGTGCCTTCGGGTGGATCGTAGCCGGTCGGGGTGGTGATGGAGAACTGAAGCGCAGACACGAGCCGCCCCCAGTTGAGGTATTGGTAGCGCCCTCGCAGAGTAATGTCCGCGATCCCCGCCCCCGACTGACTGAAGTCGACGATGCTCTCCTGAAAGAAGCCAAGCGCCTCGGCGTCCCCGAGACCAGGAGGGGCTCGCTGAAGGATCGCGGGGTCGGACTGATACCCTACGAAACGCAGAGGAACAGAGGCTTCGAGCTCGATACGGTCGGTGATCCCAAGTCGCGCCGAAAGCGTCAGCCCTGCCGCAAAGAAACGACCGTTGAGGGGAAAGACCCTCTCGCCGCCCTCTTCCAGGAACTCTCGATCCGCGAACTGGACATCGAAGGCCGAGGTGAGAACGAGCTCTCCGCGCTTGAGTGTCCAGGGGCTTGCGTGGACGGTGGCCGAGGAGAAGGCTGCCACCCCCGCCACCCAGATCGAGATTCGAGCCACCTGGCTAAAAGGAGATGAAGCCAGGCCGCTTATCCTTCTCTTTCGTGTCTTTGTCCTTGGCCTCATCGTTCTTTTTTCTTTCTTCACGGCGCGGAACCTTCTTCGAGTCGAGCGGGGGAGGTGGAACGTCGAGGGCACCAGGGCTCCGGCCGACGTCGCTCGAGGCAGGCTCGTCGGTACCTGCATCCTTCGAAGCCGCCTGCGGCTTCTCGGGGGTGGCCATCAGCACGCCCGCCGCATCCGGCGTCGTCCGGGGGGAAGACGGGGGCTCGGTCGGAGGGGCTGCTGCGGCTGCAGACGAATCCGAAGGCGGAGCGGCTACGGGGCTGGGAGCCTTGGGTTTCGGCGCTGTCCGGCGTGGTCGCTTCTTTAGAGAGACCTCTCGCGGCGAGCGTCGAGGGGCTCGCCGCGGCCGGCGCTTGGAGCTGGCCTCGCCGCTCTCCGATGAACGCTCCCCCGATCGATCCATATCCGTCGCACTCTCGGTCGGCTCTGCGATGTCCTCCGGAGCCTTGGGCGGAGGTACGGGAATCGGCGGCAAAAGCGAGTCGCGCTCGGGACTCGGAGAG
>JBCBRU010000882.1:0-2819 GCA_039819565.1 Myxococcota bacterium | reverse complement strand
CACCACCCCAGTTCGGGTTCCCAAGTCGAACATGGACTTGGCGCAGCCGGGATCTTTGGGGAGGTCGAGCGGTCCCAAGGTTGCGATCTTAGCTACCTTCCCCCGCCGGTACGGCAGCGCGTGACCCAGCGCGAGACCATCGAGGTCTGGACCTACCGCGGGGACGGTCGGAGCCTGGCTCGGGCGATCACCGTTCGGCGGGGGAAGGTAGCTAAGATCGCAACCTTGGGACCGCTCGACCTCCCCAAAGATCCCGGCTGCGCCAAGTCCATGTTCGACTTGGGAACCCGAACTGGGGTGGTGAGGCTGTCTTGCGGAGCTCCCGTGGACCGGTCGAGCTGGGAAGAAGAGGTCGAGCTCGAGATCAACGGAGCCCTCGTCGGTCAGGTCCGGGTGCATGAGCGATGGACCTACTCCCCGGGCAAGGGGCGCTTTCTTCGCATCCTCAACTTCGTGGACGGAAAGCTCGTGTCGGTGAAGACCGGGCCCCGCATCAACTGAGTCCGCCCCTCGGCAGCGCCGGTCCCGGTCGGTGACGGGTAGAGCGCCTAAGACCGAGCCGAGACGATCGTTCCGTTGAAACGGTGCGCGGGGCGGGCCATGGTCCGGGCGTGTTCGCGCGCGGCGCCGGGGCCGGGGTGGCCGTCCTCCTCTCCCTCGTCCCTCACCTAGTCCGGGCTGAGGAAGACATCCGTATCCCTCCTCCCGTGAGTGGCCGGAGCGCTGGGGGCACCACGCCCCTGCTCCCCGCGGACCTCTTGGCGCGGCTGGGCCTGCTCGAGGCCCGGCTCGAGAACATTCGCACCTACATGGGCCGGTCGAAGTCGCTTCCCCCCCTGATTCGGCTGGAGGAGGCGGAGCCTCGCGAGGTGTACGCACAGGCCATCATCTTTCATGGGCGGGTGCAGCAGCTCGGCTTCGAGCAGATGCGATCCGCTCGAGAGGAGCTCCCGCGCATCGACCGTCCCCCGGGGGCCGCGGACATCATGGAGGTGCTCAACGCCACCCTCTACCGAGTGCTCCAGCTCGAGCGCCACTTCGGGATCCAAAAGCCGGTGATCGAAGAGGCGCAGCCGAGCTCCACGACCCCGACCGAGGTCTTTAACGTGGTGCTCGAAGCCGGGCAGCTCGCCCATGAGCTCCTGGACGAGAAGACGACTTCGTCCAGGGTGTACTCGGTCATTCTCTTTGGCCTCCAGTTGGCTCGAGTCCTCCACGCGGAGCGGGCCCCGAGGTTTCTTCCCGAGCCCGCGCCGTTCATCCCCGCGAAGACCCCGGGGGACGTCTACCAGGTTCTGCTCGAGGCCTTCGAGGCCACCCGGACCCTCAACGAGCAGCTCGACCATCCCGGCCCCAAACTCGTGGTTCGGGAGTACCAGCGGGACGTGGTCCCGGACGACGTTTTGGAGTTGGCGGGGATTCTCCTTTCGCAGCAGGTGAGATTGCATCTTGACTTGCTGGGGCGATTTCCTGACCTCCCTTTCGTCGACTTCACCCGCAAGCTACCTTCCCATAGCTTTCAGCGCGCCTCTGAGCTCAAGGCCATCCTCGAGAGCTTGGCTCGTGCCAAGCTCGTCAAGAAGCGCAAGAGATGAGCGAGCGGAGCCTGAGCCAGACTCGCTTCACGCGGACCACGCGTTCCGCGTTCCGGGATGGACTCGTGTCCACCAACGGTCGGGTGGCGGTGATTGGGCTGGTGGCCGCCCTCGCTACTCTGTGCTTCGCGGTGTGGCTGAAGGTCGAGACCCGTCGACAAGTAAAATTGCGGATCCCTCTCGCGTCTGCGGCCAGCCGACTAGACGCCTCCATCCCTACCGCCTTGGCGGTGCTCCAGGGCTTCATCGTGACCGGAGAGGAGCGGTACCTCGAGCGCCTGGGAGAGGTCTGGGAGCAGGGGGTGAAGCCTGCCCTCGCCGGGCTCGAGGACACCGCCTCTTCGGCAGGAGATGAAGATCTGGTCCAGCGTGTGGCGGAGCTCGGTCGCGAACTGCGCCGGCTCGAGGTCGATCAAACCTGGCTCATCGAAGTCCTACGAGCGGAAGGGTCAGTGCCCGCCCGTTTCCTCCTCAACGGAGAGGTGACCCGCATTACGGAGTCTATCGCCTCGGGGACGTCGGCTCTCCTCCGGAGTCGCCCCCGCGGCTTCGACCCCAACTATCTCCTGAGTCTTGCCGCCCTTCAGGCGGACGTCATGGCGGTGCGGGGCGCCGCGGTGGAGTTTCTCGAAGAGGCTGCCCCTGTGCACCGAGATCAGCTCGAGCGGCGACTCGACGGACTGAGCTCCCGCGCCGAAGCGCTCGGGACGTCGAAGCCCCGCGGGGACGGGGACGCCCTCGATGTTTTGGAGTCGGCTCTCGAGGAGGTCGGTCCCCTCGTCGCGGCCTTGCGTCGGGTCATCGGTCTGCGCGAGCAGGCCAACTGGAACGTGGGGCTGGCCTATCGCTCGGAGGTGGGCCCGAGGTTTCAGCGGATCCGGGACGCCACCATCGAGCTCCGGAGTGCTCAAGGCCAGGCCATGGTCGTCGCCGCCCGGGGGGCGAGCTTCGGCACCACCGGGGTGGTCGGGCTGGCGCTCCTGGTCGGCTTCATCTCCGCCAGTGGGCTCTACTATTCGATCCGACTCGAGCACCGCATGAAGGAGATCGCGTCCAAGGCCCAGATGCTCGGTCAGTACGCCATCGAAGCCCCGCTCGGAGGGGGAGGGATGGGAGACGTGTACCGTGCCAAGCACGCTCTCCTTCGCCGACCCACCGCCATCAAGCTCCTGCGCCCGAGGGTTGAGCTCCGCACCTCGGCGCAGGAGCTTGATGGCGGTGGGT
>JBCBRU010000881.1:0-2846 GCA_039819565.1 Myxococcota bacterium | reverse complement strand
TCCCTTTCAGCGGCTCCTCACCCGGGTCGTGCATGGAGAAGAGAGGGGTATAGGCCGGGTCCCAGGTCTCGGCGAAGTAGAGCCCCCGCTCTTGCACCCAGCCTTCGAAGTCGGCGTCGGTGATACGATGAGGTCGGGTCAAAAGCGGATGGTTCTTTTGAAGGCGCTCCACCTTAGCGGTCTCGTCGGTCACCCGCCCGCGGTTGATGGTGATGGGTTTAGGACCGATGTCGATGTTGAGCTTCGACGACCAATTCTTCGTGTTGTACTGCACGACGAGGGTGCCTCCATCCGCGACCCAACCCATCAAGCGCTCACGGGCCCGCACCAGGTCTTTGTTCACGTTGAAGGCCCGAATCCCCACCACGATGGACCGAAAGCGGGACAGGTCCCCCGAAGTCAGAGCGGTACCGTCGAGACTGACCACCTCGAGACCTGCGCGACCGAGAATCTCGGCCACGGCGTCTCCAGAGCCCGGAACGTACCCCACCGCCCCTTTGGGTAAGGTGAGAGCGACGGGCACGAGCTCGACCTCGGCCGGAGCACGATGCGTGACCACCGGCAGATGGGGATGGTCCACCACCCTCCGCGACCATGCCGGGATCTGAGCTTTGGCGCGGCTCGTGAGAACGCGCAGAGCACCTCGCTTGTCGGCCTTGACGCCCACCTCGACCCGCCGAAGCTCCTCGGCGGCGAGCTCGAGGTCGAAGGTGGGCGGAGTCACTTCGCCTCCTTCGAAGCTGAGGCGACCCGACCATCCCTCGGGCCCCGCTCGCACTTCGAAGGCGAGCGACTGGGTCTGCCCCTCGGGAACGAGGAGCACGGAGACGGCGGGGGTCACGGCGACCGGGGGCGCAACCTCGACGGGCTGGGTCCGCTCCCCGAGCACCGGATCTACCCAGTGCCGACGGACTTCGACCTCGTAGGAGAGGCCCACCCCCCCCACTCCGAGTTCGAAGACGAGGCGCACGGGCGTCGACTCCATGGGATGGATCCCGCGCTCGGCATCGACGGTGTATCGAAAATCACCGGGCTGACCCTCGAGCCAGTGGGGTCGAGTGGGTTCCCCGGCGGGCGCTACGATGTCGATCTTCTTGCTCCAGGGAGCATGCTTGTCGAGCACCACGCGCGGAGTGATATCCACGCCGAGCCCAGACACGCGGCGTATCACGATCGGGCCCTCCCCCCGGGCGAGCGCCTTGAGCTCGACCTCCAGCGAGCCGCCCGCTTCGACCTCGGCCACTTCGGCTCGGGCCTCCACGAGAAGCCCCGAGGCATCCACCAGAAGCTGCTCGAGCCGGGCGCGGACTTCGCTCGCCAATACGGGATCCTCGATCTTGGCGGCGGCCGCGTGGGCGCGTCCCAGCCACGGGATAGCGGACGCGGGGCGCCGCGCGTCGAAGTTCTCGAAGGCATCCTCGATGGCCGAGGAGACCTCCCCTCCCCCGGGAATGTCGGCCCAGGTGGGGAGCCCTTCGAGCACATCTGTCTTGGGCTCGTCCCCTTCGAGGAGGACCAGAGTTTCCGTCCAAGGCCCGGTCCGCGCGCTGGCCCCGAACCCCTGACTCTTGTGCATCGAGCGTGAAAAGGCGGAGAGCTCCCCGTAGGACCGGCCGAGGCCGGCCGCGAAACCTCCAACGTCGACATCGAAGCGGGCTCCGGGCGGCGGCTTGCCGCCACGAGAGGCCCAAAAATGGGGAAAGTTGTAGAAGAGTCGACGAACTTGCCACGGGCGAAGGCCAGCCTTCACCTGGTCGGGGAATCGCTCGGCGTCGCCGGCCGCGTGCATAGCGGAGCGAGCGAGCCGGGCGGAGGCGAGATGGTGCCCATGGGTCCTTCCCTCCTCGGGAAAGCGCGTGATCACAACGTGGGGCCGGAAGGTCCTGAACACCCGCACGACCTCCTCGAGCGCCTCCTCTTCTCCCCACTTCGAGAGAGCCTCCGGCGCCGACTTCGAGTAGCCAAAGTCCCGAAGCCGACTGAACCACTGCTCGGCGCCGTCGATATTTCGGGCGGCGAGAAGCTCGTGGGTTCGGATCACCCCGAGCAATGGGCGTTGCTCGGCGCCGATGAGATTTTGACCTCCGTCGCCGCGGGTCAGAGACAGGTACGCGGCGCGCACCGACCGGCCCCGAGCCAGCCACGTGAGCATCTGGGTATTCTCGTCGTCGGGATGGGCAGCCACGTAGAGAACCCGCACCGGGGTGCGTAGCTGCTCCATCCGGTGGGCGATCTCCGCCGCTGAGGACGGCGAGGCGCTGACGAGCGCCGTTACGAGGGTCGTTCCTGTCATCACGTTATCGTCTCTTTCCGGTCGGCCGCCACCGCACTGCGGAGGACCGATTCGTATGCTTCGAGGGCCCGCTCAGGCCGAAATCGCTCTTGCGCGTCTCGGCGCCCGGCCGCCCCGAGCCGGGCGCACAGCTCCGGCTCTCGCGCCAGGCGGAGGAGATGGGCCCCGAGCTGATTCACATCGCCGACATCCGCCAGCAGTCCGGTCTCACCGTCCCGCACCACGTCCGGAAGCCCCCCCACGCGTGTGGCCACCACGGGCAGACCCACCGCCAACGCCTCGAGAGCGCTGAGACCGAAGCTCTCTGCTCCGCTGGGCACCAGGGCCACGTGGGCTCGCGCCAGGTAGCGAGCGACATCGTGACGAACACCGAGGAAGCGCACGCGCTCCGCGAGGCGGAGACGGCGAACCAAAGCCTCGACCGCGGGACGCTCCGGCCCGTCAAGCGAGCTGCGGACGCGGTGCGCGCCTTCGCCGCCCTCCCTCACGACCTCCCCGCCCGCCTCGTCATGATCGGGGACGGGCCGGAGCGTCCCGCGGTCGAGGCTTTGGT
>JBCBRU010000880.1:0-2851 GCA_039819565.1 Myxococcota bacterium | reverse complement strand
CGCGGCGTCGGTGGTCTCGAGAGACCAACGCTCAAAACATCACTCGTCTTTTTCTTCGTTTTTACGGGTGCGAATCCCTGTTTGGGAGCCAACCCGGGTCGTATGGGCCTCTTGCTGAGCTGCCGTGACACTCCCTTCGGGAATGCACGTTCGTTCACCAGAGACGCCGAATAGACTCGGGTGCGGTTCTAGAGGAACCGCACCTTACGTTTCCGGTGACCACAGCGTGGAGGCCACACCCGATTCCATCCCGAACACGGTCGTTAAGCTCCACAGCGCCGATGGTACTGCAGGGGAGACCCTGTGGGAGAGTAGGACGTCGCCGGGCTCTTTTCGCCCCGCCTTCGTGATTTGCGAAGGCGGGGCTTTTTTTTGTTCTGCACTCCATAGTTGTAAACGTTGTTCCAGGCTGTTGAGACGAGGCTTGGACCCGTGTCACGTCTGACGACGTGGGGACGCGTAGAGCGCTTGTTGTCTTGGTCGTCTTGCTCTTCAGTGCCTGCGCACGCGGGACCGCTACGCGGTCGCCTTCTCGGGATCCTTCTAAGATTCGCGCCTCCATATCGAAGGTAAAGGAGGGCATCGTCCGAGCCTACGTCGACCTCGACGCGCGAGCCCTCGAGGAGCTCTACACCGAGGACTTCACGGTCTCTGACGGAGATGGAAAGCAGCGCACCAAGGCCGATGAGCTCGCCTGGGTTCGAGGAGCGGAGTCCTCCTCGCTCGTGGAGGGGCGCTACGAGATCACGGACCTTCGCATCTATGGCGATCTGGTCGTGGCTTCCGGCCAAGCCCACATGGTTCGAAAAACGCCCGAAGGCCCAGAACCGTACAGCTATCGCTCCTTCAATGTGTTTCGCTTCGAGGAGGGACGCTGGCGCTACGCCGCCGCCTTCACCCCTTGAGCAGCGCGTTCAAAGCCGAAGCGTTGCCGAGAGACTCAACTCTCGGACGGTTTCGTGCGGGCCGCGACCACCGTGAGGTTGTCGGGCTTCGAGCGGTAGAAGCTCATCCTGCGCAAGATCTTGGCGCAAAGCGCGTTGACGTGGTCCACGAGATTTCCCCGGGCTGTGAGGGCGCGGCCGATATCGGCGTAGTCGAGGCCCGAATCGAGAAGACCATCGGAGCAGAGGAGCAGCGCCCCGCCCGCCGGTAGCCGCCATTCGGTGGTGAGGATGTCCGGGCCCTCGGGCTCCAGCCCGAGCGCATGGGTGAGGCACCCGATGTTCTCCGGCCCCAGCGCCACGTGAAGCTCGTTCATGGCGAGAAGTTCGCCCTCCGCTCCGAACAGGAGCGCCCCGGAGTCTCCGCTGGTGGCGAGTTGAATGCGGCCGTCGCCCTCGAGGCGCGCCACGACGGCCGTAGTCACCTCACCTTCCTGACGGCTCAGGAGCAGCTGATGGGCGTCCGTCAGGGCGTCCGTCAATCGCTCGAGCAGAGGCGTCTCGGCCTGCGGAGCGCGAAGGGCGCGAGCCACCCGCTCCGCCGCGAGGCCACTCCCGTCCCCTCGGATCTCGCCTCCGAGACCTCCCGCTTGGTCGAAGGCCGCCATCCAGAGAACATCCTCCGACCCCCGAAGGAGAAGGGCCGCGTCCTCGTTGTAGGTGGCGTAGCCGCGACCTCGCGAGGAGTATACGGCGCCCTCTAGAGTGTCGGCCACCACCGGCAAGGCACCTTTCGTTTCCCGCCCCCGAGCGAGAAAGGTGGCGGCCGCGTCCACTGGCTCCAGCTCCTCGACGGGGGGCACCGCGAGGGACCGGGCGCGGTCCGCGGAGGACGTCCGCGGGGCCCTGAGCCAGGACAGCATGCCCCTCCCTATACCAGTCCCGCCGCGCTCTGCTGCTCGCTTCGACGCGGAAGTTCCGCGGGGCGACCGTGGGCGCGGCCGGCCCCTTCAGGACCCCGAGAGATAGGCACGACTGAGCGCGGCCGCGAAGAGGTGGCCCAGAAGGTCTCCGCCGCGCCTCCGGGGATGAACGAGATCGGGGTTCATGAGGCCCTTCGCCATCCAACGGCCGAAGCTTCCTTCTCCGCCCATGGCCCGCCAGGCGTCCCAGAAGGCGCACCCCTCCGCCTTAGCCACTTTGCGCTCGAGCTCGAGCACCTCCTGCACATAGGCCCGCGTGCGTAGGGTGCCCCCGCGACGCTCCGCAGCGTCCATGGGACCGAAAACGAGGCAGTCGGCTTGCGGGGCGGCGGCGCGGAGCCGTCGGACCAGCGCGGAGAGGTCCGCCTCGAAGTCCTCCAGCTTTCGGCGCCCCTTACGGATCGCGAGGGCGTCGTTGCCGCCCAGCATGATGACGAACACGGCGGGGGCCAGCGACTCGACCGCGCTCCGGAAGCTGTCCGCTTCGAGCTGGGACCACAGCGTCGCGTCCGCGCCCACCGGGCCGATCGCGTCGTACATCAGCCCGGGGGTGTCCGATTCGAAGCTGAGCCCAAAGATCTCGGCCCCGGCGCCCTCGCTCACCAGGCTCACGGCGTCCGGACGGGGAGGAGGCAGGGAGACGTCGACGCGCACCGCGCGGGTTTGGTCTTCGGGACCGGCCCCGGGGATCACGCTGAGGTCGAGACCGTCCGCCGACACATGCACGTCCGGGCGATCCGGCTGCACGCGGTGGTGCACGACCACGTACCGGTCGTCCTCGGTCAGAACGTACTTCAGCTCGGCCCCCTCGCGAGCCGAGACAAGGGTGACTGCGGCCACCCCGTAGGGGCGCTTCGCCTGACCATCGACCGCCCGTACGCGGTCCCAGCCCGGACGCCCCAAGCGCCGCCCGCCAAAGCGGGCCTTTTGGTCGGCGTGTACGAATCCGCGTCCGCCGCTGCCGAAGCGAGCCTGAAATCGCGT
>JBCBRU010000879.1:0-2868 GCA_039819565.1 Myxococcota bacterium | reverse complement strand
GGGTCAAGGTCGGCTACCCCACCCTCTTCGTTCGGTGGCCCTCCAGCGTGGTCGGGCATCGGCAACCCATCCACGGGCCAAAGCCTCCGCTCGCCTCGAAGTTCTTTCCCGGGGTGAACTGGGACGAGTGCCGCTGGTAGTCGCGGACCGACCCGTCGTTGAAGCACGCGTAGCCCGCCACCAAGGAGAGCGCTTCGGCGGCCGGGGCTTCGCGCCCGCGCCGCCCGATGATGACCGCGAGCTCGCCCTCGTAGTCGAACCGCTCCGAGACTTTGGGGCGAAGGATGGGTTGCCGATGCCCGACCACGCTGGAGGGCCACCGAACGAAGAGGGTGGGGTAGCCGACCTTGACCCGGCCCATCTCCTCGCGGTGCGCGTCATAGTTGACGCCCACGCAGATGATCTTGCCGGGCGCGGGCACGGGAGGAAGAAAGCGAACCTCCTCGAAGGAGACGTCCGCCTTGGCCGAGGTGAGGGGAGCCAGCTCCGAGAGCGTGTCGGTGGCGAGGGCGTGGACGAGATCCCGTTCGCCACCGGTCCATCCCGTGGCCAGGGCGAAGCCGCCCTCGACGGCCACGCCCAGCGCGATCTCGCCGTCCACCTCGATCGTGGAGATCTTCATGGCCGGCATCCTGACCGGGCCCCGGGACGAACGGAAGCCAAGAGTCCGCCGAACCCCATGGGCTATGCACCCAGCTATCGGGCGGGTCGCTCCCTAGGTCGCATAGAACGTCGTTCGAGACGTCCTCAAAGGTGCCGGACCCAGAGTCTCCTCCCCGTCGCGATATCCAAGGCCTCCAGCTCGACTCTCGGAGGCCCCCAGACTAAGAACAGTCGGTCGTTCTCGACATGCAGGCCTTGCACCGGGGCTCTCGGACCCTCGCGTTGCCAGGGCTCGGCGGCAGGCCCCCAAGCAACCAGGACGCGCCGCGCGCGACGTGGGTCGAGGGAGGTGTCGTAAGTCCAAAAGACACGTCCCTCTGCCACCAGCCCGCCGCCGCCGCCGTCCGGTAAAAAGGCGGGAGCGAGCATGGGAGCCCGGTAGACCGCGCGCGGCTTCGGGGAATCGTCGACGAAGAGGTGCCGCTGCTCACCCGAGGCGGCTTGGAAGACGTAGCGGGCTCCGGCCATCTCGACCGAGGCCGGAGCTCGCTCGAACCGGGGTACGCCCCCTCGTTCCGCGCTCAGGCGCGTCGTCCGGGGGGCGCCTCGACCGACCGGCCTCGCAGCCAGGAGATCGGGATCCAAGACGTGTTCTTGCCCGTCCGCGGTCGGCACAAAAGCTTCCCCCGTGGCCAGGTCGACCCCGAAGGGGCCTCGAGGCCTAAACCCCGCCGCGAGCGCCGGGACCTCGGCCACCAGAGCCGCGGGGCTGCGAAGCAGCGCCAGCGAAGGCACCGAGCGTAGAGCCAGCCCGCCCGCGTGCGTGCACCACAGCTTACCGGGACGTGCGGGGAGGCAGTGTCGCTCGGTTGAGGTCATCCGCACGCCGACCCGCTTCCCCTGTCGAAGGTCATAAGCGGACAGCCTCCAGCTCTCGTCGTCGTCCCCCTCCGGGGAGGGGTGGACCATAAGGGAAGGGACGACGAGACCTAACTCGCCACCGGAAAGTCGAATCCACGTAGGCCGCCCCAGCCCCTCCGCGTGGCCATAGCGATTGTCGTACATGCGTAGGCTCACGGCGGTCGCCACCGCGCCCGCCCCGAGAAGGATGATCACACCGACCTCGAACTTCCGCATGAACCTGCTCGTCCGGCCATCAGGCCGCGCAGCCCAAGCATAGGTGATGGGACGACGAGAAGAGCCAGATTCTGGCCTGAAAAGTTTAACGCAATTCGGTTTGCGTCGCGATCCGGAGCTCCTCTTCTTCCTACCGAAGGTCGACGGTGAGGTTCGAAGGGCCTCTGCCTCAACCTCATCGTCGGTGAAAGGAATCCGACGCGACGCCTTTGGCAGCGTCGGGTAGCTAAGGTCGACCGCCCCCTCCGGGAAGGCGCTCCGTTCGACCCGATCTGCGTGATCCCGCACGCCGACCAACCACCGGTCCTCTCGCCCCCGCGTCCGAGCGCTTGCTCCTCATCACAGCCATTCACCGAGCGTATGGGAGGCATGTTGCCGGCAGGTCTACCGCCGGCCGCAACCGCTCCGTAGCTTCCCCCGGTCGCTTCTACCGGCAAGGCCCTGGCTTCGCACGAGCTTGTGACCTTCGGCACGGATGGAGGCGAACGGAGAAAGCTATGAACAGCTCACGCCCAAGCGAAAGCCCCCATCGAATCACGCGCTGCCGCACGATCGGCCTCTTGGTGGCCGCCGCCCTTTTCACCCCGTCGCCGAGCCGCGCTCAGGGCACGGCCGGAGGCTTCACCCCTGCCGCCGTGGACGTCGGGCCCCTCGGCTCGGCCGTCGTGGATATTCCGATCGCCGTCCCCCCGGGGCGGAACGGCCATCAGCCTCAGCTCTCCCTCCGCTACGACAGTCGAAACGCCGCGAACGGCCCGCTCGGCCTCGGCTTCACGCTCTCCGGCCAGTCCCGAATCCACGTCTGTTCGAAGCAGGCCCCCTTCTACGAAGATACCGTGTCGCGAGAGGGCTTCGTGAATCAGAGGCTGTGCCTCGACGGACAGCCCCTCGTCAGCGACGCCGGGACGACACACAGCGGTCCCGCCTACTGGACCTCGACGAGATACCGAACCCTCGAGGAGTCCGGGGTCAGGGTCGAGCGCAAAGGGGGCAGCGTCTCCTGCTGGTTCTCTCCCGATTGCTTCTTCCACGCCCATCGCCCGGACGGGAGTATCGCTCAGTACGGCCACCCCGTCTCCGAGCGCTTCTCGGTCCGAGGGTCGACCAGCAGGAAGGACGCCTGGCTCC
>JBCBRU010000878.1:0-2870 GCA_039819565.1 Myxococcota bacterium | reverse complement strand
GTCGATGGGATCGAGCAAGCCCTCCTGAACCTTGAACATGTCGAGCGTGCGTCGCGCCAGCCAGCGCGCCGGCGCCCCGTAAAAGTACGGGCTCGATCGGATCGGCCGCCTCGACCGCGGTCTCGTCGCTGAATCCATCGATCGAATTCGCCTCGAGCAGAAGGCACAGCGTCTCCGGGCCCACATCGAGAGCGGAGCTGCGCACCATGACGAAGCGGAGGCGAAGCTGATCCGGCTGCGCCAAAGTGGCCTCGATGCTCTCGCGGTCACCGAGGAGATGAAGCAGGCCTTCGGGCAGGGAGCGACCGCGGACCTCGGGGTGGAGAGTTTCCGGGCGGCGGAGTCGGCCTCTCACTACCTCTCGGAAGACCTTTTCCACCTCCATAACGAGAGAGAACGACATCTGCACCACGGTCCGAGCGGACGGCACCTTCATATGGCGGAAGACTATATGGACGAGCGATACTTGGCCCTCTTCGCGGAAATTCGAGACCGCTTCGTGAGCGAAGACGGTGTCCTCGACGAAGCGGCGGCCCTCGAGTTCATTGAGGTCCGCTCGTACATTGACACCCAGGTTCATGAGCTCGGGCACACTCTGGGCATGATGCACAACTTCGCCGGCTCGACCGATGCGATCAACTTCGATCGGTCGTGGTGGGACCTGCGCGCGGAAGCCGGACTCGTCGACGGAAAACGTCCTATCCCCGAGTTCGACCTCCAGGACGAGAACATCCCCGGCCATCTCAACGCCCTGGAGTCGGGCATGCGCGCCCTGCAGAGCTCGACCACCATGGAGTATATGTCCACGTACGGGACCGACCTCGAGCCCGGTCGCTACGACGTGGCCTGGGTAAAATACGTATACCTCGACACAAAAGAGGTCTTTGATACCGACCACCCCGATGTGAGCATCGACGCTGAACGCGCCGCCCTCTTTCAGCAGGGCGCGCTTCACTACACCTACTATCCAGAGCTCGTGTCGGATGCCGACAGCTACGGCGCTCGTGTGGATGCCTTGTACCGCCGGAACGACCGAAACTATCGACAGGTCGACGCGCAGCCAGAACTGGTGGAGGTCCCGTACCGGTTCTGCGGGGATAGCTACGTCGGAGGCGCTCAGGATTGCGTACGCTGGGACCAGGGGGTAGACGCCTACGAGCGGGTGATGAAGCACATCCAGGACTATCGAAACTACTATTGGTTCAACGCGTTCAAGCGTGAGCGGCTCGCGTTCGGCACCGACGTCTTCTCGTACATCTCTCGGCTGTACAATCGGACCTTCATGCCCATGACCGACCAGTACAAGCACTGGGTCAACGAGGAGCTGATCGTGCGTCGCGATCAACCCTGCGTCTGGTGGGAGGATGGACAGCGCCAGGAGGTCGAGGATCGCTTCGTCGCGACGGCCTGCGGGCTCTCGGGCTACGCTGCCTCCGTGGAGGCGCTCAATGAGCTCGCCCGGGTAGTGAACACACCGAGCCACGGCTGCTACGTGCGGCTCCAGCGAGGGTGCTACGAGACCACCTCCGCCAACACGGAAGCGGGAGGAACCCGCGATCTCGACGCGCTGGTCAGGGTGAGCGACCAGCCCTCTGACTGCGATACTCACACACCAAGCGCCAACTCACCCTTCGGGGCCGGAGCGGCTACCCTCAGGATTGATGGCAACTCCCCGTACCACCCTCTAGGGGACGGCGAGATGTGCCCTCGCGATGTCGACGGAGAGATGAGCGTGGTCATGCAGGATCGCATGACCGGTGAGAGTATCGGAGAAGCCCCGATGGAGGTCCCGCTGGGTCTCGGCAAGCCCTCCCGGACCGTCTACGACCGAGAAGCCTATGGATTCAACTTCTACTGGAAGCCCACCATCATGGGTTCGTGGTGGGAAAAATGGATGGCCGTCAAGGCTCTCTCGGATCCCTATACGAACTTCATCGGCGTGGACGCCTCGGCAGATACCGCGAGCTTCCTCATCAACTTCAGCACTCTCTTCGAAGACCAGGTCAACCAGATCGTGTCCGGCGCTGTGGCCGAGCGACCGGAGTCCTACGGTCGGGTGGTCGCGAATGGGGAAGTCGTAGACGTCCCCATCGTTAGCCTCCGTCGAAGGGGTTTGTTCGATCCTTCGCGCACCCGCAACCCGACCGTAAGCGCGGACCAGGAGTATACATTCCGTCTCATGGCCATGATGAACGCGGCTTTCCAGAGCGCCTTCGTCACTGACGACTACGCCTTCACGGAGACGCTCCAGGTGGGTCGGACGTTCTCTTTGAGCGACGTCGAGCTGCCCCCCGACCTCATGAACGACCCGAGTCGTTTCGTGTCCGTGCGGGACCCCGTGACCGGAGAGATCTGGTGGGCGGTCCGCTCGGATCGGGAGGTCGATGATGTCCCTATCGTGAGCCTCGCCTACGACCTGCTCCGCGATACTAAGGCCCGCTACTATGTGGGCGGCGTGGACGGGGATGGTCAGGAGCTTCGACTCGGTGTCCCCGAGTGGCAGCCGCGTGGCGAGCTACGCTTCCTCAACATCGTGCGGGGCACGGGGCAGGTGTTCGGAGACGCTTCGATCGGCTCCGGCGACGTGCGCTTCTGATGCGAGCCGCACACGTAGCCGCGGCCGTTCTGCTGCTCGGTCCCGGCGCCTCCAGGCCGGGCTGGGCCGCTCCCTCTGCGGCTCCGTCAACGAGCAACAGAGCTGAAGACTCCGAGACGGAGGAGGGCGCTGCCGCAGCCGAGGTCTCTGAGCCTGACGGGGGGCCGTTGGAAGCGGAAGAGGGCCCCTCCGCGGCCGACGCCCTCGCCGCCGGGCTTCCCCCCAACCGAGGAGGAGGTCTGGGCGTAGGGCTGAACGCCTCCATCCTCGCGTC
>JBCBRU010000877.1:0-2873 GCA_039819565.1 Myxococcota bacterium | reverse complement strand
CTCCGGCCACCCCTACCCCGAGCGCACCTCCGAACAGGCACGCCGTCACGACGTCCTGCTTTCGGAGTTCACGCTTCATGCCATCTGTCTACGCGCGGGAATCTCCGATAACGTGACGTGGAGGAAATCTCGCGCTCGAAATCAGGGCGCGCCGCAGGCTGTTCCGCTCCCGGAGGCAATTTCGAGCCTCCGCGCAGTTCTTGCGACCCCCTTCTAGGGAAGCCCATGCGCGCTCCGTTCTCGTTATTCTCGCCGCGAATGGGTTGGGGCCAGCTCGTGTGGGAGGCGCATCACGTCCCTGGTACCCGAGCCCATACCGCGACTCAGACCGCGATATGGGTGCTGATTGCGGTCTCTATCGGGGCGCTGGTGGCGGAGCTGGCTTGGGAGCCGGTGCCCCCCGAACTCGATGCTTTCCTCCGTAAGCTCGACGTCATCACCCTGTTCGTCTTCTCGGCCGAGCTGATTCTCCGGGTGCTGAGTCATCGGCCTCCCGAGCTCGAGCTCTTGGAAGGCGGACCGGGCTGGCGCCTCCGCTGCCACATCGTAGGGCGACTTCGATACCTGGCCAGTCCTCTGGTGGCTCTCGACCTGCTCACCGTCCTGGCCTTCATGCCGGCGCTTCGCGGCCTCCGCGCTCTGCGGATGGTTCGCCTCCTCGCTGGGATTCGGTTCTTTCCCTACTCCAACCCCATCCTCGGAGTGCTCCGGGCCTTCGCCGAGAGCTGGCTCCTCTACGCGAGCACCCTCGGTTTTCTGGCCATCGTGATGGTGGTGGGGGGCCTCAGCCTCTACCTCCTGGAATCGGGCCGAAACCCCGCCGTTTCGACCCCTGCCGACGGGGTGTGGTGGGCGCTCGTCACCCTCACGACGGTGGGATTCGGCGACATCACCCCGATCACGTCCGCGGGACGGTGGGTGGCCGGAGCGGTCATGATCCTCGGAATGTTCACGGTGGCCCTGTTTGCGGGCATCGTGACCACGACCTTGCTCGGGGTGCTCGTGCGCCTCAGAGCGGAGCAATTCAGAATGTCCGGACAAGCGCATCACATCATCGTTTGCGGCTACGAGCCGGGTTCGAGACAGCTCTTGGACGCCCTGTTGGAGGAGAAGCTCCCGGGGCCCCCGAGAGAGCTCATTCTCTTCGGCACCGGGGGACGGCCGAGCGACGTCCCGGCGGAGTTTACTTGGGTCGAGGGCGACCCCACCCGGGAGAGTCAGCTGGCCAAGGTTCGACCTGAGCACGCCTCCGCGGTGGTGCTCGTCGGCCGACGCTCGCGCCCACCCCAGGAGTCCGACGCGTCCACCATCCTCACCCTGTTCACTCTTCGCCGCTACCTGGCTGCGCGGCCTCGGGCCCGTAAGCGTCCGCTCTATCTCATCGCCGAGGTTCTGGACGCCGAGAACGTGGATCACGCCCGGGCGGCCGGGGCCGACGAGGTGATCGAGACGACCCGACTCGGCTTTGCCATGATGGCCCACTCGGTGACCGCCCCGGGCTCGGGGGCCGTGATGAGTCGAGTCGCGTCAAGCAGTGCGGCGAGCATCTACATTGGTCGTGCTCCCATCGAGGCTTCGGAAGCCTACGGAGAGCTGGTACGTCGCCTTCACGCCACCCAGGGGCTCACCGTCTTGGGGCTGTCCGACCCGGACAGCGGGGAGGTCCGTCTCGCCCCTGAGGACACCGATGAGGTGCTTCCTGGGCAGGGCCTGGTGTACCTGGCGAATGCGGCCCGTTTGGAGCCGGTGTAGCCGCCCAGCAGGGGCACCGCGAGGCAGGATGGCTTGTCCAGGGGCGGGATCCTCCTGAACGGGGCCGGACGCGGCGGTGGCGACTTGCCACCCGAACGGTTCGGAGAAATATTGTCGCCGTGACCGAGGGGGACGACGAGCGGGCGCCGGAGAAGGCCCACGAAGCGCAATCCCGGTTGCTGCATTCGGAGAAGCTCGCTTCGCTGGGGATGCTCATCGCGGGCATCGCCCACGAGATCAACACGCCCATCGGGGCGGTGCGTTCGATGCACGAGACGTCGGCTCGCGCCGTTTCGAAGCTTCGTGAAGCCCTCGAGCGGGAGCTCCCCGATTATCGGTCCCGGCCGAAGCTCGAGCGGATGCTCACCATCATCGAGGACGCCAACCGGGTCGCCTCCGACGGATCGGCGCGCATTATCGACATCGTTCGGCGGGTGCGCTCCTTCGCCCGGCTCGATCAGACCTCACTTCAGACCGTTCAGCTCGAGGATGGCCTCGAGGACACCCTCACTCTGGTCCACCACGAGCTGAAGCACTCCGTGAAGGTGCACCGCGAGTTCGCGCCCCTGCCCCCCGTGGACTGCTATCCCGGTCGCCTCAACCAGGTCTTCCTCAACCTCGTGATGAACGCCCGGCAGGCCATGGGCCCAGGCGGCGAGATCTTCATTCGGACCTTCGTCGACACCGGGGACGCCTGCGTGGAGATCCGCGATACGGGGACGGGGATTCCGCACGACAACCTCCCCAAGATCTTCGAGGCGGGTTTCACCACCAAAGGGGACGGAGTGGGTACGGGGCTGGGCCTGTCCATCGTGAAGAACATCGTGGACGAGCACCGGGGGCGCATCGACGTGGACAGCACCATGGGCGTGGGCACCATCTTCACGGTGCGTATCCCTCTCGACCTCGCCGAGCGGATCGCGGCGGAGGAAGACGCCGTCGACCCTTTGGACTCTTCCGAGGTCCATGAGCCCGCTGAAGACGCCTAGTCCCCTGTCAGGATGATTCCTTACATAATTCGCGGGCGCTTTTCGCCCCTGGCGCCCCCGCCGGCTTCGCCTCTCGTCGGTTGCATATGGCCAATATGCGCCCTTCTCACGTGAACGCCAGGGGCGAAAACT
>JBCBRU010000876.1:0-2876 GCA_039819565.1 Myxococcota bacterium | reverse complement strand
CTTCCGGCTCATGGGCTTCGGACATCGCGTCTACAAGAACTATGACCCGCGCGCGAAGGTCCTCCGCGAGTCTTGTCACGAAGTACTGGCCGAGCTCGGGAAGGCCAACCAGCCTATCTTCGAACTCGCCCTGGAGCTCGAGCGGCTCGCCCTCGAAGACCCCTACTTCAAGGAGAAGCAACTGTTCCCGAACGTCGACTTCTACTCTGGGATCATGCTCCACGCGATGGGCTTCCCGACCTCGATGTTCCCGGCCCTCTTTGCCCTAGGCCGCACCGTAGGTTGGATCTCGCAGTGGAAAGAGATGATCGGTGAGCCCAATCAGCGCATTGGACGTCCACGGCAACGCTACACCGGCCACCAGGTTCGCACCTTCATCGAGATCGACGACCGTTGATCTGCGTTCATGAACGATGATGGTCGAGGCTTGGAGCGCGAGCACCGGCTCTTCCGGGCCCTCGCGGGTGGTGAGTCCACCCTCTCCAGCGCCGAGCTCCTCGGCGCCCTCAAGAGGTCCGGTCTCGAGTCGAAGGACCCTCGTCTAGCCGGCTTGACCGGCGCCTTGGAGGCCGCCTCGAGCCCGGGACTCAGCTTCGACACGTTCCGCCGCCTCGCCCGCCCGACCCTCTCCCTCGTGGAGCGGGCAGCGCGAGGAGAGCTCGTCGTCCCAGACTTCGAATCACTGCGCGACCAGATGGAGACGGAGGTCGAAGCCGTCCGCAGCGACCAACGGGGCGAAGTGGCGACGTACATCCCCCAGCTGGCCCGCGTGCCCCCGGACCGGTGGGGGGCCTCACTGTGCACCGTGGACGGTCAGCGAGTCGACCTCGGGGACTTTGGCGACGACTTCTGCGTACAAAGCGCCATGAAACCCCTGAACTATGCACTCGCGCTCGAAGAGATGGGCGAAACTCGGGTGCACGGTCACGTAGGGCGAGAGCCGAGCGGGCAAGGCTTCAGTGAGATCACCCTCAATCACGCGGGGCGACCGCACAACCCCATGATCAACGCGGGTGCCATCATGGTGTGCTCCCTCATTCGAGGAGATCGTCCGCTCGCGGACCGCTTTGATCACGTCCTCGCCTATTGGAGGAAGGCCTGCGGGCAAGAAGTCGGTTTCGATAACTCGGTCTTCCTCTCCGAGCGCGAGACGGCGGACCGTAACTTCGCCTTGGGCTACTTCATGCAGGAGCATCGAGCATTTCCGGAGGGCACAGACCTCCTCGAGACGCTCGAGTTTTACTTCATGTGCTGCTCCATCGCGACCACGACAAGGGACATGTCTCTGCTCGCCGCGACCTTCGCCAGCGGCGGGCTTCATCCGCTGACCGGCGAGGTTCTCTTCTCACCCCACACCGTGCGAGACGTCCTCTCGATGATGTCGAGCTGCGGGATGTACGACTTCTCAGGGGAGTTCGCGTTCACCGTCGGCCTACCTGCTAAATCGGGGGTCTCCGGTGTCGTCATGACCGTCGTCCCCAACGTGCTCGGTATGGTGACCTGGAGCCCTCGACTCGACGCCTACGGAAACAGTACCCGCGGTCTCGAACTCTGCCGCCGCCTCGTCGAGACCTACAACTTTCACGTGTATGACAATCTGGGCGTCACCGACAAAGTGGACCCCCGAAGTGAGCCGCACGCGCGACGGGTGGTGGACGTCAGCGCTCTCCTGTGGGCGGCCGCGGCAGGTGACGTTCCCGCTCTCCGTCGACTGGCTGCGCGACACGGCGCTCTGGCCGCTGCGGACTACGACGGCCGCACCGCTCTGCACCTCGCGGCTGCCGAAGGTCACCCTTTGGCCGTCGAGTTCCTGATCGAAAGGGGCGTCCCTCTCTTTCCCAAAGACCGCTGGGGAGGCACGCCGCTCGACGACGCCCGCCGGCACGGACACGCTGACATCGTGAGACGCCTCGAAGACGCGTCGGACGAGATCGTCGACGCGACTTCCTCCGGCGCCCTCACTTGATCAACTCAGCTGCGCAACCATACTTGCCACCATAGGCCTGTCGGGCCAGAGCCACGGCATCGTCGACCGAGAGCCTATTGATGAAGACCTCGATCTTAGGCCAGGATACCGATCCGGCCCGGAGCGGCAAGCCGAGCATCGATCGAAGCGCGTTGGCGTCGCTATTCGTCGCTTGAATGTCGGCTTCGAGTTTCTCCCGGTCTACGACCACCCGCGAACCGTAGACCGTGGCAAAGTCCTTACTCACCGGCAAAGCTATCTTTTCGGACACGTTGTCCTCGGTGTCTTCGCCTAGATACTCCGCCTCGTCCTCCAAGTCCTCTACCGCGATTACGGTATCGAACTCCAGGAGGTCCCCCTTGCGCCCCCCAGTGATGAGATTATCGACGAGCGTGATACCTTCTGATTTGTAACCATTCCAGATCGCGTAGAGGTCGGCGAACGCGAAGACGTTATTGCGCACCACCGCGGTCGTGGAGCGGTCGAAGCCAATGTTGAATCCCTGGCTAAATCCCGAATCCCAGGAGAACACCACGGTATTATGAGCGACATCAAACTGGGGGAAATCCGCGGACCCCGCAAACTTTGAACCCACGAAGATCCCGTGTCCAGAGTGCTGAGCCACGAGGTTATTGTGGATCTTGACCTTGCTTCCTTTGAAGGCTGAGACTGAGAGCGCACCTTGATTGGTGTACGCGTTGATTATGATGTTGTTCCGAACCGTAATGTCCCAGCGGGGTCCGCGGTCGAACTTCTCACTCTTGCTGACCCGAACCACCAAAGCCCCTAGGGACGGGCTAGGGTTCATTCCCGTCTTGGGGCTTGCCTTCGGCATCAGCTTGGCTTGGGCCAGCAAGAGTGAGAAGTTCGACCGCGGACCCCGCTGGGACATTACGGTTCGGAACAACAT
>JBCBRU010000875.1:0-2885 GCA_039819565.1 Myxococcota bacterium | reverse complement strand
CTCACCTTGGTAGTAAACCGCACCGGGCTCTCCGACGGTGACTATCAAGCGGTGGTCAATGTTCAGGCCGGCAACGACGTTCTGCAGGCGGTGGTCCTGTTCCGCGTGGGGGTGCTCGAGATCCAGGACATCGGCTCCGTAGTGGTGGGGGCGGTGGCCTTCAACGACGCGGGCGACGTGATCGTCGGGGGGGCGGCCGAATCCACTCTGGCCGGCGGCTATCAGTTCCAGATGGAGTCGGATCCGGGGACCTTCATGATCATCGCCATCGCCGATCGGAACAACAACGATGAGCTCGACGCGGGCGACTGGTGGGGTATCAACGCGAGCCTCGACAACCCCGTCGACGTCGAAGTGACCGTGGGCGGCAGCGTGGCCGTTCCCGCCTTCGACCTCCTCCCCTACGAGGACGACATCACGGCGGTCGCCCCGGCCTGCGGCGAGTATCGAGCCTGCATCGAAGCCTGTGGTGACAACCCACTCTGCGTAAATCAGTGCAACAGCGCGATCTCGAACGAGTGCGAGTCGTGCTTCAACAACGAGGTGGGTACCTGTGCTGGCAATATGGGTTGTCAGGCTGATGACCTTTCCTGCCTCTGTGTACGCTGCGAGAGCAGCCTCGATACCTGCTTTGGACCGCTTCTTTGTGGCGGGGGCGGAACTCAAATGCCCATGCCTTCACAGTCGGGCGTCGGTGGGGCCTGCGACGACGTCTCGGTCACCTGTCAAGCTCCCTTCCAGTGCGATATGTCCGTTGCGGGCGGCTACTGCACCCGCAGCTGCCTCCAAGACAACAACTGCGGTGACGGTGTCTGTGTGGCTCTCGACCCCGACGGGGATGGCAACATCGACGATGCTCTCTGCTTCGCAGCGTGCACCGGCGTGGGCACCTGCCCCCGCTCCAACGACGCTTGCGTGGATCTTCAGGGCGGCGGCGCCGTCTGCGTGCCCAACTGACTCGCCCGTCGAAGCGATGGGCTGCTCCTAGGGAGTCACGTGAGCCCGTCCGTCTCTTCAGCCGCCGGCAGGGAGGCTCCGCAGCTCCGCGGATCTGAGACCATCTTGGCTCGATCGGGCATGGGTCTCTGCGACCGACGGACCATCTTGCGTCAGGGCTGAACCAACGCACGGATATTCATCCATTCGGCCGACTTCCGGCCGACCATGCCGGCGTGTCCGGACTGACCGACGCTCTTCGAGATCTGGCTCTCCGTCATCGAGCCTTCCTCTTCATGACCTTGGTTCTGGTAGGCACCGGGCAACTCCTGGTGCGCGAAACCTCCCACGCCTCCATCCGGGACACGGAGCTCATCGAGCTCTGCGCCGAGCTCCGGGTGCAGGCGTCGCGGGTGAGTGAAACGGCGGCCCTGGCCGAGCTCGCGCGGCCGGATCGAGAGCGGCGGCTCGCGCTCGAGGAGCGCTTCCGGGATCGGGTGAGGCGCCTTCGTGGGTATCACGAGCGCCTGTTCTCTTCCTTGAATCAGAAGCATCGCGCCCACCTCACCAATGCGCGGCGCTTCGAGAACGACCTGGACCTCTCCCTCTACAGTCTCGAGAAGCTCACCCGGCGGCGGGTCGATCCGACCTGGCGCCGACAGGCCTCCGCGGAGGCTGCCCGTCGGTATCGAGCCAGCCTCGCCAGCCTGCAGGCCGTATTTACACGGAGCGCTCGCGGTCACGCCGAAGAGGTCCATCTCGTCGGCCTCATCGTGCTCGGTCTTCTCGTGGTGGGGGTGATCGTGCAGCTTCTTGCGGTGAGCGGCCCCGCCGCGGCGCGAGCTCGCCGCGCCTTGGCGGCCCTCGAAGGATAGGCTTTCGGACCGGGCGGGTCAGGTCAGGACCGCGGTCTCGACCTGACCGTCGGCGCACGGCCAGATCTTGTCGGTGTCGACGTTCGTGCCCTTATACGCCCCGAGGCCGAGCCCCTCTACGACCGCCTCGAGCAGCTGATAGTTGTCGCCGCCGCGCGTGGCCTGACCCACCCGAAAACTGGGCATTCGGGTGGCGATGACGTTCGGCCCGTTACCGCCCGAGTGATCGCGGCCGTCGCCCATGTCCGTCACCTGAACCACCACCGTGTTGTCGAGGAGCTTGGTGCCCGGCACGGCGGGGTCGTCCTCGTCGAGGAGCTTCTGGACGAGGTAGGCCACACACCGGCTGAGATAGTTCGTCATCTCGGCGTTCTCCATGGCTCCCGCGCCGTGGCAGGAGTTGTGGTGGTCACCCCGGAAGCTGGTATCGTGCCCGTACCAGGTGGCCTGATGCCAGCCGAGCTGCAGGGTCATGACGTTCGTCAGGCCGCAGCGGAAGGCGGCCGCGATGATGTCAGACTGAAGCTCCGCCTGGTGGGCGAAGACCCCGGGCCCCCCCGCCGGGGGAGACGTCGGGTAGCCCCCGGCGTTCCACGCGGGGTTGGTGCAGCCCTCCGCCGGCTCCGTCGTAAGGGACTCCGTAATCCGAGCCTTGACCGCGGCGAGGGCGGTCTCGTGGCTCTCGAGGGTCTGTAGCTCGAAGGTCCCCAGCTTGGTCTTGAGCTCGCTGAGCGCCTCCCTGTGGAGGTCCATGATGCTCGTCTTGCGGGCCAGGAGGCCGCTCCGGTCCTGGTTGGGAGGAGGAGCCCCGAACAGCTGCGAGTAGGCGGCGGCGGGGTCGTTCTGGGCGGGGATGGCGCTTCCGCCTCGCCGGGTCACGAGATTCTGGGTGTTGGTCTGCACCCCGAGCGCGTACGAAGTGTACGGCGACGAGGTCCCGAGGACGCTCGCGATCTGTTGGTCGATGGTGTCGCTGGTCCAGTCGCGGCTCCAGCGAAGAGCGCCCATGCATTTGCGCGCGTTGCCGTGACCGCTGCCGTTCACCTGGACTTCACGGAAGTGGCAGACGCTCTG
>JBCBRU010000874.1:0-2891 GCA_039819565.1 Myxococcota bacterium | reverse complement strand
CGAAGAGGGTGGCCACCTGGATGGCCACGAACGGGATCACCCCGCGGTAGATATCCCTCGTCGTTCTGTTCGCGTTCCCATCTCTCGCCACCGGGCTCCCCGAGCTCCTCTACGGAAGGACACCATGATGTCTCGAATCATCCCCACCCTCATCGTCGCCGTCGCGGGTTTCGGCTGCCAAGAGTCGAGCCCCACCGTGGGGGCGGCCCCGGCCCCCGTGGTCAAGAAGCATCGCTGGAAGCTGGTCACGACCTGGCCCAAGAACTTCCCGGGTCTTGGCACCGCCCCCGAGCGCTTCGCCAAGCTCGTGGGCGCCATGTCCGGCGGGAGGCTCGAGATCCGCGTCTATGGGGCGGGGGAGATCGTCCCCGCGCTGGAGGTCTTCGACGCGGTCTCCCAGGGGACGGCGGAGATGGGCCACGGGGCTGCCTACTATTGGAAGGGAAAGGTCCCAGAGGCACAGTGGTTCGCCACGGTTCCGTTTGGGATGAACGCGCGGGAGGCGAACGCATGGCTCACTCACGGCGGCGGTCTCGACCTATGGCGAGAGCTCTACAAGCCCTTCGGCGTCCGACCCTTTCCGGGGGGAAACACCGGGACTCAGATGGGAGGGTGGTTTTCGAAAGAGGTCCGCTCTCTCGAGGACGTCTCCGGACTGAAGATGCGCATTCCCGGTCTCGGCGGAGAGGTCTTCAAGAGGGCTGGAGGGGTACCGGTACTCCTCCCCGGCGGAGAGATTTTCACGTCCCTCCAGACCGGAGCCATCGACGCTACGGAGTGGGTGGGGCCGTACAACGACCTCGCCTTTGGGCTGCACAAGGCGGCTAAGTTTTATTACTATCCAGGGTGGCACGAGCCGGGGCTGGTGTTGGAGCTGCTCGTCAGTGAGAAGGCCCTGGCCGAGCTCTCTCCCGACCTCGTGGCCATCGTGGAGGTGGCCGCCCAGGCGATCAACCAAGACATGCTCAGCGAGTACGGAGCTCGCAACAGCGAGGCCCTCGAGGCTCTCTTGGATCAGCATGGGGTCCAGCTGAAAGCCTTCCCCAAGGACGTCCTCGCGCGGTTCAAGGCTCTCTCCGAAGAAGTGCTGGACGCCGAGGGGCAGCGCTCTGATATCGGCAAGAGGATCGCGCAAAGCTATCGGACCTTTCAGGAAAAAGGGCGCGGCTACTACCAGGTGGCCGAGGACGCCTACCAAGCGGTTCGCTAGCCGCCCTGAGCGGGCTTGGGCCTCGCTGTCTCCAACCCCGCGAGAGCCCGCAGGGTAGCTGGCGAAAGGCGAAGCTCTAGAACGAGGCTTCGACCCCTCACTTTGAAACGCATGCGGCGCGCGTCCCTATCCAATCCATCGAGAGAGTTCTCGGGTAGGAGGGACTCCCAGCGGGCGGCGTTTTGCATCAGCCACCACAGCGCCCGCCGGGCCATCTTGGGCGACTCCAGTACGCACACCGCTTCGAGGTGGGCCCCGCCCCCGAGCCGGACCAAGGAGGCGTGTATGCGCTGGGGCGTGATCCTGGCGGCCACCAACGCGGGAAGATCCGCGGGCGGCACGGCCTCCGCCCAGGCGTAGGCGCTCTCCGGTCTCTTTTTGAACCAACTCTCGAGATAGGGGGCGGTCGTTCCGGTTTCGGTCATGGCCAGGAGCTCGGCGGACGGCGCGGCTAGGATGCGTTCTCGCTGAAGCCACACTTGCCCGCCCTCGCGACTCCACAGATTCTTGCCTCGCGGCGGGAGCGCCGCCCGAGCAAAGCCCAACTCGTCGAGCCAATCCTCGACTTCAGGGGCTTGGATGTCTCCCGCCGCGTGAAGGGCTGGACCATCGCGGTGAAGAAAAAGGGTCACGGTGTCCAGCGGAGTCACGTCCATGTCGATCTCGGCTCTCCACCCTCGCCGCACCCTCCGTGGCGAAGCCCCGGCGAGGTCGGCCCACGGTCCAGCGCGGAGAGCCGCCAGGTTGACCTGGATCACGCCAAAGACTCCGTCGGATGTTGGCGGACGGACCGCATCACCAGCTCGCGCCGCGGGAGCGAGGCCGGCCGAGCAGAGCGCCGCGAAATGAAGGGCGGTCGAGAGGGGGCGACGGGCAGCCATGCCCGGCGACACTACCTCTCGAGCGGAGCCCGCGGGGGGACGACTCCGCATCCGACCGAATGAACGCCCACTCACTATTGGGATAGATGCAATGCGTCAGGCGCCATCCCCTCCGGTGACTTGACGATGCTTCCCCGATCGACGAGTTCGGCCGCCAATGTCCGTGGTCATAAGCGGGGCTGGGGTATGGGCCCCTCCTCACGTCATCACGAACGCGGAGCTCGTAGGGGCGTTCAACGCCTACGCCGACGAGCACGACGCTGCCTACGCCGCGGAGATTGCCGCCGGCAAAATGGAGCCGATGAAGCGCTCGGACTCTGCGTTCATCGAGAAGGCGTCCGGGATCCAGAACCGCTACGTGTACGCCAAGGACGGGATCCTGGACGTCGACCGGATGGCCCCGCGGGTCGAGCACCGACCGGAGTCGGCGCTGTCGCATCAGGCCGAGTTCGGCGTCCGGTCGGCCCGCATCGCCCTCGAGGCCGCCGGAAAGACCCCGGACGACATCGACCTCGTTATCGTGGGCTGCACCAACACGGAGCGGGTGTACCCGGCCATCGCGATCGAGATTCAGAGCGAGCTCGGGATCGAGGGGAGCGGCTTCGACATGCTCGTAGCGTGTTCGGCGGCGACCTTCGCCCTCCAGAGCGGCCCGGGCCGACCCGGCCGCGATGGCGTCGGCCGCGCGCTGGAGGGCGAAGGTCGCCGCCGAACACGCTACGAGCATGTCGAAGCCGCTCCCCTCGATCCCGAGCTCGCTCTGAATCTCGATCGCGATGGCCGGGTACACCCGCTCCGTG
>JBCBRU010000873.1:0-2897 GCA_039819565.1 Myxococcota bacterium | reverse complement strand
CACGAGACCTGTCACCGACGAAGATGCAAGCATCGTTGTGAAAGCTCTATACGAAGAGCTGGAAGCTGCGTCCTTTTCGGTCGACCTCGGGGTGCTGACGCCGTATCCTCAACAAGGCTGAGCGCAAGGCGGCTCCGGCGTCGACCGAAAAGGACGCAGCTTCCAGCTCTTCGTATAGAGCTTTCACAACGATGCTTGCATCTTCGTCGGTGACAGGTCTCGTGGCGGCAACGACCGAGCGAGCGCCGCTCAACACGAAGGCTTGGCCGAGTCCGAAGCCTGCCCCGCTGGCGACACCGACCGTCTCGCAAGCAGACAAGACAACCTGCCGAGGTGCCCTAGGGAGGGTGAGGATATCTCCGAGGGTGAGTTGGGGCACCACGGGGGTGCCGAGCACGCTCTGCCAGCCGTCCAACCCGGCCGCGCGGGCGTGACCCGCAAAGTGGAACCAGTCGAGGCCACGGCTCGCTCCCATCTCGCGGTAGAGATCGAAGGCATGCGGGGGTCCGACGAGCGCTCGTGTGATCCATCCGAACTCCCGTAGCGTGGTAGAGACGAGCCGAGCTTCGTCGCGACTCGTCGCGAGGTCGGGGTTGGGGGCGACGACCAGAGCAAGCGGGGAGCGCGTCGAAGGAGGGGGCGCAGCGAACCCCTCGAGACCTCCGGCGTCCACGCGGTAGGTGACGGGTTTGTGCCAGAGGAGGGGTTCGCCGTCGAACGGGAGCACATGGACGTCGAGCTGGGCCATCGTGCCGGGCAGGGCAAGCTGCACCCGACGAGCGCTCCGAAGTTCGGCGGCGAAGGGCGCAAGCAGCTGGGTTCCGAGCTGGGTCGGGCTCCCTTCGAGGTCGACGTCCTCGAGACGCAGTAGCTTCGTCCCGCGATCGCTCACCGAAAACCCCGCCCAGCCCCTGTCGATGGGATGGAACCCGAGGAGTAGGGTGCCCGACTCGACCTCCCAGTCATGCGCGGGAATCTCCGCCCATGACCCTAGCGTCGAAAGTGCTTCTTCGAGGAGCCGAGATGCTTCTTGGATGCGTCCACGGGTCCGCGTCTCGAGACGCTCGAGCTCAACGACCGAGAGCGACCATAGGTGGTCGACGCCCGTGGGTTCGGCGCGACGGAGCTGCTGATACTCGGACATCTTGCGGAACCACCGCCGCCTCACGGGGGGCGGCGCCGCATCGAGGAGGCCGCGAACCGCCAGAGAGACTAAGGGTCGTCTCTGGCTCCGCCGAATCGCGAGGAGGGCGTCGCGCTTACGCCCGAGCCGAATGAGGACGTCGACGAGATGTCGGGCACTCTCGTCGTGGCGCCTGAAGAATCCGCTTCGGCCCGAGCCCACCGGCACGGCCGGATGGATACGGTCCAGAAGTTGCTCCGCGCGCTGGAAGACCTCGGCCGCCTCAACCCATTGCTCGCCCCGCTTCAACGCTCGTCCCCACCCGACCAGACCGAGCCACTCATCGCCGGCGTTGCCAGCCTGTCGAGCGTAGAGCCAGAGGCGGCGATAGAGATGAGCGGCGTGCTGGAACTCACCCGTCAGCAGCGCCAGTTCGGCCTCGAGCTCCAACCGGCCGAAGCGGAGGGGAAGACCAACATCGTTCTGGGCGGCTCGTGACGCGACGAGGAAGGCGCGAGCCTCCTCGTAGTTCGACGTGAGGGTGCGAAGCACGCCGAGGCGGGTCAGGGTGTAGGCATGGCGGCGGGGCTGAGGACAGGTGGAGGCATAGAGGAGGGCCGCTTCCCGAAGCTTCGCTCCGGCGCGGGCGAGATGATCTGCACTCCCGTGAAGGGCCATGAGCTGCTGGCCGATCTGATCGAGGGCGCCGGCGCGTCTGCAGGAAGGATTGCGTGGAACCCTAGCCTCGGCCGACGCGATGAGTTGCTCGGCCTCTTCACGACGGTCGAGCTTGATGTGGAGCTGGATGAGGAGGGATGCGGAAGCTCCCCACCACCGCGGGAGGCCCAGCCTGTCCGCGGTCTGATGAGCAACATGCGCGGCCTCCAATGCACGCCGAAGATCTCCGGTCTCCTTGCCGATGATACCGTCGTAGTATCTCGCAAGCTTGACTGCAGATGGGTGGAGGGAGGCCCGGTGCGCGATGGGTTTGAGGGTCTCCAGAGCTCGAGCGTACTGGCCCCGATTGGTCTGTACGTAGGCGAGAGTGCAGCGATCCTCTATCTCCATCTTTACGAGGCCGTTGTCGGCAGCCCGTTGAATGCTCTCCTCGAAGAGGGGTACGACCTCCGGATAGGGCCGACCTTCGCTGAGCGCAACCCGGGCCATCCGCCCGACGGCGCGAGCGCGGACTTGGGGATTCGGGTGCTGCCGGAGGGGTCCGAGTTTTCGTCGCGTCTCGTCGAACCGACCCTCCGCCCGCAGCTGGTCCGCGATCCTCAACCCGTCGGGGAGCTCCTCGGTGCGAATCAAGGGAAGGGACCAAGCTTTCCGATCTCGACCTGTCGTCCTCGACACCTCCAGGGTGGCGGGAAGAGCGTCGAGCTTCACCTTAAATCGAAGGCCGCCCTCGACCCGGAGCGGGGGGATGTTCTGTTTCACGCTGCTGATGTGCAGGGCTACGGTACTGCCCAGGGTCCAGGGCACCCAGATCGAGAGTACCCCTGACCCCTCCTCGTCCAGCGCGCAGCGTCCCTCGAGGTGCACCTCGTCGCAGCCATGAAACAGCACGCCGCTCAGCGCTGAGGACGGCCGGCGGAAGTCCGGAAGATACGACAGGACGCTCAGGAGAATGCCGGCGAGGACGGCAAGCCCGCAGAGCCGCCCCCAGGAGCGCAGGGTCATCCCGGCATAACTAGTCCCCTGTCAGGATGATTCCTTACATAATTCGCGGGCGCTTTTCGCCCCTGGCGCCCCCGCCGGCTTCGCCTCTCGT
>JBCBRU010000872.1:0-2899 GCA_039819565.1 Myxococcota bacterium | reverse complement strand
GGCACGCCAACCTTCTTGAACCTCGACCAGCTTCGGCGCTCCTTCGGCATGGTCACCGACCATTTCCGCCTCGACGAGAACGCCGAGCTCGCGCTCGAAGTCGACCCCAAGGTGACCACTTCCGAGCAGATCGCGCTCCTCGGGGAACTCGGCTTCAATCGCCTCTCGCTCGGGGTGCAAGACTTCGATCCTGCGGTACAGGACGCCATCCAGCGTCGCCAGAGCTTCGAAGCCACGCGAGCGACGGTGACGGAGGCCCGTCAATCAGGCTTTCGAGGCATCAACTTCGATCTCATTTACGGTCTCCCCCGGCAAACCCCGGAGAGCTGGAGCCGCACCCTCGATCAGGTCGTCGAGCTCGCCCCGGATCGGCTGGCTATCTACGGATTCGCCTATCTCCCCGAGCTTCGACCCCACCAAAAGCGCCTCCCGGTCGCGGACATGGTGGCAGGTCCGGCGAAGCACAGGCTGTTTCGCCAAGCCTACGAGCGTCTGGTCGACGCCGGCTACCGCCCCATCGGCATGGACCACTTCGCCCGTCCCGAGGATGAGCTCGCTCGCGCCCAGGCGGAGCGGCGGCTGGGACGAAACTTCCAGGGCTACACGGTTCGAGCCGCGCGAGACACGGTCGCTTTCGGCCTCACCGCCATTTCCGATCTGGCCGGCCATCTCGCCCAGCGCGTGCCCCAGATGAAGCGATACGAAGCAGCCCTCGACGCCCACCGGCTGCCCATCCAGCGGGGCATCATCCGCTCCCCCGACGACCTCGAGCGCGGGGCGATCATCGCCGATCTGATGTGCAACTTCTGGGCAGATCTCGGAGACCGCAAGGCATCTTTCGAGGAGGAGTGGGAAGCTCTGGCCCCTCTCGAGAACGAGGGCCTTCTCCGACGAAACGGCACCGAGATCGAAGTCACCCCCCTCGGACGCTTCTTCGTCCGAAACATCGCGATGGTCTTCGACGCCTATCTCCGCAAGAACCGCCGCCGCTTCTCCCAGGCCGTCTAGAGCCCCGCGGCGAAGCTGGCTCCCCCAGACATGCAAACGTCCACGTCAAAGGTCCAAGCATCGAGAGGCGGAATTCCGCCGATCTCGAGAGTGAAGTCCAAGCTCTCGGCGCGGAGATAGGGCATGAGATCCTGATTGGCGTTCCCCTGGAGGAGGACGCTGCGCCCGGAGGTATCGCAGCCCTGGCGGTTGTCGCACACGGCGAGTGAGACGGGTTCGAGGCTTCCATCCGTAGGCGCCAGGAGGACCGCCACGCGGCCGAGCTCGGCGAAGCTGTCCAGCCCCTGCACCGCGTCGATCTCTACGAAGAGCAGTCGAATATCTCCCGTCGCCCCGAAGTCGTCGAAGGTTTGAGGAATCGCATCCAGCCCTTCTCGCGTAAAGGTCTGCCGCGCCAGACCGTTGGGGAACAGCTCCGAAGGGGGCTCGTAGCCCGCTTCAGTAAGCGCATCGACCGCCGCCGACACGTCCACCCCCGATACCGTCACGGCTGGGATCTCGACCCCCGACTCCAGAAAGCAGGCTTTCGGGACCTCGGCGTCCACCTGGAGGCAGGCGGACAAGGGTGCAGCGAAGAGAAGGCTCGTCAGCAAGTAGGATTTCACGACCGTTCCCTCACAGCACGTAGATCACGAAGCCCAGCTTCGCGGTGGGGACGAAGGCGGTGATGTGACTGTCGCCCTCGAGCCGTACGCCGTCGACGGTAGCGGCGGGGGGAGCCACGTAGGCGTCGATGAGAGAGTAGCCCCCGCGCAGGTAGAAACCGAAGTCGGAGGTTCCGAACTCCAGGCCGAGGTGGGCGTTGCCGTAGGCGTAGCGAACTTGCTCGGGGATCCCTTCGGACGACGCCCCGAGCACGCCCTCGACGAAGCCGTCGAGGTCACCCGGAAAGAAGTAGCCCCCCTCGAGCACGAAGCTGGGGGTGAACCAGGAATCGAAGGGGAGGAGGCTCACGCCCCCCCGCAGCCCGAAGCCGACGCCGTTGTGACTGGGGCCGGCGTGAAAACGCAGCCAGTAGTCCGGGCGCCATACAACGTTGAGATTGCCGCCGTCCGGCACCCCCGCATCCAGCATGAACCCGAGCCAGCGCCGCGAGGGTGCGTCCGCGTCGGCCTCGGGGACCTCGATGACTTCGACGACCGTGAGCTCCGGGGCCTCTTGGGCTACGGCCAGCCCTCCGGAGGCGATCAGCGTCGCCCCGAAGCAACTCAGGCTCAGGAAAAGACGGGAGGGAGCGCCAAGGTCGGCGCCGGGCATCTTCATGCTATTTCACTTCGGTCAACAAACTCCCGCAATTGAAATATCGACTCAAGGGAAGCGGCAGCGTATGCGGCTCTGCCTCAGGGCGATTCACCCGCACCTCATCCGACATTGGAGACTTCGCACGGGGCGCTCTACCGACTACCTTGTCCCACATGAGCAGCCGCAATCTCGAGTGGACGTCCGGCGACGAGGTGAACCTCGATATCCCGGGCCTGAACGCCCAGTGGCCCGCCACGATCGTGCGATCCGGGGCCGAGCATCTCCATTTGCGTCTTCGAGAGGAGCCGCGGCACATCACCCCGGTCCCAGCCGGCTCAAAGGTGCGGCTGCACCGAATCACGGAGGAGGGTCTGGTCGCGGCCTCCACCACCTTGACCCAAACCTACGGAGGCACCGGGCCCCACGTCATGGTGCGGCGCCCCAAGGAGCCGGAACTCCTCCAGCGTCGCGACATGTTCCGGATGCCTACGGCACTGCCCCTGACCGTCCAGGTTCGACAGGCGTCTCGAGAGGACTGGGTCTCGCGTCGGCTCTATCACCACCTGACCTCCGACGCCTCGGGCTCGGGCTGCTCCATCGAAACCGAGCTCCCTCTCGAGCCGGGCGATCGCATCCGCGTCACCTTGTG
>JBCBRU010000871.1:0-2901 GCA_039819565.1 Myxococcota bacterium | reverse complement strand
TGCCGTGTTTGACGAAGCCGAGGCTGATGTAGAGTTCCTCGAGGGGCTTTCCCGGGAGCAGGGACCGAACGAAACCCACGAGCTCCATGGGTCGCTCGATATCTGCGAGGAAGTAGGAGCGGGTAAAGCTGAAGACGGTGCTGACCTCGGTCTCGGAGAGAACCACGGCGTCGACATAGATGCCGTCCGCGCTATGCATCAAAGCGATGACAAGGGGAACGATACGGTGACCGCGCCGAATTCGACCTACGAGGTAAGCCCCCTTGCTCCGGTAGAGGATGGGTTCGAAGGTCTCGACCACATCGAAGTCGGCCATCCCGGAGCGCTCTTGCAGATGAGAGAGAATCCTCGACGCGACCCGAGTGGCATCCCCGCCCAGGTCCCGCCACGGCGAGGCGAACTCGAGGGATTCGAAGAGCTCACCAAACAGGTCTGGGAGGCCCACGATGGGGTACCAGCTCCGGAACACCGGCGATTCCTCACCGGATGGAAGGATGGTGTTGTCGATCCAGACGAACTCGAGCTCCCGGTCGAAGCCCGTCGTCTTGAAGACCTCGCGCGTCACCGAGTTGAAGAAGGTCTCGGCGATCTCCTCGTCGGCGCGGTTGGCGATATCCCGCGCGTAGGCGCGCTTCAAGGGCTTCCACACCGCGCGGTCGCGGTAGGCAGCCCCCATCTTTACCTGGAGGGCTCGGACCAACTCCGTCACGGTCCGTGAATAGAGGTCCGTTCGACGGGTGAGGCCCTCCCGGGCCGCGGGCCAGTCTCGGGTTTCGAACCAGCCCTTCGCGGACCGGCTCATCTCCTTGAACTCTTTTCGGTAGCGCTTGAGATAGGAGAGGATCAGCTCGGCGGCGTGCTCGGCCAGTTCCACGCTCCGGACGCTAGACCGGTTGCCCATCGAAGGCCATGTCGCCGGTGACCCAGGCCCGAAAGCCGGTCCCATCGCGCACCTCTCCGAGGTCGGGATGGCTCTCGAGGTCTAGGAATGCAGGAAGCGAGTGTTCCTCGTGGGTCGCTTCGGGGCCCCGAATGCATGGCCAGGGCGGTGGGGGGGCGCTCCAGAGACCGTCCGCGGAGAGCATGTGCCTTCGGTCGGAGGCGAAGCGGGAAGCGAGGACGTCTCGGGGAACGACCCGAAACCTCGCCGCGAGATCCGGAGGCGGCAAGACGGGGAAGCTCGCGGCCCACCATTCGAGACCGGAGAGCGGCGCCCCACCCCGACAGTCGAGATCCCAAATGAGCATCTCCCCCGGAGCGCCGCTGGCCGCCACGACGTGGTAGTCCCAGACCACCGGCTGGCCCGGTGGGGCCGTCCGCTGCCCCCACATCGCCACCTGTCGGGACGTATTGGTGATGAAGATGGCCCACGCCGGATCCGGCAAGGCCCCCTCCTGCAGGAGCCACCACGCGTTCTCCTCGCAGTAGAAAGGGTGGTAGCGGCGCGGGGCGCTCACCGGACCTCGAAGCGGAGCGTCTCGTCCGAGATGGTGAAAGTGTCACCGTTGGCGACCTTGGTGCGGGTGATCTTCTCCCCGTCGTGCCAGACCCCGTTGGCAGATCCAAGGTCCTCGATCCACAGCTCGCCGCCGTCGAGGGTGACGCTCGCATGCTGACGGCTCACCTTCGCGCTCGGTATCACCACGTCGCAAGTTCGGCTGCGGCCGATAACCATCGAAGCCTTGTCGATACGGATGGCCTCCCCGTTGGCGAGGGTGCAGACCCAGGCCCGGACCTCCGGAGCGGGTGTGTCGGCGTGGCGCAGGTCCCCAGAGTCGTCGGTGGCGCGGGGCGACGGCGCGACCTCCCCGGGAGAGCCGAGAGCGATGGGGGGCACGACCGGGAAGGCCGCCAGCTTGCCCTCGCGGGCCAGGTCCTGCAGCTGAGCCTCGTGCTCGACCAACACCACGGAACGGCCGCACACGTGGCACGGCTGGTTCAGAGGGAGCTCGACCACCGAGCGCTCCAGCCAGTTCTGGGGACACGATTGTTCGTTGGCGCACGTCGTGAGCCACCCCAGGCATTCGCGCATGGGGATTCCTAGTCCCCGCTGACCGGCTACGTCAACGCGCCGGCGCTCGCCCGATGGTCGTCCTGGGTGCTAAACCGGCAGAGGAGAGGACAGGATGACGAGCGTTCGGATCGCGGCCGCGCCCCGGCGCGGCATCGGAACTCGCTTTGGCCCGTGGGTATTGGCGGCGAGCTTGCTCTCGGGCGCCTGCTCGGACCCAGAGCCCGCGCTGCGCTCCGTCGACGAAACCGACGGGGGACCCAACGCCGGGGTATCCGTGGACGCGGGTTTGGTCGACGCGGGAGGCGCGGCGGACGCGGGAGGCACGGCGGACGCGGGGACGGCAGGCCTCCCCGACCTCGGGCCCATCGACAACGGACCGCCCGCGGTGCGCTTCGTGGCCCTCGGCGACACCGGCGAAGGGAACACCGCCCAGTACGAGGTGTCCCGAGCCATCGAAACTGTGTGTCTCGTGCAGGGCTGCGACTTCGCTCTGCTGCTCGGCGACAACTTCTATGACCACGGGGTCGATTCGGTGGACGACGAGCAGTTTCGAGCCAAGTTCGAGGAGCCGTACGCCAATCTGCAGATTCCGTTTTGGGTCACCCTCGGCAACCACGATTTCGGTGAGGTCCCGGTTCAGTTTTGGCGCACGAGCTATCAGATCGAGTATTCGATGCGGTCCTGGAAGTGGAACCTGCCCGATCACTTTTACCGCTTCGTCGCAGACCACGTCACCTTTGTCTCCGTCGACACCAACATGATCATGCTCGGTCTGATAGCTCGTGCGCCAAAACTGAACCGGGACCTCACCGAAATCGTGGTTGCCGAGGGTGACCCAAAACGGAATCTGCAGATTGGCGTACGGCTCCTCGAACTTGGCTCGAAAC
>JBCBRU010000870.1:0-2906 GCA_039819565.1 Myxococcota bacterium | reverse complement strand
TAGGCGACGATGAGCGTCGCGAAGCGACGGCCGAGCGAGCACGCGGCGAGAGGCGCGGCCGAGGGGTATCAGAATTTGGGCCGGGCGCATCTAGGCCCGGTCCGGGAGCTCGAAAGGGCGGCCGTAGGCCGCGGTGCGGGCCTGGTCGGCGAGGGCCGGCGTCAATCGATCAGGACTCCTGTGGCGAGGTACTAGGCCCGGTCCGGGAGCTCGAAGCGCTGCCGATGCTCCGGAGGCAGCACCAGGGCTTCTCCGGTAGCCACCGCTTCGCCGCTTTGGTTCGTGATTTCCGCGGAGAGGCGAACGAACTTCTTGTCCTCCCGGCGCTCCACGACCCGGACCCGAGTGGTCAGGACGTCCCCGATGCGCGTGGGCCGTCGAAAGCGGATCGACTGCTCCAGGTAGATCGTCCCGGGGCCCGGGAGTTGGGTGGCCAGGGCGGCGGAGAGATGAGCGCTGGCCAGAGCCCCGTGCACGACCCGACCCCCGAAACGGGTCGTTCGCGCGTAGGCTTCGTCGAGGTGCATGGGGTTGGTGTCCCCGGAGAGGCTGGCGAAGGCCCGAACGTCTCCTTCGGTCACCTCACGCTCGAAGATCGCTTCGTCGCCGATGTGGAGGTCTTCGAAGGGCACCGAGGTGGCGGTGGTCTTCATGCCTCGAACGTAGGCACGCCGAGCGCAGACGCGACGCGGTCCCGTGCCGCACCGTCTCCGGTCTGGCTAGGGGGGTCGAGCAGCCTCGGTTGCGCGAAGGCTCGCTAGAGGACCTCGCGAAGCCAAGCTTCGGCGAACCAGTCGTCCCAGTCGCGGGGTCCGACGATATGGCCCACCACCTCACCCTGGTGGATGACGTAGGTCTCCGGAAACTTCGTCGTGCCCCACTTGCGGGCGATCTCGCCCTTGGCGTCCAGGAGCACCGGAAATTGGGCAGGTTCGGCCTCAAAGAACTTCTTCACTTCCGGCCATGCGTCGTCCGTGCTCACAGCCAGGAAAACGAAGTCCTCGCGCTCCTGGAGCTTTCCGTAGAGGCGTCGGAGGGAGGGCATCTCTTCGACGCAAGGGGGGCACCAGGTGGCCCAGAAGTTCAGGAATACCGTCTTGTCCCGGAGGCTCGAGAGACGGACCCGCTGGCCGTCCATCGTCTCGAGCTCGAAGTCGAGAGGGGGCGCAGCGCGGGTTTTGACGTCGAGGAGCTCCGCCGTGAGGCGGGCGTTGGCCGTGCCCAAGTCATCCAACCCTTGGGCCACGAAGAAAGAAGCGCCGCCCAGGGTCACCACCACGAGAAGTCCGACGGCCCACGGAGGCGGCACGAAACTCCGGCGCGCGATCGGCGAGGTGTTCTCGGTGGACATGTCGCCATCCTATCCAGTGGTGCGGCCGAGACAAGGATAGGGTACCCAGAGAACGGTGGGTCATCTGGAAGGCGATCTCTCCGTGATGCCCGTAAGCGACGTCGTCGTCTGGCTCGCGAACCGCCAGATGACGGGCCATCTCGTCCTCGAACAGGAGACCGTCCGCAAGGAGCTAGCCATCGAGAACGGTATGGCCAAGCGCGCCGCGTCCAACGACGCCCGCGAGTATTTCGGCCAGTTTCTGATGCACCTGGGGCTCCTCACGGAGGACCAGCTCGAGCGGGCCTACGCCACTCAGAGAGAGACCAGGGTCCTGCTCGGGCGGATCCTCGTGATGATCGGGATCGTCCCCGAAGAGCAGGTGATCCAAACTCTGAGGATCAAGATCGCGGAGAATCTCCTCGATGCCTTTCGATGGCGGTGGGGACGCTTCCGATTCAGCGACGCGGCGTCACACGAATCTCGACCGGCGGTCGACGTGTCGGTCCCCCTCATCCAAATACATCGGGAAGGGATGGCTCGATCTGAGATGTGGGCACGGTTCCGAGAGCTGTTTCCCAACCCCAGCCAGCCCCTTCGCGTGGCGGAAGAGCACCTCCCGTCCCACATGACACCCGACACCCTCGAGGCCCGCATCATCGATCTCGCCCGCAACGGCCTGGACATGGAGTCCATCACTCTGGAGCTCCACGCGACCGACTATCAGGTGGCCTCACGGCTCCTCGAGCTCTCGCGAGTGGGAGCCATCTACCCCTCCGAGGGTGCGCGCGCCGATAGCCCGCTGCCCCGGTCAACGTCCCACGACCCCATCAGCGACGCACGCGCGGCCATGGATCGAGGCCACTTTGGGGACGCCATGCGCCACCTCCAGGACGGAGCTCGACTCGACCCCGGCAACCGAGCCTACGCCGAGATGCGGCAGGACATCGAAGCGGCCGCGAGCCAGACCGACCTCACCAACCTCCGCACGGCCGTGCCCATGAAGCTGCGCGAAGCCTCCGCGGACGAACTCACCGCCATGTCCTCCCGCGAGCGATACGTCCTCGGCCGCGTCGACGGAAAGCGGACCGTCCAAGCCATCATTCACGTCAGCCCGATGCACGACCTCGAAGCGCTAGACATCCTGCGCCGCCTCGCGAGCACCTCCGTCATCAAAATGGAAGGCCTCTAGCCCACCGCCGCAAGATGAGCTTCCACGTCAAGAATCAGCGTTGAGCCACCGCTCGAGAGAGCAAAGGAGCCAGTGAGCACCGGCCGAGCGCCTTCTTCTCCGCAGGGGAAATGGCGAACACAGGCCCCTCGGCGCACAAGCGGACGACCGGAGAGGAACCGTTCGTTGCGCCGAATCTCCCCGGAGGAGAAGGGGGCGTTCGGACCGAGAGCGAACGACGGTTCCACTCCGAAGCCCGAAGACACCCCAACGGACGTGCGGACCGAGCGAACGACCGCCCGACTCCAAGAATCAGCGTTGAGCCACCGCTCGAGAGAGCAAAGGAGCCAGTGAGCACCGGCCGAGCGCCTTCTTCTCCGCAGGGGAAATGGCGAACACAGGCCC
>JBCBRU010000869.1:0-2914 GCA_039819565.1 Myxococcota bacterium | reverse complement strand
GTTTGGCGGCTGGCGGCGCCAAACTCGACGAGATCCCCGCTGTTGTTGAAGAAATCGACGTCTTCCTTGGCGAGACGCTCGATCAGCACCCGGTGAACCTGGTGTCCGGTTCGGGTGCTGATCGAGCGGCTCGCCAAGGAAGACGTCGATTTCTTCATCAACAGCGGGGATCTCGTCGAGTTTGGCGGCTGGCGGCGCCTTTGGATTCGCTTCTTCAACATCGAAGCTCCGCTGGTCAGCAAGCGTCCCCTGTTCGCGGCGGTCGGCAACCACGACAACTCCCAGCCCCTCTTCTTTCGGAAGTTCTTTCTGTCCAACCTCTATGCGGGCGGAGAGCGCTACTACTATCAGGACTGGGGAGATGTTCGAGTCATCATCCTCGACTCCGAGATCGAAATGCGTCCCGGCTCGGCCCAGCACCAGTTCCTGGTGGAGGCCTTGGACTACGCGATGCGAAGGGATCAGCTGATCATCCTCTCCCTCCACTATCCTCCCTACTCATCGGGAGAGCACGGTTCGAATCCCGAGGTCAGAAAAGTGCTTACTCCCCTGGCCGAGAAGTACGGCATCGAGGTCGTCCTGGCCGGCCACGACCACGACTACGAACGCTCGAAGCCCATACGCGGGACCACCTATCTGGTCGCCGCCTCCGGTGGGGCCCCGATTCGGCGAGTCATTCGAAGTGACTTCACGGCGGAGTTCAGAACCGAGCCCCACTATGTCCTCTTTGACGTGAGTGGAGGTCGCCTTCTCGGGCGTGCCGTGAACCTCGAAGGTGAGGTCTTCGATACTTTCATCATTCCCCCCAACCCTCCCGGAGGCCCCGACGAGCCGCCACCGGAAGCGGTGGGAGCCCGCGGCGGCGGAGCCATGGAAGGGGCGACGGCTCCGTGAGCCTCGCCGAGGTGCTCTGCGCGCTGACCGTGGCGGCGGCTCCCCCGACCACCGACACCTCGTCGGCCTCGGATTCTCTGTTCCGGGTGGTCCGTCCTCCCACCCCGGTGGGACCGGAGCCTGAACGCCTCCTTCTTTCCATCCCCGGCGCCTTCGTCGAGCTGGCTTTCGCGCCCCTGATTCCCGTGCTCGATCTCTTCGAGCGCTACCATGTGGTGGAGAGGATCGTTGACCTCATCACGAACGACGAGCTGACCTTCGCCGCAGCGCCTCTCATCGAGCCCTTCAATACTTCGGGGCTCGGCTTCGGAGCTGCAGCCCTATGGAACGACCCCCTCGGCTCTCCGGATCGCGTGATCTTCCTAGGACTGATCCGGCTCAACGGCGACCGTCAGCTCTCCTTGACGGTGGGACGCCGGCTCCCCCCCCTGAGCGGTCGAGTGATCGACTTTTCGGCTCGTTACAACGTCGACCGGGACATCGGGTGGTTTGGCCTGGGGAGCAATCAGGACGCGAGCGCCCAGCGTCTGCTCAGACGCGATGAGTTTCAGATCGCAGCGGGGCTCTCCGAGCTCTTTCCCAGCGTCATCAACGTCGATGGCGGATTCTCCGTCGGCTACCGGCGAAGAGGTCTATTCAGCGGCACCGGCTCGCAGGCTCCACCGTTGGTACCCGGCGAGGGGGTGTCGCTGCCGCCGGGCTTCGGTCAGACCATCGACTACCTCGAAGCGCAACTCAGGTTTCGGGTGGACACCCGCGACGGTCTCGGGCGTACGACGCGGGGATTCGTATGGACCACGACCGTCGACGGGGCGGGGGAGATCATCCCCCGGGACGAGGCCGCGGTCTCTACGGGGATTCGGGGATCGACGCAGTTCACCGGCTTCATCCCCGTGCTCCCTCGCAACCGCGTCCTCGTCCTTACGGGCGGTGTCAGCGGGGCCCACCCGCTCGGCTCTCGAGACGAGGTGGCCCTTCACCAGCTCGTCAATCTTGGGGGCGCGAACACGCTCCGCGGCTACCAACCCGATCGATTCATCGATGAGCTCGGATGGTGGGGATCGGCCGAGTACCGCTTTCTGCTCAGCGACTACGGAGGCTCCATTGTGGGGTTCTCCGGAGCGGTCTTCGTCGACGTTGGGAAGGTAGGCCCAGATATCCCGTCGCTGGTGGAGGGCACCTTTCCGTGGTCGGTGGGGTTGGGCATCCGAGCGGAGACCGACATCTTCCTCTTGGGCCGAGTCCAAGTGGCCGTCTCTCCCGACGGCGTCCGCTTCAGCGTGGGGGCAGGAGAGTTTTTCTGATGAGAGCCTCCCTTGGGATGGTCGCCGCCGTCCTCGCCTCAGGCTGTGCTGGGCCGGCCTGGCAGCGCGCCCCCCACGACGTTCGCTTTCAGCGAGTTCCGGAACCTACCTTGCATCCCAAGCCAGAATCGCGACGCCCCGCGGACTGGTCCTACGCACTCGAGGAGACGACAACCCGCCCCCTGGGAAGGGTCCTGTCTCCCATCTCCTGGGTCGACGAGGCGACGGGCGGCCCCGCCGCCCACGACGTCAATGCGTTCGGGGAGGTCCTCGACTCTACGTGGTTCGAAAACCGCATCGGACGGGGTCTGCTGACCGAGGCGGAGGTCATCCGCGGCCCCCCCGGGCCCGGCCCTGCCCCCGGCCGACTCATCGTGCTCTCGAGCAAGATCTCCGGAGCTTCCCCCGGTCTTCGCGTACGTGATCGCGAGGGTCGGGAGTACCTGGCGAAGTTCGACCCTCCGGCCTACCCAGGCTTGGCCTCGAGCGCGGAGGTGATCACCACCAAGATTCTCTGGTCGGCCGGCTACCACGTGCCTGCCAACTTCGTGCGCCGCTTCGCCCGCAATGAGCTCGTCCCCGATGAGTCGGCCATGGGCCCCGGCGGGCACGGACCCGCCGCTCCCATGACCAAGGAGGGCCTCGACGATCTCATGATGCTCGCCAACCCCAGCCTCGGAGGTCGCGTGCAGGCTCTCTTCAGCCGAATCGTCGAT
>JBCBRU010000868.1:0-2937 GCA_039819565.1 Myxococcota bacterium | reverse complement strand
GGCCGCGCCCAACCAGGACCTCCTCTACCTCAACGTATCGGTGGAGGAGAGCGGGGAATGGGTACACCTCTGCGGAGCGGAGAACGGGGTCCCCGTCCCCGCCCTTCCCTTCCCAGGGAAGTGGAACCAAGACAACGGTCGGTGGACCAACACCACCCGCAAGTTCAGCTTTGCCTGTCGCGGCAGCGCCATCGCGAAGTGCATGGAGGCTGGCTACAAACCCTGGCGCCAGTATGAGCTCGACAGCCGCACCTTCAACGGCAGCGCCAAGGCCGGGAATGGGACGGCAGAAGGGACGATCACCGTCTACTCGAACCGAGACTTCGAAGCCTCCGGAACCAAAACGCGAAACGGCGAAAGCAGGGACTTTTCCCGCGAGCGAACCTATCCCGCCCCGGGAGCCGACGCCTTGCAGGCTTGTGTGCGGATGATTCGGGCCGATTACTGCGGCAACGGCGAGAGCCACACCGTCGATGGCCGCATCGTCGACTTTTGGGACAACCTGGGGGTGCACGAGCAAACCCACAAAGAGTGGACGGCTGAGGCCATATGGGGCCCGGAGGGCGCGAGCTGCTTCTTCTCTCCACGGGTGAGCTCAGGTGAGAAGGGCTATCCGAGCTGCGTAAACAAGGTCCGACCGGACCGCTTCTTGTGCAATGTACGTCAACCGCACGGTGTGCTGGGCCAAATCCTATCAAACAGCTACCAGGCTCAGGCCCGGCAGTAGCACGGGTAAGAACTCGCCGCGCCCCCTCACTCAACGAGTGCCGGCCAGACGTGGAATCTCTTCTGTGGACATGTCTACAAGGGCCACCGGTGTTTCGTCAGATGCGGCTATCGCCCGGTCGACCAAATAGGTTCCGACCCGGTAGCCGATCAGCTCACGCCCATTATCTGGATTGTAATACATCCATTTTCGATAGTTCGCGTCGACCGGGAGCGCCATCAGCTCGGACACCCAGTCTGCCACGTCGGCGAGATCTTCCGCCGTCGAGGGTTTGGAGCCTGCAAAGTCCCTGGTTCTCGGGGGGACGTCACGCGGCATGAGATCGGCGTCACTGGCTGTAGGGCCACGTGATGCGAGGAAGGACCGACGTGCCGCTCCCAAAGTACCGGCCTGAAAAGGGCTCACCGCTCACTGTATACATGGTGACATGCGGCTTTCCGCCGCGAAATAGATGAAGAGGCAAACTAAAGGTTCCCGATCCCCGCTGTATCCGAACATAGGCGGGGTTCTTCGGAGAACGTGTTTCCGGCGACGGCGCTTCGGTGGCGGTGGCCGATACGAGGAGCACGGCTCGGTCCCGTGACTCGAGTCGGTAGGTTCCTTCTACGACGTAGACCCAACCCTCCTCGAGCGTACGACGACACCCTCGCACCGCGGTCACCTCGACCTCGTCGCCCGGCGCGAGGACGACGCCCCCGTATACGAACGGCACCTCGCGCATCTCACTGGGAGTCTCTTCCCTCGGGCTGATGGCCGTGAGAGTCGTACATACGTCGGCCGCTTCGAGGTGAGGGCCCCCCGCGGCGGTGTGGCTCAGGAGAAGGAGGGGAGCGTATACTATCGACATCATCGCCGACCCTTAGGACCTATCATTTGAGGCTGATCTTGAGGCCCAGCTCATTCTTCATTCGGAGGAGGGCCTCCGCGTTTCCCATGGCATCCTCGACGGGATGATGGGTGTGGGCCGTGCGTCGGAGATGCTTGAACGACTTGAAGGCATCACCCACCAGACCTTTGTAGAGCGAGCCAAGGTTCGATGAAGAGTGTCCAAAGGGATTCCCCCCGAGGAACTTGTGGAAGTACCAGTTGACGAACTGCCAGTCGAAACCGTTGTTGTCCGAGATGAACATCGGCCGCCCCTGACTATGCTCAGAGAGCCAGAGGCGGAAGGAGGACAGGGTCTCGACGGGCTCGGGAAAGCTGAGCGTCTCGTCGCGGGAGTGCCCCGAAACCGCAAGAGCCTCGGCGACCCACGCCTCCGATACCGGCCGGAAGCGACCGTAGAACGTCTTTTGAAGAGAGGGCTCTACGATGACGGCCCCCAGCGAGACCATGGAGTACTCCCCGGGAATGGGCCCGTCTGCCTCGATATCAACCATGACGAACGACATGAGATGCTCACCCAGCCTTGCTTCCCGCGGTGAGGACGGACTCTAGCGAGGGGCCGCGAACACGACTACCCGAACCTCACCTTCGAAGGCGATCGAACGGAGCTCATCGGTCATGATGTCGAGAACCCGATCTGAGCCCCCGCCTCCGGTCCCGGCACCAATCAGCGGGAGCGCCACCGACACGAGCCGATGCTCCGCGGCGAGGGCCAAGGCGTTCCGCGTAGAAGCGCGGATCGAACGTTCGCTCGAGCGCCAGGCCAGGTTGATGCCGGCCACGTGGATGATGCCCTTGTGGGGAAGACGGCCGGGGCCGGTCATGACCGCGTGTCCCAAGGGCATCGGGCCGTGCCGGAAAAGCTCGTCGAAGGGCCGCGTGCCCGCTCGCCGCTTGATCGCTCTTGATACGCCTTGGGGAAGAAGGAGCCACCAAGGGAAGAGGTTTCGATTCCAGGCGTTGACGATCACGTCGACCTCCTGATCGAGGAGGTCCCCACGGACCACGACCAGCTCCATCCCTCCTGAAACGCTCGGAGGACCCCGCCGCTATTCCCTAGCAAGGCCGAGCGAGCACGTGGCGAGAGGCGCGGCCGAGGGGTATCAGAACTTGCGCCGGGCGGATCTAGTCCCCTGTCAGGATGATTCCTTACATCATTCGCGGGCGCTTTTCGCCCCTGGCGCCCCCGCCGGCTTCGCCTCTCGTCGGTTGCATATGGCCAATATGCGCCCTTCTCACGTGAACGCCAGGGGCGAAAAGCGCCCGCGAATGATGTAAGGAATCATCCTGACAGGGGACTAGATCCGCCCGGCGCAAGTTCTGAT
>JBCBRU010000867.1:0-2945 GCA_039819565.1 Myxococcota bacterium | reverse complement strand
CTCGCCCGACGACTTTGGGGTTCGGCGCTCGAAGGCGACCTGCCCCGATGGCAGGAGCCGTACTTGCTCGGCGGCGAAAGGAGGTCGGCACATGTACCTCACAAGGCGTTCTCTCGCGGCCGTCGCGTAGGCGGGGATGAATACGCTGGCGTGAACCGAGAAGCCTCGGACGTCCTGGCCAGCTCCACGTCTCAGGTCGGCGCGGTGCCCAGGAACGGGTTCATCTCCATAGAGCCAGCCGGACTGTCCGCTGCTGTCGATGATGGGCCAAGTCGGCGGGTCGTCGAAGATCACGTGGTCGCTGGCGATGCTACCCGCCCTCAGAAGAGGGGCCATGAAGCGGTCGTGGACTCGATGGGCGACGTCGCGAGCGTCGTGGGAACTCGGCTCCAGAGCCGGTTCGAACTGCAGAGCATCGCCCTCCTTTCTCACGTAGAGTCCGTCGAGAGCCAACACGTGAAAATGGACGTGGAGATATCCTCACGCAGGATACCAAATTGCGTACGCCATGGCCACGTGAACACCCATTCCACGGTGGCGTGAACACCGATTCCAAGTTCATGTGAACACCCATTCCAGGTGCGTGCACGGCCGCTGCACGTCTCCGTGCACACGTCGATCGGGCGGGGGATCGAGAGACGCAGAGCGTCGCTTTGACGAGGGCTCTCCTCAGGGAGGACCCGAGATGGAGCGACTACACATGAAGAAGATACGAGAGATCCTGAGGCTTCGATAGGTCCAAGGACTGAGTGTCCGAGAGACTTCCCGGGCCACGGGGAAGAGCACGGGGGTGGTGTCGAAGGTGACCAACCGCGCGGTGCGCCTGGCGCTGACCTGGGAGGCCGTGGAGGCGATGGATGATGCGACCCTGGAGCGCCGCCTGTACGGAGGCCCGAAGGGCAAGCGGAGCTCCGAACGGCCGCGTCCGGACCCACAGTGGCTGAACCTGGAGCTGCGCAAGCCGGGGGTCACGCTGGAGCTGTTGCACCTCGAGTTCCTCGTCGAACACCCGGACGGCGTCCGGTACTCGGCGTTCTGCGCGGGGTTTCGGGATTGGAAAAATGGGAATCGACTGAGCATGCGTCAGGTCCACAAGGCGGGGGAGCGTGCGTTCGTCGACTACTCGGGGAAGAAGCCCTCACTGGTGTGCCCCGCCACGGGCCAAGTGCGAGCGGTGGAGCTGTTCGTGGGTACGCTGGGGGCCTCGAACCTAACGTTCGCGCTGGCCACCGAGACCCAGCAGCTCGGTGGCTTCGTCGGTGCGCATGTCAAGATGTTCGAGTACTCCGACGGGGTGCCCGCGATGACGGTGCCCGACCAGCTCCGGAGTGCCGTCAAAGGCCCATGCCGGCACGAGCCCACCATCAACGAGACCTACGCGGAGCTCGGTCGACATTACGGCACTGCCATCGTGCCTGCGCGACCCCGAAAGCCGAAGGACAAGGCCAAGGTCGAAGGCGCAGTCCTGATTGCGCAGTGGTGGATTTTGGCTCGGCTCCGCCACGAGATCTACCACTCGTTGGAGGCTCTCAATGGGCGGATTCGAGAGCTCTGCGACGAGCTGAATCGGCGACCGATGAAGTCTTTCGGAGGTCGGAGCCGGCGAGAGCTCTTCGAGCTCCTCGACCGTCCTGCCTTATCGGGTCTCCCGGCCGACCGTTACGTGGTGTCGTCGTGGAAGCACGCGACGGTTGCGCCCGACTATCACATCGTCTACGACGACCACTACTAATCCGTCCCCTACACTCTGCGTGGCGAGGGGGTCGAGCTTCGAGCGACGCCTCGTACCCTCGAAGTCTTCTTCCGTGGTCATCGGGTGGCATCTCATCGTCGCAGCGGAGCGAAGTACAAGCACACACGATGGATTCCGCCCACCTGCCCGAGGCCCATTGCGCGGTCTTCGACGGGGGAGCAAGTGTTCGACGCTGGGCCAGCGATGTGGGGCCTTGGATTGCACGCATGGTCGACCGAATCCTGAAGGCACAGCCCTTCGAGGTCCAGGGGTGGCGCTCGGCCCAGGGCCTCCGCCGACTGAAGCAGAAGTACGGTGGACTCGACTCGAATCCGTGTGCAAGATGGCCTTCAAGCTGGGCGCGAACCGCTACAAACCCGTCGAACATATCCTCCGCCTGAACCGAGACCAGCGCTCAGTCGAGGCTGAACCCGAGCCGACCCCGGTCCACGAGAACGTGCGTAGGTCGGGCTTCTACCACTGAGACGAGAGGACCGAAGATGCTGAATCAACCGACCCTCGACAAACTCTACGCTCGTCGCCTCGCCGCCATGGCCGAAGCCTGGGCGGCTCAACAAAAGGAAGCCAAAATGGCGAGCGCAGGATTCGACGAGCGCCTCGCCTTTTTGGTCGACGCTGAGTACACCGCGCGGGAGAATCGGAGAATCTCTCGAAACCTGAGGCAGGAAAAGTTGCGGATCTCCGATGCATGCCTCGAGGACGTACAGACATCGGCACGGCGGGGACTCGACCGCGCACGCCTACGGCAGCTCGGCTCGTGCACCTGGGCCACCGAGCACATCAACGTCCAGAGCAATGGGGCGACCGGGGTGGGCAAGAGCTATCTTGCCTGCGCGCTCGGACAGGCGGCTTGCCGTAAGGGTACCGGGTGGCCTACCGGCGGGCCCCACGTCTCTTTGAAGAGCTCGCCTTGGCTCGTGCGGATGGAACCTACGCCAAGGCCTTGGCACCGCCGCAGAAGCAGGAGGTTCTCATTCTCGACGACCTCGGTCTCGCCGCCCCGAAGGCCAATTAGAGACACGATCTCCTCGAGGTCCTCGAGGATCGCTACGGCCGAGCCAGCACAGTGGTCACCAGCCAGCTCCCCATCAACAAGTGGAACGACTGGGTGGGCGACCCTACCGTGGCCGATGCCATCTTGGACCGGCTCGTCCACAACGCGTACAAGTTCGACCTGAAAGGGGACTCCAGG
>JBCBRU010000866.1:0-2964 GCA_039819565.1 Myxococcota bacterium | reverse complement strand
CCGAGAGCCCGGTCGCAGCCAACGCGAGTCCCACCGTCCCCGCCGAGACCATCGGAGCTGGGGGCGCCTCACGGGGCGCCGAGGATGATGAGGATTCGGGCGGAAGATCCGGGTCGAACGGCCAGCGGATTCCTTTCCGATCCTCCGGGTCGCCCCCCGACGCGGGGGGCTTCGCCGGCCCTCTTCGGGGGGCCGCTCGACCCGGATCTTCCGCCCGAATCCTCATCATCCTCGGCGCCCCGTGAGGCGCCCCCAGCTCCGATGGTCTCGGCGGGGACGGTGGGACTCGCGTTGGCTGCGACCGGGCTCTCGGGTCTCATCGTGGCGTCGCTGGTCCTCTCCGGCATCTCCCCGGGCGCAGCGACGGCAAGCCAACCCTCAACGGGCTCGGGCCTCGCTCGCGCCGAGCTCGCCCCGGCCCCCGTGGGGCGGCCGGCGACAGCGCAGGGCGCGGCGCAGGACTCCGCCTTTCTCTCGATCGATGCTCAGCTGGTGTCCATGGTGGGGGGGACGACCGGGCCCAACGTCACCGCCGGGACCGAGGTTCGCCGTTTGGCGAGCCACGACGGCTGGACCCTGGTTCTGGTCGAGCCCTCCGGACCCGTGGGTTTCGTCGAGGCGGACCGACTGACCCGACAAAAACCAATCCAAGCTATGGCTCGAGATTTCGCGTTCACCGGGTGCGTCGCTCCTGAGCTCCCTTGCCTGAGCTCGGCTCGGGAGCAGAGAGATCGCTGCGTGGATGCTTGCGGACCGCTCGGGTCGAGGTGCGAGACGGCATGCCGAATCGCTTTTGAGCAGTGTCAGCGGGATTGTCGGCGCTGACGAACCCAGAACCTTCGAGGGCCCTCCAGCAAGAGCTGCTTGAGTCGACGCCGCCGCGTCGAAAACGGCAGTGCGGCCTCAGCGATGTCGTCCTCCGCGGACGCGTAGCGCACGGCGAGGTGTGGGGGATGGGCCAGAGGGAAAGCTAAGCTTCGGGCCGGTTCTGACCCCCGCTCAGCGTAGCGTGAGCCGGCCTGGGTAAAGGTGCCGCGCTCATCAAAGCCCACATTCTCGATAAGATTCACGTGAGGGACCGCCGCGAGTCGATGGGTCACCCAATGCGCGAGGACCCAACGTATCCAGTAGCTATCGGTCGTCTCCGCGTGGTCGAGCAGGGCGCTCCATTCGCGGGCCGCAGCCGCCCCTAGGAGGACCTCTAGGTGTCCAGAAGCCTTCAACGCCGGCCAGGCTTCGAGAGCCCGAGCGTGATCCTTCCAGGCGCGTGCCCAAGTGGCCCAGCCCCACGGAGGAGGGATGTGGCAAAAGCCGTAGCTGTGGGCCTCAAGTCCCGGGGCGGGCGGGACCCGCTGGCCGCAGATCGAGCCGATACGTTCATCCTCGGCGTAGCGCACCAGGAGCTCAGCGACATAAGGAAAGAAGCTTGGGTGAGGGAGGGTGTCGTCTTCGAGAATGATCCCCCGACCGTGTTCGCCCATCAGCCGGTCGACGGCCCTCACATAGTTCCGCCGTAGACCGAGGTTTTCGGGGGCTCCGTCAAGTACCACCCGTGCCCCCCCGAGCTGGCGAACCACCTCGTGGGTTTCTTGGACGCGGCGGTCGTCGTCAACGACGTGAGACCGCGGACCATCGCCGACCACCAGGATCGGGCCGGTGCTCACCTCGAGGATGCGGGCCAGAGTTTGCGCGGTCAGGTCGGGGCGATTGAAGACGATCAGGACGACCGGAACCGATGACGTCATCAGTAAATGGTGAGGACGTACGGACCCGTCTCGCCGCCGGCGATCTGAAGCACATACGTCCCTGCGGCAGGGGGCGTGAATCCCAGGATCTCACCGGCTCCGGTCGTAACGGGGCCCCCTGCGGCATCGGTGATGTTCAGAGTTCGCCCCCCAGCGCCCTGTGTGAGCACGAAGTTCACGATGTCGGTGGCCTTCAGGGACAGCTGCAGGCGGTCCACGTCGCCGTCTGGACTCAGGGTTCCGGTGCGCGCCGCGGGCCACGCAGGGACCGGTTCCGCCTCGGTGAGCTCATCATTGGGCTCAGACTCTGCCTGGCCGTCGGCAGGCAGGAGCTCGACCGAGGCTCGATATGTAAACGAGGGCTGGCCCAGCCCGTCGTTGGCGTTCTGGGTAGCGAGGAGATAGCTGTCCCCAGCCGGGAGCCAGGCGACCGCGCGATCGATGCCGTTCCCGAATAGGCCCACTCCATCCGGACCGAACACTCGATACTGAGGCGTAAGCTCGGGTCGAGCTACGATTAGCGTTTCGACCAAGAGGATCGTGGGCGCATCCACTTGTACTTCGTGAAACACGATTCGGCCCCCAGGGCTGAGGATGGCTTGCACCGTGGTTGTGGAAGTCACGACCTGAGCCTCGGTGCGCAACCGTGCCTGCTCAGCGAAGATACTGTAAGTATGGACGAGTGAGCCCTCGTAAGGAGGCATGCCTCGGTTGCGCTGATCGAGGAGGACGGCATAGTAGCTGCCCGCTTCCCAAAGCAGAGCATCTACTCGTGGGCTGACTCCAGTGTCGTCGGTGTTGAGATAGAGAATCTCTGCATCCCCGTCGCCGTTGACCCGGGCGACGGCGAGCAGAGGGTCTGCCATCGAGTCGGCCGGGAGGAGGCCGGTGAATCGGGCAAGCGTACCTGCAGTAGCGATCTCGAATCGGAACCAGTCCAGGTCTCGGACCTCGCCGGCCGCCTTCTGCTCGAAGCGTCCCCCCGTTTGTCCGGGGAACTCGAGCGCAGAAGCGAGTTCGGGACTGTCATTGGGCTCCAGCTCTTGCTCCGTATTGAACTGCTGGACCGAAACCTGGACCTCAGGTTCGGGCTCGGAGCCCAATACCCGTTTCGGGTCGATGACGATGCGGACGCTTTCGGCGGTGTCGATGCGCCCTAGGACCACGCGGCTGTCGATCTGGTCCATGGCCACGTCGTCGTTTTCGGACACCATGCCGT
>JBCBRU010000865.1:0-2979 GCA_039819565.1 Myxococcota bacterium | reverse complement strand
CTGCCGGCAAGCGTCGGCGACGACGCGGCCGGAGAGGGCCCGACTGTTCAAGATCGTGGCCAGGCGGACACGAAAGCGACTCCGTTTGAGAGAGATGGCGATGTTGAAGGCGGTCCCTCCCGGGGCAAAGTGGACCTTCCCGGGTCGGTCGACTCCTCGCGCCTCGTCGTCCATCGAAGCCAAGACGTCGAGGTGAGCGGCCCCCGCCACCACCACGTACGACTCCGCTTCCGGCGTCACGAGCCCACCTCGAAGATGCCCTTTATATTCCCGAACGAGGACTCGAAGACCCTCAGGGTTCGCCAACCTACCCGACGGGTGAGAGCCACGAGATCTTCCTGGGTGTAGAGACAGACCGGCGCGTGGATATGGTGTTTCTGGGCCTGCGAGGCTTCGAGCTTCGCGTAACGTCTCTCAAAGTGGCAGCGTGCGTGTGAATAACCGTCTCCCAGCTCAGAGCCTAATCCAGATGCCGACAGAAAGGCCAGGGCCCCCTCGGAAGACACCTGAGTCAGATGCTCGAGAAGGCGTAGGACTTGACGGAAGGTCAAGAAATGGATGAATCTCTGAGAATATACGATGTCCAGGTTCCTCGGGAAGGTATCGGAGGATAGCGGGCAGGACAGATCCACGCGATGGAAGCGAAGCTCGCCCGCAAAGCTTCTTTGCTGCCCATCACGAGTAAACCCACCCTGCTCGATGACATCGTAAAGATGAGTCTCCACGCCGAGCTCGGCCAATCTTCGGCCTTGAGCGCCCCATCCACATCCCAGGTCGACGGCCCGGAGCTTCCTTTGGCCTCGCTCTTTGGCCACCTGGAGGCACGCGAGGTCCAGCTCATCGGCGCGTTGGGAGGCGATATCGCAGCCGTGGAGGCCCGAGGTGGGCCGGACGACGTCCCGCTGACGGTTGAGATGGGTACTGGGCAACAGCGGATACTCCGGGAGCATCTCATGGACTCCCGAGGAGGTCGATTCGCAACCCGGCGACTCCAAGACCGTGAGGGAGGTCTTCGGGGGCGCAGATGCCGCGGTCCCTGGGACAATTCGGGGTCGACACGCGGCTCTTGCATGCGCTTACGTTACGATCCCACCCCGACCTAAGTAGATGTGAGCAAAAGGAGATGAGGTGACCCCTCCGTTTTCTGACTCATTCGATAGGAATCAATTCTATTTGGGAATGAATTCTTACCGCTGATTTCAGGGATGCCTCATACCCAGCTGAAGTCGAGTTATCTATCCGATCGAGAGCGAAATCCATCGAATCCCTTACGATGCGGATATATCGGCAACTAACCGGACCTAACAGAACCCAGGCCTAGGGCAGTTCAGTCGCGATCGGTACAACGACGCTGAAGGCAGTGTGACCGTTGCCACAAGAGCGGTCGCGCGCCCGGAGCGGCGTTGTTCTTCCCGAGGCCCGGAGGGGTGGAGGGAGAGCGAGGCCGACTCTGCTTGCTGGCCCGGCGAAGGTCGGGCGGTCAGAAGGAGAGAGAGGATGAGGCCGGAATCAGGTTGGAGGGGAGGACCGTCAGACCGCGAGTGCAGGTGCGAAAACACCGAGCTCGCCACTAGGGAAGAGCTGACCCAGGTCGAGGGCGACCTATGAGCCAAATCAACTGGCACAGCTTGACGAAGCGCTTGGTTCTAGCCGCGTACTGGGACGCTAGAGTGCGGAGTCAGGCCGCTGATGTGGCCCAGGAGACCCTCGAGAAGTGGTTTGCGCTCATCGAGGCGGCAGAAGAGGGGCATGTCGAGGCTCGGGAGCGGCTCACTGGATACCTGCACCGAGTTGATCGCTCAGCGACTGCAGATATCCGAGACGACCTCTCGCAGATGTCGGAAGAAGAGCTCTTCCTCGTGCTGCGAAGTCGACAAAGGGGTCATATCTCGAATCGAGTGCGGAAGAGATCGAGTCGCTTCGAGATCGCCGTGGGCGGCGGAACCGTAACGAGCGAGGGTTCGGAAGGAACCTTCACGGCGCGCGTCGTCGCCCCCGATCACTCCGTGCTCGTATCGGAGATGTACTCCCATATCGAGAGAGGCTTAGAGGACAGGGGTCGTTCGGATCCAGCCACCGTGGAGTTGGCGAGACGCGTGCTTCCTTTCCTCCTGCGGGGGAATCGCCCCCGCGAGATTGTGCGGGCCCTCTCGAGCGATGAGAGAGCCCCCAGCGTGGGGGAAGTGAACAAGGCCATACGATTGATCCGGACGCGCACCCGGAAATGGAAGTCGGAGGAATGACCTCGCCATAGAGGACGCCCAGAGGAGGGGTCAGGCAGGGAGGGAAGGCCTGGCTCGCTCCTCGAGGCTTCCGGAGAAGATCCGGCCGGAGAGGCAATAGACTCCGAGAGCCGAGGGACACTTCAGAGAAACGTGCCGTCGTGCACCAACCGGGACTCGAGGGCCCCAGAGAACTGAGAGAGCCAATGAGCAACCAAAGAGAGGATGAGAAGGCCGTGATGGCTCTCATCAACCAGGGTCAAGGCGCAGACTTCTGGATATCCTCCAAGGATCTTATGATCGCCAAAATGACCGAGAAGGAGCTCGACGAGGAGCTTCTCGCGGTCGGAGACCTTTCCCAGACCATCGGCCGCCTCGCCCGCGAGGCGGCGAGCCGTGCCCACGGCCGTAGCCGAGAGCCCTCGCGGCCTCGGAACGAAATCGTGGATGGACGGGAAGCCAAGCCGGAGCCCGCACGTTCCGGCCCACCGGAGGACGGGCCGACCGACCCCGTGACGCTCCATCGCCGACGGAAGTAACCCCCCTCTCGGCGAAGACCTCATCTATACAGCCTGGGGTTTTCGATCTAGCCAGAACCGGACTCTCGCCGATTTGATCTCGCTCCTGCCCGGTCTTCTCGCCTCCCTGAGAGAGTTTACCCGATCCCTACCCAGTTCGGGGGATGGGGGAAATGTATCAAGATCGTGGACCCGTGTGTCAGCCGAAGAAAGGCTGACCTGGGCACTAGTATCGCTCG
>JBCBRU010000864.1:0-2979 GCA_039819565.1 Myxococcota bacterium | reverse complement strand
GACGAAAAGCCAGATCCAAACAAACGCTCGAAGGCCACGCGAGGATCGTCGATGGGGGGGAGCGGCTCGCTCGCCCGCCGATAGATCATTCGGGTCCAGACGTCGGCCCCGCGGTCGCTCGAGTTGGCGCCCAGCTCTACGCTCCGATAGGGAGCGCCGGCGGCGATGGTGTCGGCCACCACCTGGTCGATCGAGGGTCCTCCGGCCCAGCTCACCCCGTCACACGAGCGGCATCCCCCCTTGGTGTTTCCAGGGAGCAGTTCCCGGCCCGTCCAGAGGTGCCCGATGCCGGTTTGGTGTCCGTCACCGGGACCGCTCCGCGCGGAGCGCTGATCGATGCCCTGAAAGATGCTGAGTTCGTCTTTGAGGGGGGTGAGGGGCTCCAGGATCTGCCGGAAGCGGTAGTTGTCCGGCGTGCCTTCCGGCTCCCACTCCCAAGGGATGGTGCCGTTGGGGCTGAAGACGAGAATGAGCCGCTTCGGGAGCTGAGCTTGGGCCTCCGCCCGTCGCACCCGGGAGAGCCCGAGGAGCGAGAGTCCAACCCCCGCTCCGGTGCTTCGAAGAAGGCTTCGGCGAGAGATTCTTTCGATCACGGCGTTCCTCCTTCGACCCGCTGCTGGGTAAAGGCCGGGGAGAGGGCGATGGCTCTGAAAGTGGCCTTGACGCCCCAGCCCTCGGCTTCGGACTGGTCGAAGAGCGCCTGCATCTCGCAGCGCTCGGCGTCGAGCTCGACCCTCCGAAGCGCCGTCCGGTACATCCGCCGCACCGCACAGGTGCGCGCCTGGGTGCTCTGGTCCATGAGGTCACTCAGCTCTTTCACCCCCACGAAGCTCGCGTTCTCGGTAAGGGTGATGAGGGCTCCGGAGGCGTCCACGGGGCGACCTCCGTCTTCGGTGCGGTACCGGCCGAGCTCGTCGAAGTTCTCGAGCCCGAAGCCCAAGGGATCGATCTTGTCGTGGCAGGGTCGACACCCCGGATCTTCGGAGTGCTGAGCGAAGCGCTCCCGGGTGGTGAGGTTCGGGTTGGGGTCCGGAGGACGGATCTCGATGTTGTTTGGGGGCGGTGGGGGCTTGTCGCAGAGGAGCGCGTCGAGAACGAAGACGCCGCGAAGCACCGGGTCGCTATAGGTATCCGTCGCGTAGTGAGCCATGAGGGCGGGATGGCTCAGCAGCCCCCGGACATTCGGGTTGGGGGCCATGGTGGGCACCCCATCCGGAGCGCTGCCCATGCCGAGGTAGGAGGCGGCCGGTCCGTAGGGGACGAAGTCGGCGGCGGTGTACAGGGCGTCGAGGGTGCCCTCCCCCGTCCACAGCCAGTGCACCAAGGTCTCCTCGAGGGAGCGCGTCAAAGCTACGCCGTCGAACTCCGGGGCGCGGTCGTCCGGCTTCGTGGTGGCGCGGACTACCCTCAGGTTCAGCCACTCTTCCAGAAACTGAGAAAAGCCCGCGCGGGAGCGTGGATCCTCGAGCATGTCGTCGACGACCCGGGCCAGCCCGGCCGGGGTCTGCAGGTCTCCCGCGGTCGCGCGCTGAAGCAGCGCGGCGTCGGGGGGCGCGTTCCAAAGGAAAAGCGCAAGGCGCGTGGCCTGAGCCGCTCCGTCCAGGGGCACGACGTCGCCCTCCGCGGCACCCGGGGGCGACAGCTCCACCCGGTACAAAAACCGCGGCGAGGCGAGCGCAGCGATCAGCGCCGTCTCGAAGCCAAACCGCGGATCCGTCTCCTCCGCGACCTCGTCGAAGAGCTGCAGGAGGTCGGCGGAGCCGGCCGCCCCTTCGACCCGCCCTCGGAACAGCACGGGGAGGGTGGAGGCTATCCAACCGCGGAGACACTCACGAGCGTCCGCCGCGCAGCCGGTCACTTCGGGGAGCCGCGTCGAAGCGTCCTCCGCCACGGAGCGGGCCACCTCGAAGAGCTGGGAGGCGGAGAGAGGGGAGACAGGGTCGGCGGTGGTGAGGCCGTGGGCGCGAACGTCGGCGGGGAGGGTCTCCACCGCCTCCGTGGCATCCAGACCCAACAGGGTCTGGATAGACCGCACGTAGGCGCTTCGGGTCAGGCGCTGGGCGGGGGCCACGGGGACCGCCGAGGGCGCGTCGAGGCAGGGATCCGCGGCGGGAGGAGGCACGGCCGGGGGCGGCCCCTCGCGCGGGGGAGGGCCCGGGGCCGGCGCCGCGGGGGGCGGGTCCACGTCTAAGAGCTCGCCAACGCAGCTCCAGACCGGCAGGAGCGCCGCCGCGACCCAGAAGACCTTGGGCATGGCGCTACAAGACGACGGCTGGCTGTAACAGACATCGTTCAGTTTACGTAGTGACGTCGCCGCCGAGCCTCAGTCGTCGATTTCCCAGCTGCCGTCGCCATCCCTCTCGACTTCGACCTGGCGCTCATAGGCGTTCGTGAGGAGCACGCCCATAGCCTTCATCCGCTCCGGGTCATACAGGTGCCCATAGGACGCCGAAACCGTCCGGCCTCCGAAGCAAGCAGGGAGAGGTTCGTCCTCGAAGAGCACCCGAGGGCTCCCGGTTGTCCACAGCATGCCCTCGGGCCCCCACGTGGCCTCGAGCTTCCAGCCGCGGGTGTTTTTATGCACCCCCATCGAGTCCCAGAACTCTACCTTGCGGCCATCGATGGTGTGGGAGGTTCCGTCCCCGCAGTAATCGGCCCTCAGCATTCGCACACAGGCCTGCAGATGATTGGGCTGATCCGCTACCTCCTTGCCGCGATAGGCAATCTGTCCGTCGGCGGAGTTGGGCGAAACCCAAGGCTTGTAGCCGGCCTCCATGCACTTGGCGATGCTGCTGCCTCGACACGCAAAGCTGAAGTGCTGGCCCGAGTTGCTCCACAAGCCGCCGGTCTGGGTCCCGGAGCTCGAAGGCACCACCACCGACGGCCGCTCTGCCCACCTCAAGATCACCGGCATCGCCTCCGGGGTAGGGGCGCACGCTGACTTGCTCTACTACGCCATCTACGCCTCGGACGGCCCGG
>JBCBRU010000863.1:0-2999 GCA_039819565.1 Myxococcota bacterium | reverse complement strand
GGCCACGAGGGACGACTCCGGTCGGTCAAAGAGGGCAATGAGAGCGAGCCAGGTGAGCCCGCACCAAAGAATCCCTCGTGGCCTACGGCCTGCTCTTCGGCATGGCTCTCCTGATGGCCGGCTCCCTGGACCTCGAGGGGTCCCGCCCCGGCGACGCCTTTGCCCCGGTGGCGCTCCGCGGCACCCTCCTCGGCATTCTCGTGATGTCGGTGTCGGACATGCTCGCGCTCGGTTTCATTGGCACCGTGACCTGGAACGTCCGCGAGGCGCCCACCCTCTTCTTTTTGGGGGGGGCGGCCACCATGGCCGGGGTGGTGTGGGGGCTTGTACGGCTAAGAGGGTGGGCGTTCGTCCTCAACGTGCTCGCCAACCTCGGCATTGCGGTCGGCGCCTGGCTGTACGCCTCGTACGGGAGCTTCCCCGAGCCTCTGGCGTGGTGTCTGACCGCGACGGCCCTGGGTCAGCTCGGGATGGGGGCTCCGCTCGCGTGGCGGATGTGGCGCGGCGACGCGCGCACCGCGCCGGGCCTCGGATCGAGTCGTTTTCTGGGGGCGGCGCTGGTGGTGGCGGCGATGGGGATCCTCGCCGTCCGGCTGTGGATCACCCGTTTCTAAGCCGCGAAGCCTACTTCTTCCAAACAGCGAGCTTCTTCTTCATCTCGCCTTCGTAGAACTTAAAGGCCCCGCTCTCGTCGCCCATGGTGAGCGCCTTCTCGGTGGCCGCGATAGCGCCCTTGGTATCCTTCTTGGCCTCGAGCACCATGCCGAGAACCATCTGACCGTACCAGGTCGAGGCCAGCTCCAGCGAACGGGTGGCGAGCTTGTGGGCCCGATCGAGGTCCAGCTTGTTGTCCACGAGGTAGCGGGCGGCCGCGGCTGGCTCGCGCCAGAGGCCGGACGCCATGCGCTCGATGGCCTTGTCGACGGCGGCGTCGGTGGCCACCGAGATGGGCAGGCCTACCTTCACTCCAGCCCACTCCAGGTCGAGTCGAGTCGAGCTCCGAGTGGTGTCCGCGAATACGAAAGTGAGACGCTCCCGCTTCGGCCCGGACAGAGCCTGCGCCTTCACCCTCGCTACGTCCTGCTTCTCGTCGTAGTTCCCGCTGCCCGTCCCGGTCGTCTTTGTGTTCACGATCAGGGTCCAGGAGATCTTTCCGGGGATGGAATGGAGGGAGTACTCACCCGCCTCGATCTTCTGACCGCCGATCTCGACCGGGCCCGAGAAGCGAATCAGCGTGTTCCGGTTCGCGCCCGTGCGCCAGTGCTGATCGTAGGGGACGAGCTTGCCCCAGACCTCGCGACCGCGCGCCGCCGGGCTGGAGTACTCGACCTCGATCTCGGTGAGCCCCACCGTCTGCATCACCTTGGCCGCGGGGCTCGGCTGCGGCAGTTCGAGGTCCGCTCGGGCGGGGTGAGCGATGAACAGCGTGGGGACGAGGAGAAGACTTCCGTAGGAGAGCTTCATGACGAGCGCGTCTTAGCAGCCCGTCCGAAGACTCTCCACGAGGAATCTCGCGAGGACGCGGAAGCCTGACCTCTTGCTTCGCTCGACTCGAACATCTCTCGGCGGCCCCAAAAGCATGCTCCTTTGATCGAGCAGCCGACACGGCTGGGGCCGCCGCTATAGAATGGGTCAGGGGAGCGTCACGGTGACGTTGGTGCCGTCGGACGCGGTGACCGTGACCATCTGGCCCATCATCGCATTCACGGCGAGGCGGAAGCTTCCGTCGCTGGCGGCCACGGTTTGAGCGGCGGCTGAGCCCCCGGTGACGTCCACCACCGAGAACGAAGCGACCGAGCCGGCCTCGCCGGTGAGCACGTAGTCGCCCACGCCGATATCGTTGACGGCCGCCCTGATGTCCGCGGGCTGCGCGCCTTCGAGGAGCGTGGTCTCGCCCACGCGTTCCAGCTGGGCCGCCACGGCCGGACCATAAGGATCATCCACGAAAAGACCGTAGTGGATGATGGTCACGGTGCTCATGGCCGGTACGTTGAGCGGATACGTCACCTCGATGTTGTCCGAGGACTGGGTCACCAGCGCCGCCCGCCCGAACCAGAAGCCCGTAACCGGATCTCCGCCGCTGTCGTTGAAGGCCGCCCAGCGATCCCCGGGATCGAGGGTCGTATCTCCGGAGCTCGTCCCCTCGATGCGCGTGCCGCTGTCCGCGCCTAGGTTGTGGTCGATGCGGACATCGACGTTCACCACCGACGTCGAGGTGTTCGTGAAGCTCTCGGTGTAGCGGATGAAGTCGCCCACCGGATCGCCCCAGATGCGCCGCGTGACCTGCAGGCCGGCGATCGTGGCCGGTCCGATACGCACCTCGTTTCCGTCTTCGAGAACCGCGGAGGAGGAGCTCGGGAAGGTCTCTCCCCCGACGTTGAGCTCGAAACAGTCATCGCAGGCGTCACCCTGATTGCCGCCGGAGCTGCCGTCGTCGACCTCGCCGTCGCCCTGGATGTCGTAGGTCGCCCCGCCCCCGGTGATGAGATCGAACTCGAAGCTCGCGATGGGGGTGGTCATGTCCATCGGGACCGGCAAGGTGACGGCCTGGAAGGCGAAGGTGCCCCCCGAGTAGTCGGCGAGAAGCCCTCCCACCGAGCGAATGACCTCAGCCCGGACGGCAGCCGGGTCGTCGAGGTTGGTGCCGGCCATGGTCAGGGCGGTGCGGGCCCTGCCTGTCACATCAGCAAGCTCAACGGCGGTGAAGTCCGAGAGGCTTCGCCCGCCTCGGGTTTCGGTCAGCAGCAAGGTCGCGGCCAGGACCCCGGTGCTCGCCGGATCGACCGTGAGACCCGACGTAGCGGTGACGGTGCCCTGGAGCACCACGTCGTCGACGAGGGCGGAGGCCACCAACCGGGAGCTGGCGACGACGCCGTCATCGACGGTCACGCTGAAGCCACCGGTCGAGTCGGTAAGGGTCCCGCCGAACTGACCAATGAGTTCGCCGGCGTTTCCGAGAGCGAAGATGAGAACCGGCGCCGCGCCCGCGGAGGCGCCGG
>JBCBRU010000862.1:0-3010 GCA_039819565.1 Myxococcota bacterium | reverse complement strand
AGCCAGAGTGAGAGGCAACATTCTCCCCGACTCGCTCCGCCCCATCCCGGTGGAACTCAGCCGGGCTCCATTGAAGCATTTTCGGGACCTCCGCTGCTTCCCCTTCTTCTCTCGCCCATCCCGGTGGAACTCAGCCGGGTGCAGATCGCCACCCCCATGGGACCACCGGATCGCCAAAAGCATGGGACCAGGCAGCCGACTCTCGACCGGGCGGAAGCGTGCCATGGTTGGGGGGTGGATTGAATCCCGAGGGCGGCGCAGCCGCCCCTACCCGGAGCCGAAGGCGGAGGTGACCGGGCTTCGGACAGCACCCGAGGGTGTGGAGGGGCCGGGGCTACGGAGCCGAAGGCCTAGGCTATCGAGCTCTCGGTGGGGCTTTGCGCTTACCGATGTTGGTTTGCTTGACGACCGGGGCCGTGCTCGGGTCCTCGTCCGGGATGGTGGGTTTGAGGCGGGCTCGGTAGGAGTCGCCTTCGATGACGAGGTCGTAGGCGTTGTTCTTGAATCGGTCGACGGCACTCTGCGCGAGAAGGGTGTCGTCGAAGACGGCTAGCCACTCGGCCGTATCCCGGTTGCTGGTGACGACCGTCGCCGCACGGGCGTTGCGCTCTACAAAGAGCTGGTAGATGTCTCGGCTCTCCTCACGCGTCATCGGCTCGAGCGCGAAGTCGTCGATAATGAGCAGGTCCACCGTGCTCAGCTGGAGCATGAGCGCGTCCCGGGAATTGTCCATTCGACTCTGGCGCAGCTCTTTGAGGAGGGCGTCTGCCCGGTAGAGCTGAACGTGGAAACCTGACCTGCACGCGACGAAGCCCAGCGCGTTCGCGATGAAGGTCTTGCCGACACCGACGGGACCGAGGATTGCGGCGTTCCGCCGGGCCTCGATGAAACGCAGTGTCGACAACTCTCGGAGGATGCGCTTGTCGTAGTGGACGGCCGTGGAGGGATCCCACCGCTCGAAGACCATCTCCGGGTCGAGACCGGCTTTCGCTGCCCTCCGCGTCGTCGAGTGAGTGTTACGCCGCTCGACCTCGTCCGTGAAAAGGGCCACGAGGAAGTCCTCGACGGAGAGACGATCTCTTTCAGCAAGGGCGAGTCGTTCGGGGAGGGTCGCCAACTGCTGGCCAAGTCGGAGCGCTTTCATCGCGGCCTTCAGTTCAGGCGAGACCTCTCTAGGCGTCGTCACGGCTCGCCTCCTCGGTGCTCATGGTCTGGAAGCTCGAGTGCGGCCGCGCGAATCTTCCCTCGGGAAGGCGAGCGACCTTTCGGGCCCCTTCGGCGGCTTCCTCCATTCTCTGGGCGTTCCGGAGCATGCGCTCGACGCGAGGGACCTCGAAGACGTCGAACTCCAAAGAGCGTTGGCACAATGCATTGACCCGGTCTGAGCCGTACTTCTCGCATAGACGGAGCAGCGCATAGGCTTGACGCATCCGAGTCCACGGAAGAGGACCGTCAAGTAGACCTTCGGCGAAGCGGCCGATACTCTCGCCCTGCTGATGGGCTCGCCTCAGGAGGCCATCGATGCTCCGAGTGGCGTACTCCGCCCGCCCCGGGGGATAGTCGTTGACGTCCGTCGAGCGCTCAACTGGGCCGACTCGGGGGTGGGTCTTCACAAGCTCGTTCCGAAAGTAGATCCGAACACTCCGTCGATCGAGACGCACGCGAACTCTCTGCCCGAGGTATCGGGTGGGTACGGAGTACAGGGCCTTTCGCAAACTGATGTGGTGATCGGGATGAACCTTGGCCTCGTGCCAGCTCGGCACATCGAAGTCCTCTTTAGAAGGCGGCTGAAGGTGAGGTTGCTCATGCTCGAGAAAGTCCTCACGAGGGACGCGTCGTGTGGTCCCGTGGATACGTCCCCCTGCGACCTCTCGACACCAGCGCTCAGCCTCGTCCCGGATCGCGGGAAGGGTGCTTGGGAGGAAGGCGCCCTTGAACCAACGCTCCCGCACATAGCGAATATGATTCTCGACGCGGGGCTTGTCCTGAGGGTGGCGGACGCGCGCGGCATCGACAAAGAATCCTCGGGCCTCTGCATACTCTTGGAAGGATGGATTGAGACGAGGAGCCGTCGAAGACGCGTGGAGCATGATGGGCTTTGGATTGTCCGGGACAACCCGAAGCACAACGCCGCCGAAGAAGCGCCATGCGGCGTCCAGACCCTCGCAGATCGCCGGAAGCGTCTGATCGAAGGTTGGGTAGACGAAGGCATAGCGGCTTCGACTCAGAACTACGACCAGGACCCACAGGGTCTTGGGGCCGGACGGCGTCGAGATCGTGCCCATCTTGCCGAAGTCCATCTGCGCCTCCTCGCCCGCGGGCGGATCGTCGACACGAACGGTCGCCCTGCGCTCGCGCCATCCGAGCTCCTCATGGGCAAAGCGACGAAGCGTGGAGTAGGACACCTCGACGCCGTCCCCGTCCAAGAGCTCATGGACGCGCGTGAGCTTCAGCGCGCCCTCTCCGCTCAGCCACTTCTCGAGCTGCGCCCTGCGCGCGGCCAGGAGCTGTCGCTCCGAGCTCGGTCGCCCCTGAACCTGCCGCTGCACGGCCCGTAGCACCTCGGTGACCCGCGCCTCCTCAAGCGCCGTCTCCCGCGTCATCCCCTGCGCCTGGGCCGCCTCTACGTATCGGCGGACCGTCTTGCGGTCGGCCACCCCGTCCCGCGCGATCGCTCTGAGGCTCTGTCCGGCCTGCCAGCGCCGCAGTACCTCTCTCACATCGTTCATACTCATCTCCCGAAAAGCCATCCGTGCCTCCTCGGCCTCGCGGAGGCCGAGGAGGCACGGTGTCATCGTTTCGGTCGCTGAGCCGGGGAGACCCCGGGGGCTACGACCCCCAGCTACCCCGCGAAGGTGGTCCCATGCTTTTGGCGATCAGGTGGTCCCAAGCGTGCCTCCTCGGCCTCGCGGAGGCCGAGGAGGCACGGTGTCATCGTTTCGGTCGCTGAGCCGGGGAGACCCCGGGGGCTACGACCCCCAGCTACCCCGCGAAGGTGGTCCCATGCTTT
>JBCBRU010000861.1:0-3012 GCA_039819565.1 Myxococcota bacterium | reverse complement strand
TGGCTATGGGCGGCGAATCGAGGGTCGAGGAGGTCCTCGAGGCTGCTTGCGGCCCCGTTGTGAAGGAAGGGCGCACCCAGCACCGCGCCCAGCAGGGAAGGCGGGTTGAATCCATTTCTGCCCTGAGCAGGCTGTCCGTTGGCGCGGACCTCATCCGACCCGCCCGGCGCTCCGAAAGTTCCCACCCGGCGGACATTGCAGGCTTGCCGCTTGAGAGCGGGGGCGCCGCCCTCAGAGTCGTCTCCGGCCACGAGGGTAGTGTCCACATTGACGTCGAGCGGTAGGCCCACGAGCCGGGTAGGGTCCGAGGGTACCGTCGCCTGCCGGTTGGTGGCGAAGCGTCGGTTGGGGAGGTCCCCGTCGAAGTCCCGCGGCTCGTAAAAGGTCTTGCTCACCGTCCACTTGGGGCCGGCGTGGCATTTGTCGCAGCCTCCGTCCTGGAAGACTCGTCGACCCTCCGCAATAACGCTTGCGCCGTCCGACCGTCCCGTGGGGCTTCGAATGGTCTGGATGTAAGCGTCGATGAATCCCCAGTCCGGACAGGTATTGGCGTTGGTGCAGATGCCGGCGTTTTCGGTGACGAAGGACAGCGAGCCGTTCAGGGCCTGGTGGTTCTCACGGGTGACCCCGTCTTCGACGAGGATGTTGGCGAAGGGCGGGCCTTCGGGGCTGGCAATGGGACCGGCGCCGTTGCGGATGGCCCCGGAGCCCCCGGATACGCCGCGAGTGTTGAGCTCGAAGTCGTCCGTCTCATCGAAGATGGCGGTCCAGTTCAGAGCACGCATGTCGGTGGGGTCCGAGCTCGCGAACTGGCCGTCGAGAGCGATGGTCTGCCGGGGCCCGGTGGCAAAGGACCAGGTCACGTTGTCGGTGAGGCCCATGGGGTGGCAGCCCTGGCAGCTCCCCCAACCTTCGGCGGACCAGATCCCCGTGCTCGTGTTGAAGAAGCGCTTGCCTTGCCACTCTTGAAACTCTCGGGAGTTGGGATCGGTGGGTCGGGAGGTGGAGTCCACGGCTCTCAGGGTGCGTTGGTCGCGGAACGACAGCACCGAGAGGTCGCGACTGATGAGGTTTCCGGTGTAGGCAGCCACGGCCCCCGGTCGGTGTCGAATCACGATGCCCTGAGGGTTCTGGCCCACGGGGATGTTGAACGCGCTCGCCGCCCCCACCGCCGCGGTCCCGTCGGCGGCGTACTCGATACGGAGGACGATGTCGCTCGCGGCGGACGAGACGTAGCCAATGGCGATATCGTCCCGGCCCACGAAGTCGATGCCGTTGGGCACGTTGATGAAGCGTCGGCCCTGGGTCTCGTCTCCGTCCCCGTCGACCTGCTGTCGCGCGATGAGCTCATTGAGGTTGTGAGTGAAAGCCTCGTCCTCCGTCTCCTCGCCGACGTCGATGACGGAGACCAGGGCCTGAACATTGTGGTTGAAGTTCACGGGGCCCTGAGGAGAAGCCGCTACCGAGGTTGCGAAGGCCAGGGTGCGACCGAAGGCGCGGTGAACCGTGATGGCGTTGACCTGGTTGGGGAAGCAGCCCGTGGTGACCACTTCGTCTCCGAGTCGTCCCGTGAAGCAGCTCTCGACCGGGTTGAGCACGATGTCTCGAGGGGCGCTTCCCGAAACGTCAATGACCGACACCCGTCCCTGCTTGCCGAGGTCGTTGGTCTCAGGGCTCTGTCCAGGCCGCGCTTCAGCGTAGAAATGAGTGATGAGGACCTTCTCGTCGTCGTCCTGATCATCGCCATCGTTGGTCATGGCCAGCGCAAAGGGGGTGCCGCCAAGATCAAAGGTGCGCTCCACCCGCATCGTGTCGGTGCTGATGACGGAGACCGTTCCCTGGGTCCAGCTCGCCGCCCAGAGCTGTCGACCGCTGGGCGTGAGCGCGAGGCCCATCACTTCGCCTCCGAGCTCCTGCTCACCGTCGAGACGAGCCCGTACGTTATCGATGTCGACGATGCGGGCCACCGAGCCAGCGGCGCGGTTGGCAACGAAGGCACGCTTGCCGTCGGGGTGGATGATCACCGCCACCGGCTCTGCCCCCGGAACCGCGCTCGAGGCCACTTTGGCCAGCCTCGACTCGCTATCCTCCTGGGCGTTGAAGAAGGACACGGAGCTGTCGTCGGTGTTCACCATAGCCACCACCGTGTCATCGTTCGTGATGTCGACCGCCGTGGTTCGGCTCGGCCGCAGCAAGAGGTCTTCGGGAGGCGGTTGGGCGGCTTGGCAGGTGCAGGTTTGATCGCACACGAATCCCTCTCCGCAGCCGGAGTTCGAACCCTCGCCGCAGCTCGGGGCGTCCGGGTTGCAGGCCGGCTCGGCAACGCACTGACATGATGTGTTGCAGATGAAGCCGAGGTCACAGCCGGAACGCGGACCGTTCCCATCGCATACGGGGGCGGCCGAGTTGCACACCAGCTCGTCTCCGCCGCCGTTGTCTCCGCCGCCGTTGTCTCCGCCGCCGTTATCTCCGCCGCCGTCTCCACCGTTGTCCCCTACGGGAGGGCGCTCTCGAGCGCCCTCTTCGGACGTCACGCAGGCGGAGAGGAGGCTGGTCGTGGCGAGAGTGAGGAGGATCATATTGAGTTTTTGCATCTCTTCCTTTCGAGTCGCCGCAGCTCGCGGCGCTCGGGGAAGAAGTGACCGAGGAGGGTTGAGATGTCTCAACGCTTCCCTGATGGGCTCCATAGATGGGACTGATGGTGCGTGGACCCGCTGAGATGAGCCCCGAGGAGTGCGCTCAGGCCGTGGTGGAGGCGCTGACCGAGGCCGCGGACCCGGACAAGGCGGAGCCGATGCGAGCCTACATGAAGAGTGCGATGCCCTACCTGGGGGTCCAGAAGCCGGAGCGGGTGCGCGCTCTCAAAGGAATCTGGGCGCAGGTATCGGTCTCGGGTCCGGGCGAGCTCCAGGACCATGTGGCTGCGATCTGGGACCACGCTCGGCATCGCGAGATCAGGTACGCCGCTCTCGATCTCCTCGATCTGCCTCGCCATCGTAAGCTCCACGATCT
>JBCBRU010000860.1:0-3034 GCA_039819565.1 Myxococcota bacterium | reverse complement strand
GCCATAACGTCAACCTCGGCGCTCAGGTCCTTCTCGTCCCAGACGGACTCGGACGCTTTCGAGGGGAGCTCAACCTCTTCCTGAGAGAGACCTCGGAGCTGATCGTGCTCCTCGGGACGGATCGAGACTTCCGCTACGAGAATGTCTTCGCGGCCCGGTCGATGGGCACCGAGGTCTCCGGGGGTTGGGCCAGCCCCGGAGGTTGGCTGAGCATCGACGGCAACCTCACCTACGTAGACTTTCGAAACACTTCCTCGGAGGGCCCGTTCGAGGCCAACAACGGGGACCGAGTCCCGAATCAGCCCTTCCTATTTGCCAATGTCATGGCTTCGGCGCGGGACTCGAACCTCGTCGACGACGGCGACGAGCTCTCGCTCCTGTGGGGTCTCCGATTCGTCGGGGCATTTTTTCGGGGGTGGGAGAGCACCGGGCTGCGGCAGTTCAAGCCCGAGGTTCCAGACCAAGCCGTGCAGTTCGTCTCGCTCCGCTACGACTTCTCTCTCCCCGACTTCGATCTCAGCCTCACCGGCGAGGTTGCTAATCTTACGGACGCCGACGCCTTCGACTTCTTCGGTGTCCAGAAGCCTGGGCGATCGGTCTTCTTGAAGACTGTCGTCGGACTTTAACGATGCGCGCGAAAGGTATGATCAAGATGAATTCCACACCCTACAAGCTTCTGCTCGCGGCAGCCTTGGCGGCTGCTGCTTGCGGAGAAGACGAAGCTCCCGAAACGCCGAACGCCACCACGCCGCGCTTCGCCATCAGCACCAATGTCTTCAACGCAGACTTCTCCAACCAGACGACCTTCATTGGTTTCACGGACGATCTATCCCAGGGGATGCTCTCCCTGGACGACGCGATCGAGGTCCCTGGGGGGGGCGCCCTTTGGGGTCTCCCCGGCGCCGGGGAGTACTACATCACGAGCGCGGAGACCCTCACGGTGACGAAGTTCAGCTTCGTGGACGGGGCGCCCACGGAAGTGGGCCGTCTCGGTGTTTCGGGGGCGGGCGTATCCGCCCTCTTCGGGGAGCTCATGATCTTCGACTCGCCGACGAAGGGCTACCTGGTTGCCACGACAGACGCCGTGGCCCTCGAGCTCGACCTCGACAAGATGGAGATCGTCCGTTCCATCGATATGTCCGCCATGCTCATCCCCGGCGCGCCCTCCTTCCTAACTCCCCCCTTGGTGGCTCGGGGGAACGAGCTCGTGGGCGCCGTGTACGGGACCAACATCGAGCAAGAGACGGTCTCAGAGACCTCTAACATCGTCTTCTTCGACACGAGCACCGGCGCCATCGAGGTGGTGCCGGCGCCTTGTGGTGGATTGGTGTACACGATGGCCGCGAACAACGGGGACATCATGTTCGCGTCCGACCCGTGGACGGCAGGTATCAACGCCATCGATAGCACGCGGGCTCCGGAGCCCTGCTTGGCGCGCCTCCCCGCGGGCAGCCGTACCCCGGACCCCAACGTGGTGCGCCTCAACACCGTCATCGGTGGCCCCACGGGAGGACTCATTCCGGCCGGGAACAACGGTCTCTATGTTCGAGTGTTGGATACGTCCAACTTCCCCATTGGCATGGACACGACGGGCATTCAGCTCTTCGGCACTCCGGGATGGCTCACCTACGAGATCGACCTCGCCAATCCCAGTTCCGCTCAGCAGGTGCAGCGCGGAGTCATCGCGGGAGGGATTCGATACTTCGACGTCGACGGCGTCTTCTATGAGACCCAGTCCGCTGCCACCTTTACCGAGACCACGCTGGTCCGCACCACAGGCGCGGACGCTCCTGCGGAGTCCCTCGTGGTCCCGGGCGTACCCTTCGAAATCGTGCGGCTTCGGTGAACCCATGAGTCAACAGAGACAGCAGGGCCTCGAAGTCTCGGGGCTCGCTAAGACCTACGACAACGGCGTCCAGGCGCTCGCGGGCGTCGACCTTCGGGTGGAGTCAGGCATGTACGGCCTGCTCGGCCCCAACGGGGCGGGTAAGAGCACGCTCATGCGCACCCTCGCGACGCTCCAGAAGCCTGACGCCGGAACCTACGCCCTCGACGGCCATGATGGTTTGGCGAACCCCGACAAGCTTCGAGGTTGGCTCGGCTACCTCCCCCAGCAGATCGGAGCCTACCCGGGGGTATCCGGCCGCTCGCTGCTCTCCCGCTTCGCCTGGCTGAAGGGTCGCACCGAAGCCAAGGAGAGAGCGGCCGAGGTCGCGGATCTCCTCGAACGGGTCAATCTCTCCGAGGCGGCAGACCGCGACGTCAGCACCTACTCGGGGGGCATGCTCCGACGGTTCGGCATCGCCTTGGCGCTGATCGGAAGGCCGCGGCTCGTGATCGTCGACGAGCCCACGGCAGGTCTGGATCCAGCCGAACGAAACCGCTTTCACCGCGTTCTCGCCGACGTCGCTTCCGACGCAGTCGTCCTCCTCTCGACGCATATCGTGGAGGATGTCGAAAATCTCTGCGACCGCCTCTCGATCCTCGCCGGGGGCAAGATCGTGGCCGAGGGAACGCCGGAAGCTCTTCGAGCTCCGCTCGAAGGACGGCTGTGGACGAAGGTGCTGCCCCGGGGAGAGGCGCCTCCTCCGGAAGCGCTCCATGTGGCGGCCGCTCCGCACGGGACAAAGGTCGTCCTCGAGGGCCAGACGTCACCGGGTTCCGACTTTGCTCCTCATTCACCGCGTCTCGAAGACGCCTACCATCACGCCCTCCGAGAGAGCGGAGAGGTGTGGAATTGAATCGCCTCCGCTTCATGCTGGGTGAGGCGCGGCACGAGTTTACGGCCAACCTCAAGAGCTCGATGGTCCCTCTCACCGCACTCGGCATGATGGGCTACCTCGCCATCGTCCTCACGAGCGCGGAATATATGCGAGAGATGGGGGCGACCGAGGTCTACCGAAACTCGCCCCACGTCGTGTACCTCATGACGGCAGGGCAGACTTTCTGGCTCTTCTTCGCCTGGGCCTGGGTCTTTTCGAGAGTGATCACTCGAGACCTCGACGCTTCTCTTCACGAAGTGGTTCTGTCCGCG
>JBCBRU010000859.1:0-3035 GCA_039819565.1 Myxococcota bacterium | reverse complement strand
GTCGCGAGCTTCGGAGCGACTGGTGGCTTTCTTCCGCGGTCTCTGCGGCTGGCTGCCGGGGGGGACGGCGGTGATGACGGCCGTCGTATGCGCGTTCTTCACCACTTTCACGGGGGCGAGTGGAGTGACGATCCTCGCCATCGGAGGGCTCCTGTTTCCGGTGCTCGTGAAAGAGCACTACCCGGAGCGCTTCTCTACCGGCCTCCTCACCGCGTCCGGGTCGATCGGGCTGCTCTTCCCTCCGGCGCTGCCCGTGATTTTGTACGGTGTCGTCGCGGGGGTGCCCATCGATCGTCTCTTTGTGGCGGGGTTTGTGCCGGGCGCGGTGCTGGTGCTGGCCGTGGCCGCCCTCGGCGTTGCCACCGACCTCCGGACGCCCGCCATTGAGAGGCGCCCGTTCTCGTTGCGAGAGCTCGCAGAGGGCTTTCGGGCGGCGCGCTGGGAGCTCCTCGTCCCCGTCGTCGCCGTAGGTTCCTATTTCTCTGGTCTCGCCACCCTTCTCGAGTCCGCGGCGCTCACGGCGGCCTATGTGCTCATCGTGGAGATGGTCATTCATCGCGACCTTCGTCTCGCCGATCTCCCCCGCGTAGGGCGGGAGAGCGCGGCCCTCGTGGGCGGGGTGCTCGTGATCTTCGGAGTTGCGATGGGCCTGACCAACTATCTCAACGATGCCAGCGTTCCGGCGACGGTGCTCGACTGGGTGGTCGCGAACGTAGAGAGCAAGTGGGTCTTCCTAGCGGCTCTCAATCTATTCCTGCTCGCGGTGGGATGCCTCATGGATATCTTCAGTGCCCTGGTGGTAGTGGTGCCGTTGATTCTCCCCCTTGGACGTCATTTCGGCGTGGATCCGATACATCTGGGGGTCATCTTCCTCGCCAACCTCGAACTGGGCTTTCTCACCCCACCAGTGGGTATGAACCTGTTCCTGAGCTCCTATCGCTTCAACCGACCCCTCACCGAAGTGTACCGCACGGTCCTTCCCTTCCTGGCGGTTCTCTTCCTGGCCGTTCTCGTGATCACCTACGTACCGGCTCTCACGATGGTTCCCGTCGAGATGTGGTTTCCACCAAGCATGGAAGCACCGGAGCCCGTAGGTTTCCCCTGATAGTGCTCCGCTCTGACGCGGTGCATCATACAGGGTTAAGTCACTCCCCCCGCCTTGACTCTACCTCCGGAGTCGAGGGATTACTTTGCCTCGTGCTGATGCGGACGAGCTTCACGGTCGCCCAGGCGCATGCACTGGTCCCCTGGCTGACGGAGATCTTCAGCGGCGTTAAGGCCGATGTTGAGGAACTCCTCAGTCTCAGAATGGCGTCCAGGGGCCGCTCACGCGGCTCGGTTCCCCGCATCCACAGAGAAAATGCTGAGCCCGCCCTCGCGGCGCAGGCCGATTCGGACCGTCGGCGCGCCCAACTCGAGCGCCGTATTCGCGACCGCATGGAGGAAGTGGCCGCGATGGGGCTCGAGGTTCGGAAGGTCGATGGGATGGTTGATATCCCGTCGGTTCGGCAGGGCGAGCTTGGCTATTTGAGGTGGCGTTTGGATGACGAAGGTGGGCTTCGCTGGCGGTGTGAGCCGGCTGCGAACGAGCTGGGATGCTCCCAGCCCGCGGGGCCCGTGTCCGCGTAGGCATCCATCGCCGGGGCGATACTTCGAAAGGAACGAAGGCGCTCGTCCCGAGCCTCCTAGATGAGGCTCAAACTCTGGGGGGAGGACAGCCTCCCGCGCGGGCTCGAGTTCGCGCGGGAGGCTTTTTTTTTGCCCTGCACCGCCATCCGAAACGGAGGAGAGGTTCATTCTGTCTTGGGCATGGCCTTGAGCACGGCCTTTCCGCCTTTGATGACAACCTTGAACTCCACGCTAGAGGCGCCGGTCTTAGCCATGAGCTTCGGCACCTGCTTGCGGAGGGTCGAAGCCATGTCATCAAACCTGAGGTCCGCGGACTCTCCACAGCGACGCCGGGCTCCGAGATAGGTTTTGTAGAGTCGCTGAAGCTTGTCGTCGGTCAGATCCTCCGCGGAAGTCGCGCGAGGTCTGAGGCTTGGGGACGACGCGGGAAGGTTGTCCGTCGACTCGGGCTTCGAAAGCGCCGCCCGCTTTTCGCGCTCGGCCTCTCGGCGGCGTGCTCGCGCCACGTCCCGATGGTAGGTCCCGGCTTCCTTCTGGCGCAGCGTGCGCTGCCAGTAGTTCTCTAGGGACACCATGCGCGCTTTGAGCTGCTGAAAGCGGAACTTGAGCGCGGTGTTCCTCGGCTTTTGAGCCTGGAATCGGCGGAGTCGGGACTTGACCAGGTCCCGCTGGGGTTGGGGTTCGAGCTTCTCGACGCCCATGAAGTACAGCTCGTAGGCTGCCCGGAGCTCGTCGATGCTCTTGTCGAGGGCTTCGATCTCCTGGGCGAGCTCCTTGTCCTGGCGCCGGAGACGCTGCGCCTCGTCCTCCTCCGCGCCTCGGCCGCCCCCTCCGAAGAGGTTTCGGTCCTTCTTCTTCACCGCCACCGGGGGAAGAATTAGCAGGTCGGGCCGTGCTAGACCACGCGTGGTCATGGACGCCGCCTTCTGGGGACGAGCGGGCTCGGGGTTGTTTGCGCTGGCGTTGGGGCTTTTGACCATGGGCGGCGCTCGAGAGCTGCTTCGTCCCAACGTGGGCACGGTGCTTGGGCTCGTCGGAGGACTGGCTAGCGCGGGGGTGGTCGTGGCGGGGGCGCCGCGTTGGACGGGCGTCATCCTGCTCGTGGGCGCGGGCCAGGCGGTCCTCCTTCACGCCGCGGAGGCCGCTCGTCGGCGGGTTGGGGATAGCCCCAGAGTCCGCGTCCTGGTGGCGACTCTGGCCATGTTGGGGGTCCTCGGCCTGGTTTTGGCGGTTGTCGTACGCCTGGCGCGCTGAGGTTCGGTCACGCGCAGGGGGCGCTCAGTTGACGAGAGGGACGGGGCGCCCTAACACCCGATTGATGTCGACGGCTCCCGACGGCCCCGAGGTGGCGTTCACCGAGGATGACCTCCGGCAAGTTGGGGTATGGGTCAAACGCTACCCCAACC
>JBCBRU010000858.1:0-3093 GCA_039819565.1 Myxococcota bacterium | reverse complement strand
GTTCTCCATTGGATGAATGCCTGGGAGGAGGGCGACGAGTTGGTCCTCGACGGATACTTCCAAGAGGAGCCTCAACCTCCTCCCCTCGAAGGCTATCCCAAGGGCATGGGTCGACTCATGGCTTACGTCGACGAGCATAGCTTCCGGCCCAAACTCCACCGATGGCGTTTCAATCTCGCCACTGGGGCCACCAAGGAGGAGCGGCTCGATGACCGTATCCTGGAGTTCGGGAGCTTCAATAATGCCTATGCGGGTCGACGTACTCGATATCTCTATTCGACCTACACCGAGCCGGGTTGGTTCCTTTTCAAGGGCGTCGTCAAACACGACGCTCACACCGGTCGCTCGAGCCGCTTTGACTTCGGACCCCATCGCTACGGCTCGGAGGCGCCGTTTGCGCCCCGGGTGGGCGCCGTGGACGAGGACGACGGCTATCTCGTGAGCTTCGTGACCGACATGGCCGAAGACCGTTCCGAGTGCGTGCTCCTCGATGCTCGCGACATCACCGCGGGCCCCGTGGCCCGTATCCTGCTTCCGCATCGCATCTCGAGCGGAACCCACGCCACGTGGGCCAGCCACGAGGCCATCCGAAAGGAGTCCCCAGCATGACCCAGCCGATCTTCATTCTCGGAGGCGCCCAGAGCGACTTCTCACGGAACTGGTCGCGGGACGGGAAGGGCATCTTCGACCTGATCCGCGAGACCTTCCTCGATGGCCTCGAGGCCACTCAGCTCGACGCATCCGAAGTCGAGACCGTGCACGTCGGAAACTTCGTGGGCGAGCTTTTCTGTGGACAGGGATTGCTCGGGGGACTTCTCCCGCACGTCCATCCTGGTTTGGACGGGGTGCCGTCCATGCGGCACGAGGCGGCCTGCGCCTCGGGTTCGATGGCTGCTCTCGCCGCCGGAGCTGAACTCGAGGCGGGGCGATATGGGCTCGCGGCCGTCCTGGGCGTCGAGATGATGCGGAATGTGCCCGGCGAGACGGCAGCCGAGCACCTCGGGGCGGCGGCCTGGGTCGGTCGCGAGGCCAGGGACGCCACCTACCTGTGGCCGGCCATGTTCTCTCAGCTCGCCGAGACCTACGCCGAGCGCTACGGCCTCGACGAGGCCCACCTCGGCGCGATCTCCAGGAAAAACTTCGACAACGCCAAGCGCAACCCGGCCGCCCAAACCCGAAGATGGACCTTCGACGAGGGTTTCTTCGCTCGAGACGACATCACCAACCCCGTCATTGAAGGTCGGATGCGCAAGAGTGATTGCGGTCAGGTTACAGACGGAGCCGCCGTGGTCTTTCTCGCCTCGAGTTCGATAGCGGAAGCCTACGCCCGGCGGCGGGGCCTCTCCCTCGAAGATATTCCGCGAATCAAGGGCTGGGGTCACCGGACCGCCCCGCTTCTCTTTCAGACCAAGCTCGATAGGTCGGGAGAGGGCTATCTCTTTCCTTGGGTGAGGCGAGCCATCGAAGACGCCTACGCCCGAGCGGAGATTCCCGGGCCGGAGGCTCTAGACGCCATCGAAACGCACGACTGCTTCTCGATCACCGAGTACATGGCGCTCGAGCACTTTGGGCTCACCCCCCCGGGCGAGGGCTTCAGGGCGGTTGACGAGCGGCGTACCGAGCTCGGCGGGGCCACGCCCGTCAATCCGTCCGGTGGCCTCATTGGCCTCGGACATCCGGTCGGAGCGACCGGCGTACGCATGCTTCTCGACGCGTTTCGACAGACGGCCGGTCGAGCTGGCGACTATCAGGTCGACGGCGCCCGAACCGTCGCGACCTACAACGTCGGGGGCTCGACCACCGCCAACGCTTGCTTTGTGGTGGGGACCTGAGCCGGATGGGGCCAGCTTGGGCATCCGGCCTAGGCTTGGTCGCTCTTCTCGCCGCGGCGAGCATGAGCGGATGTGGGTCCTCGCGGGGGCCGCGTACGGTGCCCCACCCGCGAACGCCCTCGGACGCTGAGGTCGGTTCAGAGCGTAACGACGCGGAAACGGTCGACGCGAGCGTCGTCTCGGACGCGGATCTCGACGTTGCGATGGGGTTGGACCTCGCCGTTTCCTTGGATCTGGGTTCAGAGCCGGACGCCGGAGGAGAGACAGGGCCCTTCGACCGTCGAAGCTACGACGTACTTTCGACCCGCACCCTCAGCGCCGATGGTGCTGACGCCGGACAGGGAGCGTACGACCTCATCCGAGCGTTTGGCGGGTCACGACCCATCGAGGCTCCGGATCTCTATCCCGAAAATCACCCTGACGTACCCCACATCTATGAGGACTCGGACGAAATCGTTGGCGATCACTTCGTCTTCACGCTTCATCGCGACCTCGACATCGACCGTGATCGGCTAGAGATCACGGACCGTCAGCGCAACGAGATCAAGACCTACGGAGGCTCTGAAGATGCCGTAAAGGGCTTCGAAGGCGAGACCCTCATCTATCGATGGCGGTTTCGTATCAATCCTCAGATGGAGGTCTCGCGTCGCTTTACGCACTTCTTCCAGCTCAAGGCGGTGGGAGGCTCAGATGCCCAACCGATCCTGACCATCTCCGGGTCGGAGCGTAGTGGCGAGGACGGGATAGAGGTCCGGCATAGTCCGCTTCAGTCCACTACGCTCCTGGGTCGGCGCGACTGGTCTCTCGTGACCGGCGAGTGGCTCGAAGCTTACTGTCGAGCCACGTATTCCGAACAGGGAGAGCTCCGTCTCATCGTCCTTCGGCGCCGAGATCGCGAGGTGATCTTCGACCTCGACCTTACCGGGCTCGACCTCTGGCGGGGTGAGACGCCCGAACACTTCGTGCGCCCAAAGTGGGGCATTTATCGGTCGATTCTCGAACCCGAGAACCTCCGCGCCGACGAGGAGCGGGTGCGCTTCGCCGACTTCTCGGTCGAGAAAGTCATCCTGCGCTAACAGCTCGTGGATCTGGAGGTGCATGGGGCTGCAAGAGACCCGTTTCGTGTCGATGGAGCACAGGCGAGGGACCGCCGGGCGCATCTAGATGCGCCCGGCGTGAATTGTGAGCCGCCCCTCCGGGTGATGGATCTCGCCGCGTGGTCGTTCGGCGAAGAGGAAGCCTACCGAGGTAGGCGACGATG
>JBCBRU010000857.1:0-3097 GCA_039819565.1 Myxococcota bacterium | reverse complement strand
TCACCACTTATGCAACTAATCAACCTGACAGGGGACTAGCAACCCGCGGTGCATCTACCTCTAGAGCATCGAACTCGCCGCGAAACCCCGCGGTGTCCACCTGCCCGACATAGTTTCCGCCTTGCTCTGCGTCGCACCCCTCGAGCCGAACGACTATCCCGGGGCGCTGAGCCGGACGCCGAGCGTCTCAGCAATCTGAGCCCCGCACCGCACGCGATCCGTGCTCTGTGCGCTCTTGCCGGGACCTCGGAGCGATCGAGTCAGGCACTGCTCTTGCTGATGACTCGAAGCATGAAAACTCGGATGCTGACCTTCTCTCTTCTTGCCGTCGGCCTGACCGGCGCTTCGGCTTGCGGTTCGGACGAGGACGCTGCTGAGGGAGCGCTGGCCTACTATGCCCATCCCTGCGGACGGGGGGATCCGGTCTCGCAGATGTGCGCGGCCGGAGACGCTCTCCTCGAGCTCGAGGACCCCGCCGTGGCCCGGTGCTCCGATCGGACGATCGCCGAAGGTGACAGCTGCAGCACCGAGGGTGAGCGCTGTGTTCAGCTCCCCGCGCAAGCCTGCACCTCGAGCCCCACGGCGTCGATCAACTCTGCAGCCTATCTTACTTGCCGGAGCGAAGCCCTTCCGGCGGACACGGCGTGTCCACGATCTTCCGTCGCGGTGAAGAAACACGTTCAGCACGTCGACACCGCGGTGCGCGCCGCGATCGCTCAAACCATGCTCGCCACGAAGCTGGCCAAGTATACCTATGTCTCGCCCTCTGTCGGCGACACCGCACCCCAGCTCGGATTCATGATCGAGGAGCTGGGTGATGCACCCTATGTGCTTCACAGCGATGGAGCGCACGTCAATGTCTACGGCTACGCTTCGGCGATTCTGGCCACCGTTCAGGAACAGCAGAGGGCCATCGAGAAGCTCAAGGCGACCGTGGAGAAGCTGGAGCGCCAGTGCCGCTGACGGGACGCCCAGGCGCGGATCTTCATTTTTGATGGCGGCTTCTCCGGCCCTTCTGCGGCTTTGTTGGGGAGACCCGCCATGCAACTTCCGACGTCGACCCACTCCCTCGCCCTCGATCGCCTGCGTTCCCTCAGAAACGCCCAGGAGCACGGCTGCTACCCGGGCTGGGGGGTGAACCCCGTCCCCGAGCATCAGGCGAGCTCTACCCCGGTGCCCGAGGAGCTCGAGGCCATGCTGGGGACGACGTGGGTGCGAGGCATCGAAGTGAGCGACCTCGACCTGCCGGCATGAAGCCCGGGCGATCTCAGCCGGGCACGCAGCTCATCAACACGCGCCGGAGCGCCTCGCGACGGAGGGGTTTGGTCAAAAACCCTTCCATGCCCGCGTTGCGACAAGCTTCCCGGTCCGAGTCCATCGCGTTGGCGGTGAGCGCCACCAAGGCCGGGCGATGAGGGCCCGGGAGCTCGCGAATGACGCGCGCCGCCTCGAGGCCGGTCATCTCGGGCATCATCATGTCCAAAAAGATGAGATCATAGTTTTGTCGGCGCGCCGCCTCGACGGCTTGGCGGCCGTCGCTCACGACATCGGCCTCGAGGCCCTCGCGGCGCAGAAACTGTCCCACGACCATCTGGTTTACGGGGTTGTCGTCGGCGACCAAAACCTTGAGATCGTGACGGAGCTCGAGCGGGCGTCGATCCTCTCGAACCCGGTCCAGCGACGAAGCCTCTCGTCCCGGCTCGACGACGATGCGGGCAGAGAAACACGAGCCCTTGCCGACCTCGCTGGTCACCCCCACTTCGCCTTCCATCAGCTCGGCCAGACGCTGGCAGATGCTGAGGCCGAGACCTGTGCCTCCATAGCGACGGGAGGTGCTCGGGTCCGCCTGGCTAAAGGCTCCAAATACAGCGTCTAAGCGGTCTGGAGGGATCCCGGGGCCCGTATCGCGTACCCAAACCTCGAGGTCGAGTCGGCCGTCGGGGCGCGGGCCCGTAGCCAGTGTGAGCTGCACCCCACCTCGGGTCGTGAACTTCACCGCGTTGGAGAGATAGTTCAGGAGGATCTGACGGATGCGGAGAGGGTCGCCGCGGACGGTCCGAGCCGAGCCCTCCGCGACCGTATACTCGAGCGCAATCCCCGCCTCGTTGGCCCGAGGCCGAAGGATCTCGGTCGTGCTCTGAGCCAGCTCCTCGAGGCTGAAATCGACCGCCTCGAGGTCCAAGCGCCCCGCTTCGATCTTGGAGAAGTCGAGGACGTCGTTGAGGACCATGAGGAGGCTGTCTCCGCTGGTATGGATGACGTCGAGCATCGACCTCACATCGGTCGACAGATCGCCTCGGTCGCGGAGCAGGTCGGTCAGGCCCAAGATGCCGTTGAGGGGGGTGCGAATCTCATGGCTCGTCATGGCCAAGAAGGTGGCCTTGGCGGCGGCCGTCTCCTCGGCGTGCTGCTTGGCTTGCACCAAGAGCTCTTGGGTTTGCCGCTGTTTGGTCTCGTCATGAAGGACGAGTTGAAGCATGGCTTGGCCCTCAAAACGCACCTCTCCCCGCTTCAGGGTGTACGTTCGAAGGTCCCCGTTCGTCTCGCGAATGCTGGCGAGGGCCCGCGTCGCCCATTCTGGATCGTTGGGAGCGAGGTCCTCGAGAGTCCGACCCACGAGCTCCTTCCTCGAGCTCGCCTCCGGTTCATCCAGTACAGCTTGGAAAGCTTGGCGAGCGGCTTGGTTGGTGTAGGCTACGCGGCCGTCCGGGCCTGCAAGAACGATGGCATCCGGGTGGTGCTCCACGAGCTGCTCCCACTGCAGCTGGCTCTCGGCCACCTGCCGACGCGCGCGCTGGTTGAGGATGAGCGTCACCACCACCGAGACGCTCGCTCCAACGAGGCCGATGGAGAAGGTGCGGGGATCTGCCTTGGGGGCCTCAGTGGTGGCGATGGCGAGAATGCTGGCCGTACAGCTGAAGGCGAGGAACGCGACGACCCCCTTTACCCCGGAGCGGAGCACGCCGAGGCCGAGGCCGCAGATCAGTACGATGAGATTTACGGTGTTGGCGAAGCTCGAGTCGAAGTCATTGTTCCATCCCAGCCATATGGTCCACCCGACGAATACGAAGCAGAGCGCGAGGAAGGTCGAGGGGAG
>JBCBRU010000856.1:0-3098 GCA_039819565.1 Myxococcota bacterium | reverse complement strand
CTCCCCAGGAGCCCCACCAGCAAGGCGGCGACGTCCACGTCCGCGCCTTGCCCGCGCGCCAGGGTCTCCTCGGGATGGAGGGGTACGATCGGGGCCTCGCCGGGGTGGCGACCCGTCTCCGAGACCAGGGCGCGCAACCGCTCGAGCGCCGACAGCACCACCTCGGGGCGGGGCCCCTCGACCCCCTCGACCAACGTGGCGAGTTCGGCGGTGTCGAGACGCCGCTGGACAGAGCGGCTCAAAGCGGCCTCCAGCCCCTTCCACGTAGGGGCGGTGGACCACGCGACGTGGGGGTGTCGGGCGATGTCGCCAGGCAGGTGCTTGTCCACCGGGCCGAGCGGATCGAGCGTCGCCACCTGATAGGTGAAGCGCCGCCGATCCGCGGTCTCCTCGAGCGTGGGCTCGAGCTCGGTGCCCCGAACCTCGACGGCCACCGGTTGGGACCGAGGCACATCGAGCACCAGCACCGAGCGCCCCACGGGGACGCGCATCCCGAAGTAAAAGCGGCCGCTGGTGCTCCCTGGGATGAGGGGCACGGTGTCGGCCTGCACTACGCGCTGCTCCACCAAAGCCCCCACCGTGACCCCGGGGATCTCGGCCGACACGCGGAGGCGCGGACTCGGCCCGTCCGCGTCGACGGGGGAGACGGACACGGAGGAAGGATCCAGGGTCAGCCGCTGGCCATCGGGCGTCTCCACCGTGGCCGTCAGCTCCGGCCGCTCCTGGCGCCACGGCGACCAGGTCGCTTCGATGGTCCGCCAGGCTTGAGCGCCCTCTTCCGTCAGCACCCGATACCGGACCAGGTACTCGTAGCGGTCGCGGCCGTCCGTTTCGATGCGATGAAGCCCCCTCTCCTCCAGGACCTGGATGGGAGGGGTCAGTCCCGTGCCCGAGGGACCGAGAGAGGCGCCCGGTGCATCGACGCCGCCATGGGCGCAGGCCACGAGCAGCGAAAGCGCGAGCAGCGACGTCGTCGAGCGGCCGACCATGTCTCGGATCGTTGTCTCACCCGGCCTTCGAGGGTCGCAAGCGAGGACGTTCTGTAACGAGGCAGGCTGCTCTTTTCATTCCTTCCGAGGGTCCCGGGGGGGAGTGAATCCATTTGAGGCGGGCGCCGACGGAGGGGGGGCTCCGGCTCCAGGTCTGGGGGGCCCGAACGACCTAGGCAGACGTGGACCGCTCCGTGCGTCCGACCCGGGCCGCCGGGGGGCTGTGTCTCCTCGCTGCGCTCGCTTGTGCGCCCAGCCGCGAAGACGGCCGCGCCCCGGCCCCAGACCGACCGGCACCGGTGTCCCCGACGCGGATCCTCATCGTCCACTCCTACAGCTCGGACTACGCGTGGACCGCAGGCATCCAGCGCGGCATCGAGCGCGCCCTCGCCGGAGCCAAAGACGTCGTGTGGGAGGTGTACTTCATGGACACCAAGCGGCGCTCCCGCCCCGAGGAGCGCCGCCAGGCCGGCGAGCTCGCCCTCGCGATCACCGAGGAATGGCGTCCGGACGTGGTCATCACGAGCGACGACAACGCCCAGGACGAGTTTTCGCGATTCCTGGTGGGGCGCGATGACCTCAAAGTCGTCTTCTGCGGGGTCAACGCGGCCGCCGCGAAGTACGGCTTCCCGGCCGCCAACGTCACGGGCCTCCTCGAGCGACCGGCCGTCGATCGCTCCGTCGCCCTTCTCGATCGCATCGCCCCGGGCTCATCGAAGCTTGCCTTGCTGACGGACGCCTCGCCCACCTCAGATGGGGCCATCGCCTGGATCCGACAACAAACCGCGTCGAAGCGATTCGCAAGCTACCTTCAGCCCCGGACCTTCCGGGCCTGGAAAAAGGCGGTGCGAACGCTCAACCGCACCGCGGAGGCGGTCGGTCTGTACACCTACCATACCGTCAAAGATGAGAGCGGAGCTCCGGTGCCGCCGCGGGAGGTCATGAACTGGACCATCGAGCATCTGAGGCGACCGTCCTTCGCGATGTTCAGCTTCGCCGTCGATGATGGCGCGCTGGTGGGGTACGTCGGCTCGGCCTACGAAAACGGACTGAAGGCGGGGATGTGGGCGCTCGAGCTGGCTCGGGGCCGTCCCCTCGAAGACTTCCCCATGACCTCCGCGGTGAAGGGGCAGTCGATGCTCAACCTCCGCACCGCCCACCAACTGGGTCTGACGCCCTCGCCGGACCTCCTCGAAGAGATAGATGTCCGGATCCGCGGGGAAGAAGGAGACGGCTGAGGTGGCGAGGCTTTCCTTCGCCGTCGCCGAGTCCGCGCTGGTCGTGGCCGGCCTGCTGACATCAACCCTGAGCTTCGTAGGACTCCGATCGCTCGAGAGAAGGGAGGCGCGGCTCAGCTTCGAGGCCGAGGTGACCCGCCGGGCCGCCCAGGTCGACCGGGAGATCGATCACCTGGGTTACGTTCTCGAGTCGCTGCAGAAGAGCAACGACATCATCGGTACCCTCCGTCGGAGTGACTTTTCGCGTATTGCGACCGAGGCCCGAAGACAGCATCCGGGCATCCTCGAGCTGACCTACGTACCCGTAGTGTCCAGGAGCGAGCGCCACGCCCTCGAACGAGAAGCGCGACGGGACGGCCTCGAGGAGTTCCGGATCCGCGACAAAGACGGGCACGTCGCGGGAGATCGACCGAGCTATCGCCCGGAGCTCTATGTTCATCCCGCCCCGCCCGCGCGCCGCTTCGGGGCGGACCTGGCCACGGATCCGGCCTTCGTCCGCGCTGCGGATCAGGTGACGGATCGCGGGGGCCTCGGGGCCCTCTCGGCTCAAAGGGCGGGCCGGGCGGAGGGTCACTTGATCGCACCCATCTATCGCCCGGAGAGCCCCACTTTCGTGCGGGTGGGACGTCGGGCCTCGATCCAGGGGCACGTCACCCTTCGCTTCGCCGTATCCACCCTAGCGGCCCCCGCGCTCGAGGCGGCGGACGACGCGCAGCTTCAGGTCTTCGCGGCGGGCCTCGGGGTCCTCGCCGGGTCGCCGAAAATGGATGTCGAAGAGCCGAGCGTAGCGCGGGCCTTGGCCTATCCGGACCAAGCCTGGACCCTGAGAGCTCAGCCGGGTCCGGCCTGGTTTGCTGCGCACCATGGGTGG
>JBCBRU010000855.1:0-3104 GCA_039819565.1 Myxococcota bacterium | reverse complement strand
GCGGGCGAGGTTGAGCTCGCGCCCCGGAACCATGGCCACACCTCGCTCCAGGGCGCGGTCGGCCCAATCCGAGGGGCACACCTCCGCGACCTTGACCCATAGGGCGAGCCCGCCCGCGGGGAGGTCGAAGTCGACGACTTCACCGAGTTCTCGCTCGAGGGCGTAGGCGAGGACCCCTCGTCGTTCAGCGTAGAGCTTCCGGACCCTGCGTACGTGGCGCTGCACCTCTCCCTCTTCAAAGAGTTCGGCCACCGCCGCCTCTTGGGCGTGGCTCCCCTGATGATCCAATACCCGTCGAAGGTGGGTGAGATGCTCGATGACCGCACGGGGGGCCACGATGTATCCGAGCCTGAGTCCCGGGGCGAGAACCTTAGAGAGGGTTCCGATGTAGAGGACCGAGCCGTGGCGATCCGAGCTGGCGATAGGCAGGACGGGCTGTCCGGCGTAGTGGATCTCATTGTCGTAGTCGTCCTCCACGACGGCGAAGCGATGTTCGGCCGCGAGGGCGAGGAGCGCCAATCGACGGCTTGGAGACATCAAGACCATCGTGGGATACTGGTGATGGGGGGTGACATACACGGCTCGCAGGCCACGTCCCCGGCTCTCGAGCCGGTGGACGAGCTGAGAGAGCGCATCGACTCGGATCCCTTCGTCGTCGATCGGGACGGCGTGCAGTCGAGCCCCCCCCGACTCGAAGGCGGACCACGCCGGGGGGTAGCCGAGGGATTCCACCGCGACGTCGGTACCTTGGCTGCCCCGCAATAAGAGTTGACCAACGAGAAAGAGGGCCATCTGGGCGCCCGAAGTGATGAACACCTCGTCGGCGCCGACCCGCAGGCCCCGGTAGCGCCGGAGCAGGCTCGCGACCTCCGCGCGGAGCTTCGGATGGCCGGCCGGATGATGGTAGCCGAGCAAGCTCGGGCTCCGCCGAAGTACGCGGCGGTAGGCGCGGGCCAGCGCATCTCTGGGCACGAGGTTGAGGTCGGGAAGGCCCCCGGACAGCGGGAAGGGGACGTCGGGGGGACGCGGTGGACCCGCGATGGGAGGGGGCAGCGCAAAGGCACAGCGCTCTCCCGGCGTACCTCGGGCGGGCGAGGGCGACCGCACGGTCTGGGCGGCCACGAAGGTCCCGCGGCGCTCATGGGACTCGATCCACCCCTCGGCCTCGAGCTCTTCGTACGCAGCTACGACCGTGTTCCGCTGCACCTTGAGGGCCTCCGCGAGCTGTCGAGAGCTCGGCAGCCGCGTGCCCTCGGACAGCCGACCGTCGCGCACGGCCTCGGACAGGGCCCGAGCGATGGCGAGGTAGAGGGACTGACCCGGTTCTCGCCCGACCTCGAGGATGAGCTCCCACTCCACGTGGCGAGGATGGCTGGACTATCTACTTTGTTCAATCTGGATCTTCTTGATAGTCCAGTCGTCGAGCAAGGTCAGGCCATGCGACGCGCCCAGCTGGCCCGGCCCTCGGATGAGGGGCTCTCCGTTCTCGACGTAGCTCCGTTTGCGCACCTCGCGTGGGTCGATGTCGACGGCAAGGCGCAGCTCCGCTCCGTCCACGCCCTGCGCTTTGATGGGGAGATCATCTTTCACGGGGCCAAGGCCTCCGCGCTCGCCAAGGAGGCCGCCAAAGGCCGCGCGCCTCTCGTAACCCTCCAAGCGGAGCAGGTCTTGGCGCCCATTCCCAGCTACTTCATCGACCCCGAGCGGGCCTGTCCGGCCACGACGCTCTATCGCAGCGTCCAGGTCGAGGGGCGACTCGAGCCCCACTCGCTCAGCGAGACCAAGGCGGCGGCCTTGACAGCCCTGATGGAGCGCTTCCAGCCGGAGGGAGGCTACGCCCCGCTCTCTCCCCAGGCCGACATCTATCGAGGGGAGATCAAGGGCGTGGCCGTGACTCGGCTTGTGCCCGAGAAGGTATCGGCGCGGGCCAACCTCGCCCAGAGCAAGCCTCTCGCCCTCAAGCGGCAGCTCATCGAGGCGCTCTGGGCCCGCGGCGCTCCGGGCGACCTCGAAGCGATCGAGCGGATGCGCGCGGTCTCGGAAGAAGACCCAGCTCCCGAGGACTGGGGGGCGGGCCCGGCGCGGTTTCACGTTTGGGCCACGAGCGAGGACGCCGAAGCCGTGGCTGCGCCCCTCACTCGAGCCTACTGGAACGAGGGGATACCGGCCTCGGATCTCATCGCCGCCCACCTCGCCGCGACCGCTTGGGTGCTCGCTCGAGGACCCCAAGGGGACGTCGTGGCCAGCGCGCGGGCTGTGTCCGACGATACGAAGCACGCGTGGATCTACGACGTCTGGGTCGAGCCGGAGCTGCGCCACAGGGGGATTGCGACCCAACTCATACGCATCCTCTTGGACCATCCTCGCATGCGGAGGGTTCGCTTCGTGCACCTACAGACCAAGGACGCTCAAGCTCTCTACCGCAGGCTGGGCTTCGACGAGGCTCCGCTGGGCGTCTACCCTCACATGATGCGCAGGGGCTCGGGGGCGGCCTGATTACTACGCCCGTCGGAGGCGTTGCGCATCGGACCGACCTCCGGGCTTGGTCGCCGGATGACCCCTAAGCTCAAGCGCTTTGTTTCGTTCGGGGAGACAATGACACCTTCGCCTAGGTGGTATCGTTTCGTTATCGTCGACAATAGGGCTAACTCTAGGGGGTTCGTCTTCGATAACGAACGCAGGGGGCCAGGCTTGGGGGTTATTGCAGACAAAAACCAGATTTACCCTAAAGATGTATATGCTATAAATGGTTGAGAGCACTGAGAGCCTAATCATTCAATGTTTGAGAATGGTTTGGCCTTATGAGCGGGGCATGGACTGGGCTAGCCCTGCTGGGCGAGGAGGCCGGCGGCAATATCGGAGCCGGTGGCGCCGCGCTCGGTGAAGACGTTAGCGACCCAGTGAGCAGGGGTGACGTCGAAGGCCGGGTTACGAACCTTGACACCTTCGGGGGCGGTGCGCCTCTGCCCGAAGTGGGTCACTTCTTCGGCGCCGCGTTCCTCGATGGTGATGGCCCAGCACCCGGAGCTCCTCATCTTTCAGGCCGGCGTCGATGCGCTCGATACGGACCACCTCGGCAAGCTGTCCGTCAGTCGAGAGGGCCT
>JBCBRU010000854.1:0-3105 GCA_039819565.1 Myxococcota bacterium | reverse complement strand
GCGACGCGCAGGGAAACCTCGCCCCTTTCTCTTCGCGAGGACCGTCCGAGGACGGTCGCGTGAAGCCGGATGTGGTCGCGGTCGGGGTGGATGTGGTGTCGACGGTGCCCGGCGGCGGATACGGCGCTGCTCAGGGAACCTCTATGTCCACGCCCGGCGTCACCGGCATGCTTGCTCTCCTCGCAGAGCTCTTTGAGGAGGGCTCTGGGGGGCGAAGGATGGCTCCTGACGTCGCTCGAGGCTTGTTGATTCACACCGCGGTCGACGCCTACAACGTGGGGCCGGATTATCGATACGGTTGGGGCATCGCGAACGCCGCCTCGGCGGCCGCACTCATCGAATCGGATCGAAGCAGTGGGGGGCGCCGCATCGTCCGCGGCGCGGTGCGCCAGGGCGCGCGCGCCGAGCTGAACTTCGAGGTGCCGGCGGGGACACCGGATCTCAAGGTGACCCTCAGTTGGCTCGACGCGTTCTTCAACTCCACCGCCCAGCGGCAGCTGCTCAACGACATCGACCTCGTGCTCATAGACCCGAGTGGGGTCGAGCACCAGCCATGGGTCTTGGACCCCGCAAGCCCCGCTCAGCCGGCCACCCGCGGCCGCAACACCTTGGACAATGTCGAGCAGGTGGTGGTGTCCAGCCCGCTTGCCGGTCGCTGGCAAGCGGTGGTCACGGGGACCAGCGTGTCGGATCCCGACCTCGACGTGCAGGGCTTCGTGCTTTTGTCGGACATGCCCATCGAGAGGAACCTCGTTCGTGTCATCTCGGGTACGCCGGGCACCCCCATCCCGGACGGACAAGGTGTTCTCGAACTTCCCTTTGTGGTGCAGAACTCCGGTAGCGTGGACGCGCTCCGCGTATTCATGGACCTCCGGCACGAGGCGCGGGGCAACGTTAGGGTCGAGCTCGTCCATCCCGACGGTACCTCGGTCACCCTCGAGACCGAGGATACTTCCACCCGGCGCGACCTTTATGCGATCTATCCAGATCTCCGCAGCTATGACGACGACGTCGTAGCCCTTTACGGCAAAGCCTCGCAGGGGACCTGGCTGCTTCGTATTCAAGACCTGAACGCGGGAGACGCGGGCGAGCTCCGCTACGGTGAGCTCGAGCTCGACCTCGGAGGACCGCCCAACCAACCGCCAGCGGCCGTCGTTGATGGTCCCGCAATGGCCGAGGCGGCGGCGGTGGTCACGCTCAGCGGCAAGCGGAGTTCTGATCCGGACGGCGATGCACTCAGCTTCGAGTGGTCCCAGACCTCGGGCCCACAGGCCGAGCTGCGCAACGCCACCACCGATACGCTGGAGATGACGCTGCCCCAAGCAGAGGTCGGAGCTCTGATCGAGGTCACGCTCACTGTCGACGACGGGCGCGGGGGGCAAGCCTCGGCGACTCATACCGTGATGCTCACGCCGGCGAACGTTGTGCCCACCGCCGCGCTGACCGGACCCGCGACGGCGCAGCCCGGGCAGAGCGTTTCCCTCGACGCGAGCGCTTCTTCGGACCCGGACGGGGACAGCCTCAGCTTCACATTCAGCCAAACGGACGGCCCTTCGGCCACCGCGCTTCAGCCCAACGGTTCTATCCTCGAGTTCATCATGCCGGAGGGCGCGGACGGAGCCATCCTTAGCTGGGAGGTCCTGGTCGACGACGGTCGGGGGGGGCAGGCGGTGGCGCGGCACGAGGTGACGCTACGCGTCGCCGACGGCGGGAGTCCGAGCACGGGAGGTGAAGCCGGCCCGGATGACTCGGTCACTCCCAGCGACGCCCCCGAGGTTTCGAGCGGCTGTCGGTCGGCGCGAGGAGAGGCGCCGGGGCTCACCGCCCTTCTTCTCCTCGCGTGGGGGTGGCGTCGTCGTCGTCGGAAGGCAAGCTAGGCGGCTGCTGCAAGAACGCCGAGCCGTCCCGAGGGCAGGTCTTATAGGGATTAGTAGTAGGTGCCGAGAGCAGCGGCGTCGAAGTCTTTAAGCTCGTCCGCTCGTCCTTCCTTCACTTTCGTGGCCCAGAAGGGGTCCTGAAGGAGCGCGCGACCCACCGCTACGAGGTCCACCTCTCCGCGGTCCAAACGGGTCATCAGCTCGTCAAGCGTACGGGCTTCGGCCCCCTGACCTCCGTAGGAAAGAATGAAGTCGGACGAGAGGCCGACCGAGCCCACGGTGATCACCGGGGTGCCCATCAGCTTCTTGCACCATCCGGCCAGGTTCAGTCCGTCCTCACCATCCACCTCGGGAAACTCCGGCACCCAAAACCGTCGAGTGGACGCGTGAATGAGATCGACGCCGGCCTCGACGATGGGGGCTAGGAAGGTTTCCAGGGCCTCGGGCGATGCGGCCAGGCGCGCGGTGAAGTCCTGTTGTTTCCATTGAGACCATCGAAAAGAGATCGGAACCTGCTCCCCGACCGCAGCTCGGGTTAGGCGCACCACCTCGGCCGCAAAGGCCGTGCGATCTACGGCCCCGGGGCCCCCCCAGCGATCGCTGCGCTGGTTCATCGTAGACCAGAAGAACTGGTCGATCAGGTAGCCATGAGCGCCGTGGATCTCCACGCAGTCGAAGCCCAGTCCGACGGCCTCCCGGGCAGCGTCGGCGTAGGCTTGGGCCATATCCTGCACCTCTTCATCCGTGGGTTCGGGGAGGACAGCTTTTCCTTTGTGAGTCAGTCCGGAAGGGCTGTCCGAAGCCGCCTCGGGATGAGGTCCGGTGCCCGGCTTTCTGAGCATGCCCACGTGCCACAGCTGGGGGCCCATCTTGCCACCCGCGGCGTGGACGCCTTCGAGCACCGAGCGCCATCCGTCGAGGGCCTCGGAGGTGTGGAAGTTGGGAACGTGGGCGTCGTTGGAGGCTCCGGCGCGACGGAGAGTGGTACCTTCGGACAGAATGAGCCCGACATCGGCCGCCGCGCGCCGCGCGTAGTAGTCGCGGACATCACGGGTGGGCACTCCCCCTGGGCTCTTGGAGCGCGTCATCGGGGCCATAACCACGCGATTCGGAACCTCGAGCCCGCGCACGCGGAACGGCTTGAACAGAGGGCTGGTGTCGGTACTCATCGCCTGGCTCTCGCCCTCGGGCTGCGACGGGTCAAGGAGGACGCCCTTCAAGGGGCGCG
>JBCBRU010000853.1:0-3116 GCA_039819565.1 Myxococcota bacterium | reverse complement strand
GCTGATCTGCCGACTTGCGGGGGAGACGCTGGGCCTGAGAGGCGTGGTTCTCGGCGTGTACGGGCCCCGCGGGTTCCGCGTTGCCGCGGAGCACGGTCTAGCGCGACGAGGACTCCGAGGGGCTCGACGGCGTGATCGGTCAGCACCACGCTCAGCGCCGCTCGGTCCGGGGCGAGCTCGAGAGAGCTCGTACAAAGAGGAACACCCGCCGGGGGCGGAACTCCCAAAGCGGACAGGATCAGAGCCCTCGCCTCGTCGTCGAGACCGTGCTCCGCGGCAACGCGGAACCCGCGGGGCCCGTACACGCCGAGAACCACGCCTCTCAGGCCCAGCGTCTCCCCCGCAAGTCGGCAGATCAGCGACAGAGGACCTGGAGTGGCCCAGTTCGCTTCCCCACCGTCTTCGCTCTCAGGGCGGGTCTCGCCGCGCGAGAGCGCTCCGGTCGAGGCACGGCGAGGGGACATCGAGGTGAGCATTCGGCCCCGGGGCGCAGCTCTGGAGCGGGGAGGCGCGCTTCGTCCCATTGTGAGGCACGGGATCCGGATTTCTTGGCCGAAGGTCCGATGTTCGGAGGCCGTCTCTTCCATGGCCTGAGCGCTCAGTTGGCACGGGGCCTGAAGGAGCGGGGAGCATGCGCGAAGCCCAAGCTCTCGCCGTCCTGTTTGACCGGCCCCAGCGAACGCCCGAGTTGCTTGAGCTCCTTCATGCCTTCGGAGGATGGTCCGGCGTCTTTCACGCCGGACCCGAGCCTCTCGTGGCCGCGCTCGGCCTCGACCGCCGACCCGCGATTGAGGCTTTGTTCGAATTGCTGGAGGCGTGGCAAAGCGAGCGGCTGAGCGCCGCGATCCAAGGACCTGAGGACCTCCTCGACCGTCTCCGTCCGTGGCTGGGTCTCGAGCCGGTGGAAGGCTTCTGGGTGGTCTGCCTCGATGCTCGCGGTCGCGTGGCGGGCTGGGAGCGGGTCTCGATGGGAACCCTCACGGCTTGCCTCGTCCATCCGCGCGAGGTGTTCGCGCCCGCCTTGCGCCGTCGGGCGGCCAGCGTCGTGGTCCTCCACAACCACCCAAGCGGGGATCCCCGACCCAGTCCCGAGGACGTAGCTTTGACGGAGCGCCTCATCGATGCCGGGCGTTTGCTCGGCATCCCGCTGGTCGATCATGTGGTGGTCGCACGCGGTGGGACGCACTCTCTGATGGACGGAGTGGCGGCTTGATTTCCAGGAGGGCATGCTTTGGACGTGCGGTCTGCCGTGACCCTCGCTCTCTTCCTCGCCGCCTGTGAGGGCGACACGATCGGGCCCAGTCCGGCTTCCGGCTTTTTCGACCCCGTCAGCGTCGACTTCGGCGAGGTGGCGGCGGGGCGCACGAGCCGCGTCACCGCCGACCTGAGGAACACGAGCGGCAGCCGTTTGGTGGTCCGCTCGGTGCGCTTCGAACCCGAGCGCGACGTCTTCGGAGCCTTTCTCTCCGCGGGCGGGACGCTCAACGGGTCGGCTCTTCCGAACGGCCGCGCGGTGGAGGTTGAGCTCCGGTTCGGTCCGCGGTCGGCCGGCGTTTACGACGCGACCATGGTGATGGAGGCCGACGATCTGGCCGTCGCCCTCCCGATCTCGGCTCGGGCACGAGACGAGCGCCCGGCGACGCCGAGCTTGTCCCCTCAGTCCATCTCATTCTCTGGAGTTGCGGTCGACGCGGTCGCTCAGCGTGAGGTGTTGGTGACGAACGTAGGGGATCAGTTTGGCGAGTTGACGGAGGTGGACGTTTCGGGACCTGGCACGTTCGCCGTCACGGCGGTGGGTGGCGATGCCTTGATCCTCCCCGTCGAATTGGAGCCTGGCGCCGGGGCCCGCTTCGAGATTCGGTATTCGCCCTCCGCCCCCGACCTCGAGGAGGAGGGCGTAGCTACCTTCCGATTCTCCTCCGGCCTCGACGCTGAGCTCTCTCTTTCCGGGCGAGCTATCGCGTTCGGAGCTCCGGACTGTCCTCGTCCCCTCGTCGATTTCGGGTCGGTCCGGCGCGGCCAGGTTGTCCGCCGAACCATCCGCTGTTTGCTGCCGTCCCTCCCCTGGACCTTCGAGGGGGCTAATCTCCGAGCTGGAAGCGCCCCCTACTTCAGCATCGTGGAAGCTGTCGCCGAGCCGCGTGATGCGCTCGAGGTGATCGTGGAGTTCGAGGCCAGTGGGCCTCTCGGACAGTATCTCGCAGTTCTCGAGCTCGACGGCGAGCCTGCCGCGGATACGCAACTCACTTTGACCGGCACCATCGCTCCGCCGCGCCTCGAGGATCTCTCTCTTAGCCTGGAGCTCTCTTGGGATACGCCATTTAGCGACCTCGATCTGCATCTCGTGCGCTCTGGCGGAGCTCCCTTCGTGGACGGTGAGGATTGCTACTTTGCGGCCAAGAACCCCAGCTGGGGAGATCCGAATTGGCTCTTCGATGATCCCTTTTTGGACCGCGACGATCGTGAGGGTTTTGGCCCCGAGCGGACGACGCTCCTCGAGCTCGGTGAGCCGAGCTATGACGTCTATGTCCAGTACCACGACTACCGCGGTGCTCAGTCCGAGCCGACGAGGGCGGAGGTGGTGTGGAGCTCGCGCATCGGCGGCTCCGGGCGTCGCACCCAGGACCTGGCCGAGTGCGGGCGGTTTTGGCACGTCGGGACTTTGGAGTCCGGGCCTCCGGTCCGCTTTGTTCCAGTGGACACCGTCTCCTGGGCACAGCGTGGGCGCGCCGCCGAAAAGTGCCGATAAGCGCGCTCGTCCTCGAAAACGCCCATGTCGACGGACGGGACAACAGCGGCGGCCCCAGCCGTGCCGGCCGCTCGACTCAAAAGAGCATGCTTGGGGCTGTTCGAGTCGAGCGAAGCAAGAGGTCAGATGCGACGGGGAAAAGCGAGGTCACTCAGGTCCTCCGGGAGGTCCTTCGCAGCCTCCCGCTTGGTGGCGGCGGCGGCGGGAGCGTCGACGGGGCGAGGAGGAGGTGCGCCCGGACCAGGCTCGGCGATGATCAGCTCGGGAGGCGAGGGGCCTTGCTCATCGAGCGTGAGTTGGATCTCGTCTAAGAGGAGCCAACCATCTCGAGTGATCGCCGAGACGAGGACGCCAAACGCCCCGGCCG
>JBCBRU010000852.1:0-3131 GCA_039819565.1 Myxococcota bacterium | reverse complement strand
GAATGGGTACTGTGGTGGCTGCGACCATGTCGTCATAGACGCGATGCATAGTATTGGTGCACAGCACCAAGGCTTCCGCTCCCGCCCCTTCGAGGCGAGCCGCGATGTCGGCGACTGGGACCAAGCGGGGAGAGTCCTCGCCGACATCGCGGCTCGCCTCGAAGGGGCGGGAGCGGAAGCCTTGGTGCTGTGCACCAATACTATGCATCGCGTCTATGACGACATGGTCGCAGCCACCACAGTACCCATTCTTCACATCGCGGACGGGACGGGCGACGCGATGGCGCAGCGAGGGGTCGAGACCGTGGGTCTTCTCGGGACGAAGTTCACCATGGAGCAGGACTTCTATCGCCGTCGCCTCGAGCAACGGGGCTTTCACGTGGTGATCCCCGAAGCGGCGGCTCGGGAGGACGTCCACCGGATCATCTATGACGAGCTCTGTCTGGGCGTAGTGAAGGAAGCCTCCCGTGATCGCTATCGAGAGGTGGTGCGCGAGCTTCAGCTCGCCGGGGCCGAAGGCATCATCTTGGGCTGTACGGAGATCGGGCTTCTGCTCGATTCGCAGAGTACGGACGCGCCGCTCTTCGATACGACCCTTCTTCACGTCGAGGCAGCGCTCGACTGGTCGCTACGCTCCGAGAGGTGAGTCGGCCGCTCCTCCGTTCGGTCCAACCCGTTGGGCGTCGCTCACGCTGTGCCTCGCGCTCTCCGGTCCGAGGTCGGGACGTGGTTGCCGCGTGCGGTCGCGTTCACGGATTGAGGACGGCGTCAGATGGACCATCGGCCGAGTGGGGGGCGCCCCCCTCGCGTTCGCCTGTTCGCGGGCGCGCGTGCCAGGGTCCCAGGCATGCGCCGGCAAGGAGCGCTCCTCTTTTTCTTCGCCACGTTGGGCTGCGGCGACGACGCCAACCTCGTCGATGCCACCGCCATCACCGGACGCCTCTTTGAGGCGAGCACCGGCAACGGTCTCTTCGGCCGTATCACGGTGAGTCCAGACCTCGGAGAGGTGACGACGAGCTCAGCCACTGGGAGCTTTCGCATCGACGGGGCTGCCTTCGGCACGCGCTACCGGGTGGTGGGTGAGGCGAACGGTTTTCTCGCGGCCGAAGCTCAAGTGGTGCCCCGGCCCGACCGACCCGCAACGGTGGAGCTGGGCCTCGAGCCGGCCATCGCCTGTCTCGCGGGAGAGGCCCGATGCGCCCGGGGCGGCGTCGAGGGCATCGAGACCTGCACCGCCGATGGACGCGGCTTTGCCTTTCAATCCTGCGGAGCGGGCGAGGTCTGCACGGACGGGCCGGCCTGTGTTGGAGCTCCCGAGGTCCGGGTCAGCGTGACCGGGGCGGGGTCCGTGGTCAGCCAGCCGAGCGGCCTCCTTTGCAATCCTACGTGCAATCGATCCTTCCCGGTGGGAACCCAGGTCATGCTCGAGGCGAGGAGCTTCGGAGACTCCGAGTTTCTTCAGTGGGGTGGGGCGTGTGCCGGCACCGAGCCGATCTGCGTGGTCGACCTCACCGGCGACGTCGACGTCACCGCTTCGTTTCGCACCACCGCGTTCCGCCTGAGCGCCTCGGTGCGGGGGGGGGCAGGAAGCATCACGTCGGACCCTGCGGGCATAAGCTGCGGAAATCTCTGCCAGGCTTTCTTCCCCGCGGGTCAGCAGGTCGCTCTTATGGCCGTGCCCGGGCCCGATCGGGAGCTCGATAGGTGGGAGAACGACTGCGCGAGCGCCGGGCGCAACCAGGTCTGCACGCTCACGCTGGATCAGGCGCGCACCGTGGGCGCTCGCTTTCGCACCCCCGGAATCCCTCTCGAAGTCACCCTCGAGGGAGGTGGAACGGGCGTTGTGACCTCGGATCCCAGCGGGATCGACTGTGGGGTCGAGTGCCTGGCCGGGTTCGACAACAACCAAAGAGTGACGCTCACCGCCGCGCCCGCTCCGCTGTCGCGATTTGCCGGTTGGGGCGGAGACTGCGCCCCTTCAGGGATGATGACCGAGTGCTCGATCCAGATGAGTCAGGCCCGCAACGTCTCCGCGCGCTTCGAGGGCGACACGAGTGAGGTGACGGTGAGCTTGGCGGGGGGAGCCGTGGGAACGGTGGTCTCCATCCCTGCCGGCATCGACTGCGGTGCGGAGTGCACGGCCCGCTTTCCCACCGGACAGTCTCTTCAGCTCGACGCCACGCCGGGTCCAGACGCCGTGTTCTTCGGCTGGACGGGGGCTTGCGCCGGGACCACCGGCACGTCCTGCACCCTCACCCCGGCCGCGGACGTCACGGTCGGCGCGCGCTTCGAGCCCTTCTATCTCGCCCCGCTGCCTCAGGACGCGGACTGCCTGCGGAGCCATGACTTCGAGCTTCCGGCTCCCCTCGCCGCAGGGTGCGGGGCAGGTCCCGCCACCGCCTCCGGTTGGACCTCGGTGCCCGGGCGCAGCACCCTTCTCGGCCAGGCCTACTCCGCGGGGGCGATGGCCACCCCGATTCAGCTCGGGGCCCCTGCCCTCACGGCGGTGCCCGCCACCGTCGAGTTGAGCGCTCGCCCACAAAGCCCCGGCACTTTGTACTCAGATCACGATCGCCGGGTTCGCGCCGGTCTCGAGGTTCGCGCCCTCGCCGGAGGAGCGGTGTCTGCGTCGAGCTACGACGGCGCCGGCGCCGCGAGTTCGGCCACCACCGCCGCCGGGGCCCTCGCTAGTGGGGCGTGGGGCCACGTGGCCGTCGTCCTCGACCCGGCCACCGGGCTGCGGATTCTCATCGACGGACAGGTGGCAGCGGCGGACATGGGACCCCTCCGCTTCACGGCTTCCTCCAGCACCGCCTGGGTGGGAGCGGCGCGAACCGGAACGGTGGCTACGGATACGTGGTCGGGCGAAGTGGACGCGCTCCGTATCAGCAACACGGCCCGCTACTGAACACCACGGCTTCTCCCTTTGAACTCGAGGGAGGCATGGTCGCGAAGAGCCGCAATATAACCTGCTTCAAGACCGATGGCGCTGCCAAACCTTCGCTTCGGTGGCTCGCTCTCGCCCCTCGAGTTCAAAGGGAGAAGCCGTGGTGTTCAGTAGCGGGCCGTGTTGCTGATACGGAGCGCGTCCACTTCGCCCGACCACGTATCCGTAGCCACCGTTCCGGTTC
>JBCBRU010000851.1:0-3162 GCA_039819565.1 Myxococcota bacterium | reverse complement strand
CTCCTCGTTGAAGATGGTAAACTCGGCTTGCGCGCGCAAGCCTCCTCGCTGGACGGTCGCTCGGTGAAGGTGCGAGGGACTCTTCTGGGTCGAGCCGGCGAAGAGATGCTCGCTCTCGTCCCGAGCGACCGTCCAGCGAGGAGGCTTGCGCGCGCAAGCCGAGTTTACCATCTTCAACGAGGAGGGTCGTCGTCCACCCCCCCGACGCGTCCCGGGTATGCAGCATGCCATAGGGTGAGACCTGCAAGATACCCTGACGCTCTACGACGGTGGTGATGTCCCAGGTGGCGGTGCCGGCACGGCGCTGGGTCAGCGCCCAACCCAGCCCCGCCGCCACCACGACCACGAGGAGCACTGCGCCCGCGATCAAGGCGAAGCGTTTGGTGCGAGGGGGCGTATCCGCGTAGCCCACGAAGAACTCAGCCATTGGGGACCTCCCGAATCTCGACCCGCCCCTCTCGAACACGAATGGGATAGCTCGCGATACGCTCCTCGAAGGGGGGAGGTGAGCGCCCGTCCTCGGGACGGTACTGCCATCCGTGCCAGGGACAGGTGAGGCAGCCGTCAATGACGCGCCCCTCGTACAGCGGACCGGCCTGGTGTGCGCATACCCCGTGGAGGGCGCTGAGCCCGCCCGCGTGTCGAACCACGGCCAGACGCGCTCCGGAGGGAAGACGTACCGACCGCGCCCGATCCAGAGGAAAGCGCTCCGCCGGGCCCACGTCCAGCCAATCATCCTCGGAGGCTCGCGCGTCCTCGTCGACCCGGCGGGACCGGAGGGCGGCCGCGAGATGCAGGCTTGAAAGAAGACCTGCGCCCGCCCCGAGCCCCACCACCAACGCCGAGCCGTGTTCGGACCGCAGCGCTCCAAGCGCCACGTGCACCACCACCAGCGCGTAAGCGGGATAGACGAGCATGTGGATGCTCTTCCACGCCACTGGTCCCAGCACCTTCTGCCAAAAGTCGTGGCTCGTGGTGGCGAGGAGAGCCAGCGCTCCTAGGGCCATGAGACCCAGGAGCGGAAATACGCCGAAGGGCCCGTCGGCGTCGCCGCCTTCGACAGACAGCAGGTTGTAGAGAGGATCTCGGGCCGCAAAGCCGAAGTAGGTGATGGACACGACGACGGCATGGACCAAGGCGAGAAAGAAGAGCAGCACCCCGAGGTGGCGACGATTGTAGAGGAGGGGAGCGAAGCGGGCATCGAGCCGGGTCAGCGGACCGATGGCCAAAACCACATGCAGGAGCACCAACGCCGCGGAGCCGGCCCCACGAAGGAGGAGAATCTCCTCCGAGGGTGCGTCGGCCCCGAGGGCAGCGAGAGAGCCGCCCACGAAGACGGCGAGGTAGAGGAGGACGCCGGCAGCAAGGAAAGCATCGAAGGCCTTCTTCCGGGGGTTCCACGCGACGGCGACATACTTGTGACTCATGGGGCTCGCTCTTTCGTCGCCCAACCCGCCGCCTCGGTGGCAACCTCGGTGCGGGTCGCGAGCGCCGTCCACAGCGCCACCGCGACCACCACCGGAATGACCAGCCAAGCCACGACGTGAATCTGACGCTGTCGCAGAATCACAGGGCTCTCCTCCACGCGCGGAGGGCCAGGGGCCAAAGCAGCACGGCCCCTGGATAGATCATCAAGCGAAACGGCCAGCGGCTGCCCTGGGCCCCGGTCGCCACTCTCGGAGCCCCCCATATGACGAACACGAGCGCCACGCAGAGCCCGAGTACGAAGTATCCGAGAAGGGCCGCATAAATGATGTCGACCACCATCTCAACCTCCATCTCCTAGCGCGAGCGCGCGGACATGCCGCCTCACGAGCTCGGGCTTCGACCAGGGAATGAAATGATCCACCCCCTCCAGAAAAATGACGTCCGCCCCGGGCAGGCGCGCCTCGATGAAGGCCCCATTGCCCGGAGGCACCAGCGTATCCACGGTGCCCTGCAGTACGACGGTCGGAACACGTAGTTTCGCCCAGCCCGGTTCGATGGATTCGAGCTGGGTCTCGAGGGGCAAGATCTCGAGGTTACACACCTCGAGGTCGGGGGGTACGAGCGCCCGCACTCCTGGCCATAGCGCCAGGCGCTGAAACCACTTGGTCTCCTCGAGCTCGGGATCCACGGAAGGGGCAATGAGGAGGAGCCCTTTCACAAGATCCGGAAAGAGCATGGCGAGACGCCCCGCAATCGGCCCTCCGAGGCTGTGTCCGACCACCACCGCCCGCCGCCCCGCGGCCACCATCTCGAGGACCGCGGCGATGTGCTGAGCCTGGCCGTCCACGGACGGAAGCACCCTCCCCGCTCCCGAGCGTCCATACCCGGGCCGGTCGACCGCGACGAGATCCATCTGACGAAGCTCGGGGTGGGCGAGATAGCCTTGCCAGGCCGACCAGCCTCCGGGAGAGCCATGAATGAAGAGGACGAGGGGCCCACCTCGACGCCCCGCCCGTACGAAACCCACATTGCGTTCGGGCCCTGCAGCGGTACCCCATTCAGGTACGGGCAGGCCCTGCGCTTCGAACCACTGATTCGCGTCCTCGGGCTTCATCTCGAGCCCCATCATGCCCGGGGCCCACCGCAGCAGCAGCGCGAGCCCCACGACGAGCAGCAGCACCACTCCGATCCCGAAAGCCAACCTTCGCCCCCACCTTTCCATCAGGTCGCCGGAGGATAAGCGCGGGCGAGCCGAAAGTAGGCAACTGCGTCCTTGACGAGATCGAGGAAGCGCCGGGGCTGAACGCCCCGAGCTCGGTTCGCGGCGCCGATAGCGTAGGCCAGCTCGAACTGTCGGAACAGATCCCGATAAGCGTCCAAGAGCTTGGCGTTCGGATCCCAGATATGCGTGGCTTCGGCTCCCACTCCGTTGAGCTCGATGATGCGGAAACCTTCGCCGCGCTGGAAGGCCTCGAGCGTCGAGAAGCGAAGGTCGAAGCGTCCGAAGTAAAAGCCGGGGATTCGGTGAGCGATCTCGTCGATACGCTGGACGAGGGCAGGAGTGAGGATGTGCTGACCATTCCGAAACACCGCCCCCTGACTGTGATTGCCGGCGAAGACGAGCGAAAAGCGCCGGCCCTCCGGGAGGATCTCGAGGAGATGTTCTTGGTGGCGCCGCTCGTAGATCGCCGCCGCATGGCGAGCCCGGGGATGGGCGTGGATCAGCGCCTTGAG
>JBCBRU010000850.1:0-3167 GCA_039819565.1 Myxococcota bacterium | reverse complement strand
TTGCTCGATCGGCTGTGGCGAGGTCCTAGTTGAGGTGGAGGAGGGCTCTCGATTCTTCGGGGCTGGCGATCTCGCGGCCGGCCTCCCGGGCCACCTTCACCAGCGTTTCGATGAGCTCGCCGTTTCCGGAGGCTTTGTCCCCGTTGGGGAGATAAAAGGTGTCTTCGACCCCGGTCCTCAGGTTTCCCCCGAGCTCGGCGGCGGCCCGATGAAGGGGCCATACGTCGTCCCGACCGATCGCGGTGACCTGCCACGTCGCTTTGGGAGGCGCGTAAGCCTTGAGCAGGGGAAGGAGCTGAGCGTCCGCGGGCATGCCTGAAGCGACGCCCATCACGAAGTTCACGTCGGGGGTCTCCGGAGCGAGACCGTTGTCGACGAACAGGCCCACCGAGCGAACGATCCCGACGTCGAAACACTCGAACTCGGGAAGGGAGCCTGCCTCCTTCATCACGTCCAGGAAGGCCGACACCTTCTCGACGGGGTTGTCGAAGACCATCGGGGGCCACGCCCAGTCTCCGCTGCGGCGGGTCTTGAGATAGTTGAGGCTGCCAGCATTGCAGGCCGCGATCTCGGGCTGGATGCGTCGGATGACCGCCGCCGGACCGGAGATGTCCGGCCCCACCACCCCGGTCGACTGGTTGATGATCACCCCCGGGCATGCGGCGCGAATGGCGTCGACGATCTCGGCCGCGACCTCGGGCTCCCAGGAGGGCAAATGCCCCATCCCTTCCCCTTGCTGGCGAAAGTGAACATGCATGACGGCAGCCCCCGCATCGAAGGCCTGCTTGGCGGAGGTGGCCATCTCCTGGGCCGTGACGGGCACCGGATGTTGCTGGGGGTTGGTCAGGACGCCAGTAACGGCACAGGTGACCACGGCCTTGTCACTCATGGGAGATCTCCATTCTTCCGCCGGATGGCGACGGCGGGGGGCTACGGGTCGCGGGGGAAAGCACCGCGACACCAATGGTGGTGAGTACGAGAGCGAGTAGATGGTGGGTAGAGAAGGCCTCCCCGAGGATGCCTACGGCCAAAACCGAGGTCAGGGTGGGCCCTAGGCTCCCAGTCGCGCTCGCGAGGCCAGGCCCCACCCGCGCGATGCCGGCGGTGATGAGAAAGCTCGGGGCCACCGTACAGGCCACGGCGAGCACCGCTCCGTAGCCGAGGATGGACGGCGTCATCGGGGGCGAAGGCGCCCCCAGATTCACGGCGACGCCGACGTGAGTCAGCATCGCCACCGAGGCGGCGGCCATCGCCACGCTGGTGAAGATCGGCGAGCCCAGGCGAGAGATCGTGGGCTTCGACAGCGTGACGTACACGGCGTAGAGGAGGGCCGCGCCGAGGACCAGCAGACCGCCCACGATGGCCTGATGTCCGCTGGCCTCGAGCTCCCGACCAAAAAGGAGGAGCACTCCAGCGTAGGACATGGAGAGGCTGAGAATGTGCCTCCCGGTGAGTCGGTCTCCGAGAAACCACCACGCGAGAAACGCGGTGAACGTGGGATAGAGAAAGAGGATCAGCCGATCGAGCTGGACCGAGATGAACCGAAGCCCCTGGAAATCCAGCCAGGAACACAGATAGTAACTCAAGACGCCCAGCGATGCGGCCGCGAGGAGGGGAGGCGTCATCCCCGTTCTCGATAGGCGTCGCCGCCAGGCCCACCCGCCGATGACAAGATAGATCGGCAGCGCGAACCCCATGCGAAGGCCGAGGACCTGGTTGACGTCCGCTCCTTCCGCGTACATGAGTTTCGCCACGATCCCCTTGAGCGAGAATAGGAAGGCCCCCAGGCCGGCATAGATCAGTCCGGCCAGACGACGGGACTCGAGGGCGCTCGGGGCGGCGAGGAGGGTCATTCGCCCGGCGCCTCCGCCACTTCCGCCAGCACCTGCTTGGAGGCCACCTGATCGCCGAGCTGCACGTGGAGGAGCAGGTGGCCCCCGCGGGGGGCCTCCAGCTCCAGCTGCATCTTCATGGCCTCGAGGACGAGCACCACCCGCCCTTCTTCGATGGCCCCGTCGGACGCCCGCACATCCACGATCTTTCCCGCCATCGGGGCTCGAATCGCTCCCGCGGCTGCCCCGCCGGCCCCTTCCGGGGGCGCGGAAGGGTCGCGACGCGAAAGGGTGTGGTGGCCGCGACCGAGACTCAGCTCGATGCGATCCACGCCCACGTCCACGGTGGCTCGCGAGGTCAGACCGCCGTGCACGAAACGAGCTTCACCTCCCGCGTCGAAACCGAAGGCCTCGAAGCGGCGGACCGAACCCTCCACTTCCACCTCGACGGCACCCGAGCGCTCCTGGCGAACCGCGACGGAGCGCCGCGCTCCGTCGGCGTCGAGCTCGAGGTGGCTCTCGGCGGCGACCCCCCGGCTCCGCCACCCCGGTCCGCCCTCCCGAGCCCAGGACGCGGCGCCGACGGCCTCCGCGAGCTGAGCTTGGTCGGCCTCCGGGGGGGGCCAGGTCGTCTCGTCGACGAAGCGGGTTCGAGCCTCGCCTTCGGCGAAGACGGGGTGCTCGAGCACATCGCAGAGAAAGCCGCGGTTCGTGATCACGCCGTGAAGCACCGTCTCCTCGAGGGCACGACAGAGTTTGGCGCGCGCTTCGTCCCGGGAGGCTCCGTGGGCGATGACTTTCGCGAGCATCGGATCGTAGTCGGCGGTGACTTGGGCGCCCGGGAGGAGGCCGTGGTCGATGCGCACCCCGGCGAGGTCGGGGAAGTGCAGGCGACGTACGCGGCCCGTCTGGGGAAGGAACCCGGCTCGGGCATCCTCGGCGTACAGACGGGCCTCGATGGCGTGCCCGTCGATGCGCAAGTCATCCTGTGCAAAGGGAAGAGGCTCACCCGCCGCCACGGCCAGCTGCAGCGCCACGAGGTCCAGCCCCGTCACCATCTCGGTCACGGGGTGTTCCACCTGAAGACGGGTATTCATCTCCATGAAATAGAAGGACCCATCATCGTCGAGGAGCATCTCGACCGTGCCCGCCCCCACGTAGCCGACGGCTCGAGCGGCGTCCACGGCGGCCGCGCCCATTCGCGCCCTGAGGTCGGGACCCACGGCCGGGCTCGGAGCCTCCTCGATGATCTTCTGGTGTCGACGCTGAACGGAGCAGTCCCTCTCGAAGAGGTGAAGAACGTTCCCTTGGGCGTCCGCGAATACTTGGATCTCG
>JBCBRU010000849.1:0-3193 GCA_039819565.1 Myxococcota bacterium | reverse complement strand
GTGAGGATGACCTCGCGGCCGTTGTCGGCCACGAGGCCGACCTTGACGCGTCCCCGCGCGATAACGAAGAGCGCGTCTCCGGGCTCATCCTGGGCGACGATCTGCGCATCCTTCGCGCGGGGACGCGTCAAGGTCGGCCTCGTGGCCGACAACGGCCGCGAGGTCATCCTCACCCTCCTCAAGACCGGGGACTTCTTCGGCGAAATGTCCCTCGTGGACGATCTTCCCCGGTCCGCGAACGTCGTGGCTCAGGAAGACTCGACGGTGCTCGTGCTCAAGCGTGAGCAGTTCGTCGAACACATCCGAAACAGCCCCTCGACAGCGCTCAACGTCATGAAGGAGCTCAGCGGTCGCCTCCGTCGGGCCGACGAGATCATCGGCAACCTGGCCACTCTGGATGTGTACGGTCGGGTTGCACACATCATGATCGACCTGGCCAAGCGGGACGGAGAAGAGGTCGAGGCGGGTATCCTCATCCGCGAGCGTCCCACCCAGCAGGAGATCGCGTCGATGATCGGAACCTCCCGGGAGACGGTCAGCCGGGTGCTGTCGGAGTTTCAGCGGAGGGGATTCGTGGAGATGCGGGGCCGCGAGATCCTCCTCTCCCGCAAGTTCGCGAGCGGCGTCGAGTAGGTCTCAAACGTCTGATTTAATGGGACCGAGGTCGGGCGGCTCGAGCGCCCAGGCCGAGGTCACGGTCGCCACCGGCCAAGGGGACTCGAGCTCGGGCACGGGCGTCACGGCCCGCGGCGAAAGGAAGAGCTCGAGGCTTTGACGGAGCGCCCCCGGGCTCAACGGCTTGACCAGGGTGTCCGGAGCGGGGCGATGCACCCCTGCGCCGGCGACCAAGCGGAGGCGCGCCTGATCCCGCGCCCCGAGCATAGCTTCGGCGGCGAGCTCTTCGCCCACGACCACCAAAGCCACGTTGCCGATGCGCCTCAGCAGGCTCTCGAGCTCGTGGCGGCTGTCGACTTCCATCGGGAGGTAGCCGAGGCGCGACACGTAGCGACCCACGAGGCCGCGTACGTTCGCGTCCGGATCAGCCACCACCACGATCGAACTCGGCCCGCTGAAGGGCCGGCTCTCTTCCGACGGGAGCTCGAAGAGGGGCAGTAGGAGCAGGGCTGAGGTCCCCGTGCCCTCGGTGGAGTGAAGCTGAAAGTAGCCTCCAGACTGGCGAGCGAAGCCGCGCACCATGCTCAGTCCTAGACCCGTGCGCTCCACGCCACGGGTGGTAAAGAAGGGGTCGCAGGCCCGAGAGAGGGTCGACGGAGACATCCCCTCTCCTTCGTCCTCGACAGCTAGGCACACGAAGCTCTGGGCGACCTGTCCAGGCTCGTCCATGACCTGCCGCCGATCTGCGCATATCCGCACCGGACGCCCCCTCGCCGAGGCATCCCGGGCGTTGCTGACCAATCCCACCAAGGCGCTGCGGAGGCCGTCTGGGTCCACGCATAGGGTCCAGGGACCCCCTGGCTCAGGCGGGGGCAGCTCCACGCCTTCGAAATCCGCGCGCGCCGCGGCGAGGTCCCGAAGAAAGCTCGGAAGGTGGAGGGGACGGGGCTGGAGCGGCTGCCGCTCCGAATACGCGAGGAGGCGCTGAGTGAGCTCACGCGCTCGAGAGGCGGCCAGAACCACGTCCTGGAGGGCCTGCACGGAATCGGAGTCTCGAACCTCGGGGCGCAGCATCTCGAGGTTTCCGAGGATGGTGGTGAGGAGGTTGTTGAAGTCGTGGGCCACGCCCCCGGTGAGCTTTTGTAGGGCCTGCATCTTCTCGGCGTCGGCGGCGCGCTGCTGGCCGAGATGCTCGTCGGTGACGTCGCGGAGGGTGACTAGGGCCGACTCGGGTTCCTCCTCGAGGAAACTCCCGTCCGTGCGCCGCGGTAGCCCGGAGATTCGCGCCACCCGGGCCTCGATCCACCGCTCGTCCCCCTTCCATCGATTCTGAGTGCGGCCTCCTCGTCGGCGTCCGTCCTCCAATACCCGGCGCACTAGAGCCAGGACGTCCTGCGCCGCTTCGGGGGACAGGAAGCTGCGGATCGAGGTGATGCGCGGATCTGCACCTGCTCGGAGCCGCTCCGCGACTCCGAGTTTCTCGAGGCAGCGCCCTTGGGCGTCCACCCGAAGCACAACCTCGGGAATCGAAGTCAGAACGCCCGACAGTCGGGCCTCGCTGAGTCGGATTCGGCGAAGAGCCTCGTCTCGCTCGGTCAGAAGAGACGACAAACAGAGGCTGGTGATGACCACCAAGAGCACAAAGCCGTGGTGAGAGATGGCCGAGGCGAGGTCCGGAGCGCTCAGGAGGTCGACTCGCCCGAGCAGGAAGACGAAGGCGAGGTTGCCGAGAGTGGCCCAAGCATGGCCGAAGCGGGTGCTGCTCCAGACGAAGATGGGCACCAAAAGGAGCAGGGCCGGGGATCGCGCTCCCAAGGTGCCCTCCAGCACCAGAAACAGGAACAGCCCGCACAACAGGAGGAGCCCGACCGCCTCCAAGGCCCGCCCGGTGCTTTCGATGCCGATCTTGGGCCGGCGCCGCAGGGCCAGCATGAAAGGGAGCGTTGCGGCGAGGCCGAGGGCGAAGTTCACCCAGGCGAGCACCAGCGGGAGGCTCGGTTCGACCACCCCGATCATGAGGCTGGGACCGCGGGCAACCACGGTGCCGGTCATGGCCCCGAGGACCAGAGCTGCGGTGAACCGCAACGTGTGGCCCACGCTGGGGCTTCGCTCGGGGGTGGCCTCGAAGGCTTCCAAAAGCAGGGCTACAGCCAGCGCCACGGCGAGGCTCTCCGCCGAGGCGACCACCGCCGGCCAGGCGGTCGGGGCGACCAGGACCCGCACCAGAAGCTGCACGACGAAGGCGTAGAGGAGGACGCCCCCCCAACGGCGGGTGGGCAGGTGGAGGAGGGCGAGGAGAGGCACCGCGGCGCTCGGGTCGGCGCCCAGATGAGGCAACCCCAAACGGGGATCACCGATACCTAGGGCCGTCGCGAGCGCCGTCCCCAGGCCAAACGCGACGCCGGTTAGCGTTGCGCGCGAGATCCGAAAGCCGCCCACCGTCCGCAGATTAGGGGGTCAGTTCAGGGTTGCTGCATCAGTCCTACCCGTTCACGCCCTCGTCCTTGGGGGAGCTCGGCAGCCCTTGCGCCAGGTGAAACACCGGCTCTGGGCGCGCGCCATTCTTGCGGGAGGGATG
>JBCBRU010000848.1:0-3204 GCA_039819565.1 Myxococcota bacterium | reverse complement strand
CCTGGGCCCCCGCCGCTCCGCAGGCTTCGAGGACCTCCGGGTGGTAGCTCTCTACGGAGACGAGAATGCCGTCCGCGACCAGCGGCTTGACCACCGGGAGGAGCCGGTCGAGCTGGCCGAGCACGTCGACCCGCTCCGCGTCGGGGAGGCTCGACTCGGCTCCGATGTCCACCAGATGGGCGCCGTCGCGAACGAGCTGCCGTCCGCGCTCGACCGCGGCTTCCGCCGTGGTGCAGACCGACTCGGTGTACCAGCTGTCGGGGGAGAGGTTGATGACCCCGGTCAGGTAGCGCCCCCGGCGGAAGTCGAAGGACACGTCTCCGATCTCGAAGCTCTTCACGGGATGATCGAGGGCGCTTCCGTGCCGCGCGAGGAGATCTCTGAGGACTCGAAAGTCGAGCATGACTCGTGTCAGCACGGGCGCCCGGACCTTGTCTTGCGACTTTGCCCCTTCGACGGGAGCGGGATACTCCTGAGACATGGAAGGCATCGACCGCCTCGCCCGCGCGCTCAGGCCTCAATACGCCCGCTTCCTCGCCCATCGTGAGGGCGAGATTCTCCTCACCGGTCACTCCCATCAGGCGTGGCCGGACGTCGGCCGGGAGGGCCAGCTCGAAGCCTGGGACGACGCCGCGCGGAGCGTCGACGGCAAGTGGGGGCGCGTCTTTGGGGAGATTCTTCCCGAGCTTCAAGGCCAGCTCGCGACGCGGCTCGGGACCCTGCGAGGGGCGGATCTCGCCCTCGCTCCCAATACTCACGAGCTCGTGTACCGGCTCCTCTCCTGCTTCCCAGCCGAGGCCAAAGTTCTCACTACCGATTCGGAGTTTCACTCCCTCGACCGCCAGCTCCGGCGCAGCGAGGAAGCGGGCCTGCAGGTACGACGCGTCTCGGTGGAGGGACCCGAAGCGCCCTTCGTCGACCGCTTCCTCCGCGAGCTGGAGCTCTTCCAGCCCCACCTCGTGGCGCTTTCGCAAGTCTTCTTTACGAACGCAAGGGTGGTGGAGCCCCTCCTGGAGATCTTGTCACGGGCCGAGGAGCGTGGCGTCCCGGTCCTCGTCGACACCTACCATTCTTTCTGCGCGCTGGAGCTCAACGCGGACGCGTGGCCGGGCTGCGTCTTCGCGACGGGGGGGGGCTACAAGTACGCTCAGCTCGGGGAGGGCGTGTGCTTTCTTCTGCTCCCCGCTGACGCCACCTCGTTTCGTCCTCGGCACACCGGCTGGATGGCCGACTTCGCGGGGCTCGCAGGCCCACGGGGCCCCATCCGCTACGGGGAGGGCGGCTACCGCTTCTTCGGGGCCACCTTCGACCCCACGCCCTGGTACCGCGCCGTGCACGTGCTGCGCTGGATGGACCGCCAAGGTCTGGACCCGGCCGCCCTCCGGGAGGCTTCCCTTCTTCGCACCGGGCGCCTGATCCAGGGCTTCGACGAGCTCGGCCTCGCCAAGCGAGGACTCGCCTTGGTCACCCCTCGAGCCGACGCCGCCCGCGGGGCCTTCGTCGCCTTTCGGCACTCGGAAGCCTCGGCCCTGCAGGCTGCGCTCCGCGAGCGTGGGGTCCATACCGACGCCCGCCATGACCTCCTTCGCCTGGGCCCCGCGCCCTACACCACGAGCGGCGAGCTCGATGCCGCTCTGCGGACCGTGTCTGAGCTCCTCTGAACCCGCGGAAGGGATGCGCCCTACCCCGGCCCGTCCCGGACAAGGCCCCCAGCGCGGGTGACACCGCGCCAAGAGCCGGGTACTCCAGCCGGGTCGGACGATGAAACTCTGCCTCATCGCCTCATCTGGAGGTCATATTTTCGAGCTGTTCTGTCTCAAGGAGTTTTGGCAGGACAAGACCCGGGTCTGGGTCAGCTTTCCCACTCAAGACGCGAAACACATGCTCCGCGACGAGGAGACGGTGCACTGGGCCGCGTATCCCACGGTGCGCAACGTCCCCAATCTGGTGCGGAACCTGGCCCTCGCGCCCCGTATCCTCATGAAGGAGCGCCCGGACCTCATCGTGACCACTGGGTCGGGGGTGGCGGCACCGTTCATCTGGTGGGCCAAGCTCCTCGGCATCAAGACCGTGTTCGTCGAATCCATCACCCGCATCACCGAGATTTCTCTCACGGGGCGGATGGTGTACCCCTTCGTAGATACCTTCCTCGTGCAGTGGGAAGAGTTGGTGGAGAAGTATCCCAAAGCACAGTTCCAGGGGAGAATCGTCTGATGGCGAAGATCGTGGTCATCACGGGCATGGAAGTCCATCCCTTCGACCGGCTCCTCCGCGCCATCGACGAGCTGGTGGATCAGGGCACCCTGAAGGATGAAGTCTTCATTCAGCGAGGCCACACCCCCTACGAGCCCAAGCACGTAGAGTGGGAGGCGTTCATCAGCTTCGGAGATCTTTGTGCCCGGGTCGAAGCGTGCGATGTGGTGATCACTCACGCCGGGGCGGGCTCGACCCTCACCTGCTTGCAGTGCCGAAAGAAGCCGATCGCCGTGCCCCGCCGGGCGGAGTTTGGAGAGCATATCGACGATCATCAGCGTCCCTTCTCCCAGAAGCTCCATGACTTCGGGCTGGCCCGTCAGGTGATCGAGATGGACGAGCTCCCGTCCGCCATCGCCGAGCTTCGCGACCAGGGAGAGTTCGTCCGCGATGCTCAAGCCGCCACGTCGGGCCTCGTAGGCTTCCTCAATGGCTACTGGAGCGAGCTTCAAGCGCGGTGAGCACCTCGACGCCGGTCTCGGTCACCAGCACCGTGTGCTCGAACTGAGCCGAACGCTCCCCGTCCGCGGTGCGTACCGTCCATCCATCGGCCTCCTCCACCACGAGCTCGCTGCCCGCGTTGAGCATCGGCTCGATCGTAAAGGCCATCCCGGGCCGGAGCCTCAGGCCTCGCCCCTTCACCCCGAAGTGAGGCACCGACGGCGGCATATGCATCCGACGCCCGATGCCGTGTCCGCAATATGACCTGACCACGGAAAATCCTGCCCGCTCCGCCACCTCGAGGATCGCGGCCCCCACGTCGCCCAACCGGGCCTGGGGCCCCACCGCTCGAACCCCGGCCCACATCGCCGCCTTCGTCGCCGCCACGAGCCGTGCCGAGCTCTCATCCACCTGCCCGACCAGGAAGGTTCGCGATGTGGGCCGGGGTTCGAGCGGTGGGGCCCCAGGCCCGGTTGGGCGACGTGGGGGCCGCGATCCTCGAGGTGGCGG
>JBCBRU010000847.1:0-3205 GCA_039819565.1 Myxococcota bacterium | reverse complement strand
CGGAAAGCGCGTGGTCCCGATCGTGCCCGACGAGAGTCGGTCCTCGGGGAGGTACTGCTGGCCGAGCGGGTTATAGATGCCGAGCTGCCGGAACATGCCCTCCATGCCGAAGGTCCGACTCTCGTCGGGCACGATCGGGACCACGCGCTTTCCGAGCTCCTTGTTGCGCACGAGGATGTTGAGGATGCGAACGAAGGCCATCGTGGTCGAGATCTCGCGGTCTCCCGTGGCTTCCAGGAGCTGCGAGAAGGCGGACAGGGGCGGAACGTCCAGGGGCTCAACGTCGGCGTTGCGGTTGGGCATCGTGCCCCCGAGGCCTTGGCGTCGCTCGTCGAGGTACTGCTTCTCGATCGACCCGTCCTCGAGGCTCACGAAGGGCACCTCCTCGAGGTTGTCGTCGGTGACGGGAATCTTGTAGCGGTCGCGGAAGGTCTTGAGCGCCTCGAAGCTCATCTTCTTTTGCTGATGAGTGATGTTCTGACCTTCGCCCGCCGTCCCCATGCCGTAGCCCTTGACCGTCTTGGCGAGGATCACGGTGGGTTGGCCGGTGTGCTCCACCGCCGACTTGTAGGCGGCGTACACCTTGAGGGGGTCGTGACCCCCGCGCCGGAGGAAGCCCACGTCCTCGTCGGTCATGGAGGCGACCATGCGATGCGTCTCCTCGTAGCGACCGAAGAAGTGCTCGCGGGTGAAGGCGCCGCCCTTGGCCTTACAGGACTGATAGTCCCCGTCGAGGAACTCGTTCATGAGGCGGCGAAGGATGCCGTTTTTGTCCCGGGCGAGAAGGGGGTCCCAGTTGCTGCCCCATATGACCTTGAGCACGTTCCAGCCCGCGCCTCGGAAGCGACCTTCGAGCTCCTGGATGATCTTCCCGTTGCCTCGGACCGGACCGTCGAGCCGCTGGAGGTTGCAGTTGACGACGAAGATGAGGTTGTCGAGCTTCTCTCGCGCCGCCACGTCGATGCATCCGAGGCTCTCGGGCTCGTCCGTCTCACCGTCTCCTAGGAAGGCCCACACCTTGCGGTCGCTCTTCTCGATGAACCCCCGGTTTTCGAGGTAGCGCATGAAGCGGGCCTGATAGATGGCCATGATCGGGCCGAGGCCCATGGACACGGTCGGGAACTGCCAGAACCCGGGCATGAGCCAGGGGTGCGGGTAGGACGAGAGACCGTTCGGGGACAGCTCCTGCCGAAACCCGAGGAGATCGTCCTCGCTGAGGCGACCTTCGAGGAAGGCCCGGGCGTAGAGCCCCGGGGCCGAGTGCCCCTGGAAGAACACCATGTCTCCCCCGTGGTTCTCGGTGCGCGCCCGCCAGAAGTGATTGAAGCCCATGTCGTAGAGCATCGCCGACGAAGCGAAGCTCGCGATGTGGCCGCCCAGCCCCGAACCGTCCGCGTTGGCGCGAAGGATCATGGCCATCGCGTTCCATCGGGTGAGGCGTCGAATGCGCCACTCGAGTTCGGGATTCCCGGGGTACAGCGGTTCTTGATCCGGCGGGATCGTGTTCACGTAGGCGGTGGTCGCGTCGTAGGGCAGGTCGCCGCCGCGCTCACGGGCGCGGGTCACGAGCTGCTCGATCAGGAAGTGGGCCCGCTCGGGGCCATCCCGTTCGAGCACCGACTCGAGGGACTCGAGCCACTCGTGCGTCTCAGCGGGGTCCAGATCACGCGGGGTTGCGGACGTGTCGGGGCTGGTCATGGTGGATGCTCCGGGCGGGACCCTACACAGCCGCGAGACCGTCCGAAAGCTCAGGATCTGGGGGGTGACGGCCGCCGCGCACGAAAAGCACGCAACCGACCGGTTCGCTTGCCGATACCCCCTCTTGAAACGAAAAAAACAGAGGCCGCACCCCTCGGGGGCCGCCGACCGAGGACGAAACCATGGCCAACCCGAACACGAACGTGACCTCCGCTTCCTTCCGCCTCTCCACCAAGGCGACCGAAACCCGCATGACCCCGAAGACCGACTTCGGGTCCGTGATGCGGACGGGCCTCATCAAAGCCGGCCAAGTCGCGTCGGAAGGCCTGCAGGTCGCAGCGCCCTTCGTGCCCGGCGGCACCATCGTGTCGGCTGCCCTCGCTGGCGCCAACCACGCGGCCGGGATGGTCAGCGGCCAAAGCGGCGCCGCCGCCTTCGGGACCACCGGCTCCGGGCTCGCCGTCGGCGGCATGTCCGGTAACGTCTCCGGAGGCTACGGAGGAGGCGGCGCGGTGCTCCCCGGCCGTCGGCCCGGGCTCACCACCGGCCTCGACCAGCCCGCTTCCAACTTCGCCACCGGCGGCAACCAGCTTGGCACCGGCTCGGACGCGTTCGACCGGATGATGAACGCGACCCAGCAGATGGCCGAGTTCAACGCGAGCTTCAACCTTCAGTACCTGCAGCTGCAGGAGAAGATTCAGGTCGACACCCGCCAGTTCAACCTGATCTCCAACATCATGAAGACGAAGCACGACGCGGCTAAGAACGCCCTCAACAACGTTCGCTGATCTCCGGGGCTCCCCGCGAGGCACCTGCCTGAGGGGCAACCCTCGAGCAGGCCACCGTCACCGCGGACGGAGCCCATCCACGAAGCCCTTGGCCTCCTTGAGCTGGCTCCCGCCGGGCTCCCACGGCAGGCTGGTCGACGTGCTCGTCGTTCGGTCCGACGTCCATGTCCGCCACCACGGCCTCGAGCTGAGCAGCGCCCAGCTCATCCGCTCCTGGGAGTCACCCGAGCGCGCGCGCCACGTCGATGCCGCCCTCGATGCAGGAGCCCACGCCTTCGTCGAGCCCCAAGCCTTCGATCGGGCGCTCGCATGCCGAGTGCACGATCCGGACTACGTCGCTTTCCTGGAGTCGGCCTGGTCGCGTTGGGAGGCGGAGGGCCACGAAGCGCCGGCCGCGATGGCTTTTGGATGGCCGGCCCGCCGTTTCCGGGATGTCCGCCCGGAGCTCCTGGAAGCTCAGCTCGGCTACTACTCGTTCGCGGCCGACTGCTCGATCATGTCCGGCACCTGGGACGCGGTGGCCGACAGCGCCGCCATCGCCATCACCGCCGCCCGAGCGGTGGCGGACGGCGCTCGCGTGGCCTTTGCTCGATGCAGGCCTCCTGGCCACCACGCCATGCGCGATCAGTTTGGGGGCTATTGCTACCTCAATAATGCCGCCCTCGCCGCCCAAGCCCTGCGCGACGCGGGCCGAAGTGAGGTCGCGCTTTTGGACGTTG
>JBCBRU010000846.1:0-3239 GCA_039819565.1 Myxococcota bacterium | reverse complement strand
TTCGTGAAACGATTCGACGACGAGGTGAGCGTATCGGGCATACGCGACCGAGGAGAGGCAAAGCCGGTCGGAGCGTTTGACGCAAAGACCGGCCGACAGCGCCGTGCAGCTCCAGATCAACGGGCTGCTCGGCGTCAGGCGCGGTTGCTCTCATACTTAGGGGAGCCGCCCAGAGCGCCAATGATATGCGTGAGCTCGGTACGCGATGAGATTCCGAGGGTCTCGTAGGCTCGCCGCAGGTGCGTACGAATCGTGTCCTGACTCCGCCCCAGGCTCTCGGCGATGTCGCCAGCGGTGGCTCCGCGCGCGGCCATCGCGGCCACCCGACGACTCACGGGCGGCAGCTCCAGCACCGGTGGAACCCTCCACGGTGTGACCGGTATCACTTGGACGAGAAAGCCATCCTCACGTTCCACGCCGCGGAGTCGCTGAGCATGAAGAAGGGTCCCGTCGACGTAGCCATCCTCGGGCTCGGACCCTTCGTCTTGGTCGTCGAGAGATGCGATGAGCCGAAGCACTGCCTGTCGCAGCGGACCGTGTTGCCAATGACGGGACTGTCCTCCGGAAAACGAGGGTTGGTGGTCATGGTCGACGACGAAGACGGCTTCCCCCTCGGCCGGAGCCTCGGCTCGGGCGATCGCCGCGAGGTGGATCTGCTCGATGACTTTGGGCCAACTCCGTAGTGAAACCAGGTCACTTGAGGTTGCCGGTGCGTCGCCCTCGACTCTCAGCAAGGAGACTCGACTGAGAAACACTCCGTCGTGAACCAGGTTCATCTCGAACGAGGAGTGGACATCGAGCGGCTCCCAGATGCGGGTGTGCGTCTGCGGTGAAATGCGGTCTCGCTCGATGACCGAGAATCGACCAAAGGCGACAGGGTCGAGGAGCATGCCGCTCGGCGTAACACCCAGGTCCCGATACGACGAACCCTCGAGCTGCTCCAGTTGCGCTCGCGCTTCCAAGGGACCGTGTACGGCCACGTCGACAACGCGCAGCTGGCCGCGGGCATCGATGACAAGCCTGTGACTCATCCCGATAGTTGTTGCGGTAACTTTGACGAGTTCCGCGAGCAGCGCTCGACGCATGCTCTCCGCATCGGCGAGGCCTAGGAGCTCCTGCACCAGCCGTCGCATCCACGTTTAACGTTAGTCGATTTCGAAGGCCGAATGAGAAAAAAGACGTGCTGGTGTGCTCTATCGCACCGAGCTCCGCCAAAGTTATGAAGAAACCATGTTCGGTCGCGATCTCCTTCGCCCACTATCTCCCGGAATCGCGTGTTTCCTTTCAGTGTGCCTCGCCTGCTCCGATGCGATCGAGCCGGGGGGTAGCGGGGCTGTGGATCTCGGCGGTGCCGATCGGGGTGACCTCCAAGATCTCGAGGACGCGGATGCTGCACCCTTGCCTGACGGGGGAGATGCGGGCGCCGTCGTCGACGCAGGATCGACGGACGCGGGGACGATCCTTGCTTTGACCGCGGTGACGCCCTCCTTTGGGCTGGCGGCCGGAGGAGGCCCAGTCATCGTGGAGGGGCTCGGCTTCGGCGCCGATATCGAGGTCCGCTTCGGCGATCAGCCGCTCCAGAACCCCTCCCGTATCCCGGGGATCGACGCGGTGACGGGGAACTTGCCTCCGCTCCCTCCGGGCGTCACCTCCATCGAGCTTCGCTCGGAAGGGCGCCAGCTCCGAGCCGAGGCCGCTTTCGTCGCCGGGCGCTGGTCGCCGGCTGCGGGCCTCACCGCGGGCCCCGCCCATGATCTCGTCGTCGACCCGAACGGCGACGGTCTGTGGCTCACGAGCGACTACGGCCTGTGGCTCCGCCCCCCGGGCGCTCCGGTGTGGCTCGACCGTAGCTCCACGCTGGCCGACTTTCGCGTGGGGGACTTCGCTTTCGCGGCGAGCGCGCCCCAGCGTCGCTACCTCACCGGAGCGCTGGACGTCTTGCGATCCGACGACGGTCGCGACTGGACGCGGGTCAGTTTCACCCCGGAGAACGCGGGCCTGCGGCGTCTACAGGTCACCGCCGACAACCCGGACATTCAGTACGCGCTGGAGACCAGCGTACAGGCTCTGTCCCCGGGCGAACTTCCCGTGGCCTATACGGACACCGGTTGGCGCTTTCGTCGAAGATGCATGGCCACCGGGGTCGACGTGCGGCCGATTCGACCGGCCACCGAGGCGTTCTTGGCGCCTGCGGATCAGCACCTCGTGCTGTGGATCGGTCCACGCCTCTACCGAGCTCGGGACCCCCTCTGCCTCAGCTTTGAGCCCATGGACGCCGGGCTCGTCGGAGGCACCCGTGGCGTGAGCCTGGTGGCGGCGCGCGGTGAGCGCCTGTTCGCCCTCGTTCCCGACGGGGTCTACACCGCGGAACGCCCCGGGGGGCTCTGGGAGGCTCGAGGCCGCCCGGATCCTGGCTTGGGAGGCATTCTCGCCGGGTCCGAGGATCTCGTGTACGGGTGGGCGGCTGGCTCCGGTGCCTTCTCGATGTCGATGGACGGAGGACGGAGCTGGAGCTTCCCCGAGGGGGCGCCGAACGGGATCGAGGCGCTCTTCGTCCCCGACGCGGACGCGGCCGGGCACGTTTTCGCCCGGGTGGGAGACGGACTCTTCGAGAGCGAAGATCGCGGTCTCAGCTGGGCCCCTCTCGACCCCGCCCCGCCTCTGCTTTCGGTCACGGCGCTCGTGCGCGACCCCACTCGATCTTCGGACGCGTGGGCCGGCACGGGGGTGGGGCTCCACCGAAGCTCCGACGGCGGAGCCACCTGGCGGGCCGTCGCTCTCATCGGAGCCCTCAGCGAGGTTCTCGTCACGTCCAGCGCCGTCTTCGTAGGCCGGGTTGATGGTCGTGTCGAAGTCTCGGACGACGCGGGCCAGAGCTTCGCTGCGACGGAGCGGATTCCCGGACTCGTGCAGCTCTTCGAAGGGCCGGAGGGGGTCCATGCCCTGGGCGAGCGCCATGTCTTTCGACGGCACCTGACCGACTGGGTGCGCACGGCGACCGTTCCGGTGGGTCTGAGGGGCGTCGCCGCGGCATTCGCGTCCCGTCAGGAGCTGCTCGTGGCGACGGATGCCGGCGGCGTCCTTCGGTCCGTGGACGGAGGGATGACGTGGAGGTCGGAAGCCAACGGCACCGAGGGGCTCCGGATGACCGCCCTCGCGGCGGCCCCGGGAGACGCCCGGTTGCTCTATGCTTCGGCGCTCGATGGATCCACCTTTGCCCCCCGGTTCTTGGCTTCCGG
>JBCBRU010000845.1:0-3252 GCA_039819565.1 Myxococcota bacterium | reverse complement strand
GGTGAGACCGAGTGGAGGGGGTATCTTCATCCTACATTGTCTATGCGGAAGCCGCGAGTTATGTAAGGAATCATCCTGACAGGGGACTAGGAACGCGGCCACTGCTCCAGCGCTGAACGATCGATGGGGGCCGGCGTCAGAAACCCGCGGCTTCCGCATAGACAATGTAGGATGAAGATACCCCCTCCACTCGGTCTCACCCCGGCGATCGGCGTAGCCATGCTCTTGCTCGCATGCGGCTCAGATGATTCGGCATCAACCTATATTTTTGATTTATCGGAGAGCGAGCTCCTAGCCCTCCACCCGATGGTGGAAGACCAACACTCGCCCACGGAGTGGCTCGAGATGCACAAAGCCCCCTTCGACTGCGAGCGGTACGGCGAACTCTGCACCGTCGTGGGGCCCAACGCCGCCGAAACCATCGTACGGGATGGCCTTCTCCGCGGTCTAGCCGGCGAGGCCAAGGTGGACATCGAAACCGCCGTGGAGCAAGCTATCGAAGTTGCAATGCAGGACTGGAGTGCGTCGGTGACGATCCCGAGGTCGCACGCGTCGCATACGCTCTACGTCGTGACGAAGCGTCCGGGCGTCACCGCATCGAAGACCTCGGAGACACGGCCAGACTCCGCCCTACCCGAGGGTCAAACGACGAGTCAGGCTTCCGCAGCGTGCTTCTTGCCCCCCAACCCAGTCACTGCAAGCGAAACCCGGACTCGAACCCGCTGCACGTCGAGCGAGGCCGAACGGGACGCAATCTCAGCCGCACAGACTGCCGTAGAAGCTCGCTGCGATGAGATTCTCTCCGACGACGATCTTACCGCCGATGCGACGTGTTCGTCGATCGACCACACGCCAACCGTCACCTTCACGCGTTCGAACGACAGAAGGTGCGGGATGTGGCCCTCCCGCCATCCCGATTGGAGTGCGACGGTCACCCGAGGTGGTCAATGCGGATATCTCGACGAATGGGGCTGGCAGCGAGACATGAGAGATTAAGGTCTCTTCCCTCCTCGCCAGAGTGAAGGCGACCGTCCTTCGCACGATGTACTCGATGCGCTCGTCATGACTCGCCGAGATGCGCCGAGCCTTGTTGAGCTTGTCGGAGTTGCAACCGCGCGACATGAAAGAGCGGTCCGTCCATCACGTCGTCCCCCCGGGAGAAACTCGTGATCTGTCCCCCTCCACTCTATCGATCGAACCACCGCCTCGAGCCGATAGGTCTCGCCTCGGTTTCCCCCCGGGACTTGGCTCCGCGCAGGGACGTGCTCCTTCGGCGAGCCTTCGGGCCGCCAGGCTCACCCCGAACTCTTCACGGGCTCCGGGTGTGATGACGCCGGAGTGCCGATGTATCCGACCGCCCGATTCCTGTCGGCCCCGAGGTTCGAACCGTCTGCGCGAGCGTATACTCATTAGATACGCCCTCATCCTGCGCTAAGTCATCGTAGAACAACCTTTAGACGCGCCCCGCGTCGCCAACGGGTCGCGGAGCACAGGTTCCCTGCGGATTGCGCTCTTCTCTCCCGCTCGCTTCCGATGATCCTGCGAGGGTCACGACATCAAGATTCCCGGCGAACCCTCTCGCCATGGTTTCTCATGTCCCGGTACATCGTCATCCCTACCGTCCCCAAGCTCGGCAACAGGCGACCTCCACCGTCAAGGCGAGGGTCATCGGCCACGCTCTCGAGAGCGTTCAGAGCGTCATGAGAGTCCGGAAGATCTCTCGCTGGCTCCGCAGCATCTCGCCCCGAACGTAAACGCTGACTTGCTGGAGCACCTGAGCCCGAGAGAGGCGACGGGTCTCCACGGCGAGGTCAGCACCGACCAGCCAGCCGCGAGTCTCTTCCAGGGTCATGTTCACGACCGCCAAACGACCCTCTACGGCCGAGGTCTGGCTGAGCTGGGCGCCCACTCTCGCCGCCTGCAGACCGAGCTGCTCGAGCGCGAGGTCCAGCCCCTCGAGGTCGAGCGGGTCGACGCCCAGCACCGCCTCCATCTGTCCGTTCTCAAAGGCTTGGTGGGGGGCTGTGCCTCCGATGACGATCGGCTCGTTCGATGAAAGCTCTAGAGAGACCTCGCCGGCGAACAAGTTCATGATGGCGGGGTTATCGTATTGCTTCTCGACGGCGGGCGTCCACTGCGCGCCGTCGAGGCTGGTCTCGAAGCGGAGATCGGTGGGCTTGCTGCCGCCGTTCCCCGGCCGAAACTGGATATAGGATACGACGTGCTCCGCCCCCATATCTATCGTGATGGTGTGGGGTAAAGACTCGCTCGCGCCGGTGAGCCATAGCGTCGCGTTGTCACCGTCGAGCAGGAGACTCTGGTCGGCCACGGCGCTGCTCGTGGCGATCGACCAGTTCGATTGATTGATACTGTTCCCGTCTTGGTCATAGATGTTCTGGATCTCCGCCAGCTGAGCCACATTAGAGCCCGAGCGGGTGGCGAGAAGCGTGATCCTTACGTAGCGAGCCGCGGTCGTGGCCCGGCGAACTTCGGCGGTCACCCCGGTGTCGGCGCTGAGGGCATTGATCGCGTATTCGAGAGCGAAGGGACTTCGGTTGGTCTGATCGCCCGAGGTCACCGGTGAAGAGCTCGAGATCGCACCCAAGTCGATCCCATTGACGGTGACTTCTCCCGCCGTGATGAAGCCACCCTCGGGTCTGGCCGTGTATCGATACCCCCCCATGTCGGGGAACGAAGAACTCGTGGTCGAGAGATAGAGAGGAGCTCCGGCGCCGAGACCCACGTTGAGATAAGCATCATCGAGGACGCGGCGCCCATTGAAGCTCCAGTCTCCGAGCGCTTCGTACTGAGCCACCAAAGCGTCGGCGTCCTTACGCAACGCATCTCGGTCGGCGGACGAGGGGAGACCGTGGGCGGCCCTCACCGCGAGCTCGCGGAGACGCTGTACGATATCGATACGGTCCCGGAGGGCCGCCTCACGCAGGCGGAGCAGGTCCTCGGCTTGCCGGCTGTTCGCCATGGCCTGGCGATTTTCCCGCGCTGCCGCCTGCAGGCGCTGGGCCCGGCCGTAGTCGGCAACCCCGTCTCGGACTGAGTTCAGCCTCCTTCCGGTGGAGAGTCTCTGAGTGGAACGGGCGAGCTGGCCGGCGTGGTGTCGACCGGCGAAACTCCCTGCAGAGATCACGCTCACCACCGCCCCATGATCTTCGTATTCGGCTGGGGTGGCAACGATGCCCTCAGGGCCGCGAGGCGTTTGCACCCAAGCGAGTCACCACCTCGATTTGGAGCCGG
>JBCBRU010000844.1:0-3269 GCA_039819565.1 Myxococcota bacterium | reverse complement strand
GGGGACGGTCATCACCATCGAAGTCCCGGCTCGGCGCAAGTCACTCGCGGCCAACGAGGACGCTCCGGTGACGACCCCCTCCATGGTGGCCGCGGCGCGGGTGCTCCTCGTCGATGACGACCCCACCCTGCGCACGGTTCTCGAGCGGGCGCTGCAGCGGGCCGGCTACCTGGTGAAGACCGCTTCGGACGGGCTCGAAGCCCTGAACCTCATCGAGGACGAGACCGACATCCTGGTCACGGATCTCATCATGCCGCGGATGGGGGGCTTGGAGCTCGCCCGGAGGGTTCGACGCGCCTTCCCGCGGGTGCGGGTACTGCTCCTGTCCGGTCATCCGGAGGTCACCGACCGACTCGAGGCCGGAGGCGCGGAATGGGTGAGCAAGCCGCTGGACGCCCGTACGATCGTGGCTCGTATTCAAGATACGCTCGACCGACGGGCCTCCTGACGTCCTCTGCGACTGCGACCCTTTCTCAACTCCGTCCCGGCGACGCGACGCTTCCCCCCAATCGGTCGGGCGACCGAGCGGTGGGAGTGCGCCGGGACCACGAGCCGTGGAACGCGACGCACTGCGCCGCTCGACAACGTGCCCACTCTCGGCTAGCCCTGCGGGCAGCTTCTTTTGCGAGCCCTACGCATCGCGAAAGAGCCCCAAGGAGAGAGAGAAATGGCTTTCGTCGTCACCGAGCCCTGCATCAAGTGCAAGTACACCGACTGCGTCGACGTGTGCCCCGTGGACTGCTTCCACGAGGGCGCGAACTTCCTCACGATCGACCCTGACGAGTGCATCGACTGTGGTGCCTGTGAACCCGAGTGCCCCACCTCGGCCATCTTCGCGGAGGAAGATGTCCCCGAGAAGTGGAGCGAGTACGTGGAGCTCAACGCCAAACTCGCCCCGGACTGGCCGACCATCAGCGGCAAGAAGGATCCCCTGCCCGAGGCCGATGAGTTCAAGGACAAGGAGGACAAGCGCGGCCTCCTCGACGAGAGCGCAGCTTCTTGAGCGCATCCCCGAGCGGGCACCTTCGCCTCGTGGGCTCGGCCGGCGCCAACCGCGCCATGGAGGCCGAGCTCAAGCGCCTGGCGAGCCGCGCGCTCGGGGGTCGACTTCCGCGGCCACGTCGACTCGACACCCAGTCTCTGGCGTATCCTTTCGCGCCCGAGCTGGCTTGGCTCGCGGTGAGATACGCTCGAACCCCATCCCGGGTCCTATGGGACCTTCTGGAGGTCGAGGCCGGCCGCCTCGAGCCGCTCCACGACATGGTGTTCGAGGCCCTCGTCAACGCGCCACCAGCGTGGATGACGGCGGGCCAGTCTTTCTCCGTGGAGGTACGACGTTCCGACGCGTTCCCGGCGGGGCCGCTTCAGATTCGCGGGGCGATCAAGAACGCCCTCCTCGGAGCGAGCCGTCAGATCGGACAGCCTCTTCGCCTCGATGCCGACAACCCTCAACTCTTGTTCCGGATCGAGGCGGACGGGGAACGGGCTCGGCTGTCTCTGGATCTCGCCGGTCGCAGCCTGCACCGACGCGGGGCCCGCACCCATGTCTCCGAAGCGAGTCTCAAAGAGACCCTTGCCGCTCAGATTCTTCTCCTGGCCCGCTGGGATCCGCGGAGCGAGGCGCTCGTTGATCCGATGGCCGGGGCCGGCACCTTCCTCCTCGAGGCGGCGGGAGCGGCTTCAGGCTCGACGGTATGGCCGGAAGGTAGCTTGCCCCCGGTGGCGGAGCTCGAGCCCTTCTCCAGGTTGGACCGCGAAGCCCCGCCGCTGTTTCCCGGAGACCTCCCCCCCCTGGCGGGCATCGAGGTGCATACCCCGGCCCACCGAGCCCTGACCGACAACCTGAGGAGAGACGGGTCCCCCGCTCACACCCTTCACGCCGACTTTCGCGATGTTCCCCCGGACCGACTCGCGGAGGTCTTCGGGGACTCGGAGCTGCCCGAGCGCGGTCTACTGGTCGTAAACCCGCCCTACGGGGAGCGACTCGAGCAGGGTCGAGGCCGCGACCCGGAGCTCGACGCCCTCTACTCCGACCTCTACGAGTGGTGGCAAGGGTTCGGGGCGGGTTGGCGTATCGCCCTGCTCGGCCCCGGGCGATGGCTCAAAGACGTCTTCGGTGCCCAGCCGCGCCTCGACAAGCCCATGAAGAACGGGCCCCTTTCCGTGAGCCTTCTCGTGTACGACAACACCTGAGGGTTGAGCACGTTGAGCTTCGAGAATCAGATCGTTTGGATCACCGGAGCCTCCTCCGGCATCGGGGAGGCCGTCGCTTACGAGATGGCCCGACTGGGGGCTCGCCTCGTGCTCAGCGCCCGGCGCGAGGGGGAGCTCAATCGCGTCAAGGAAGCTTGCGAAGGGCCCCATCGTCACCTCGTTTATCCCGTGGATCTCTCCGACGCCTCGAAGCTCGCCGCGACCACTGAGGATCTGCGGTCACGGGTGGGCGAGATCGACGTCTTCGTACACTCCAGCGGGATGAGCATGCGCTCGCTGGCCGAGAACACCTCCCTCGACGTCGACCGCCAGCTCATGGAGCTGAACTACTTCTCGGCGGTAGCTATCGCGAAGGCTCTCCTGCCGTCGATGCTCGAACGAGGCAGCGGGCACTTCGTCCCTATCAGCTCGGTGTCAGGAAAGATCGGCACTCCCCTTCGGACCGCCTATTGCGCTTCGAAACATGCCCTGCACGGCTTCTTCGACGCGCTCCGGGCCGAGTACGAGGGCAAAGGAATCAAAGTCACCCTGGTCACGCCCGGCTACGTGCGCACCGCCATCTCGTACAACGCGCTGAAGGGAGACGGGTCCAAACACGGAGTGATGGATCGATCCATCCAGCGAGGGATCAGCCCCGCCGAGTGCGCCTCCGCCATCGCTCGAGGGGTCCGGCGAGGCGAGCATGAGGTCCTCGTGGGCGGGACCGAAACGCTGGGCGTATATCTGAAGCGCTTCTTTCCCAGCATCGCGGCCCGCGTGGTCAGAAACGTCAATCAGCCCTGATCCCCCCCGACGGCGCCCGGCAGCTCCAGATCGACGGGCGTATCTAGTCCCCTGTCAGGTTGATTAGTTGCATGAGTGGTGAGGCAGTTTTCGCCCCTGGCGGTCACGTGAGAAGGGCGCATATTGGCCATATGCAACCGACGAGAGGCGAAGCCGGCGGGGGCGCCAGGGGCGAAAACTGCCTCACCACTCATGCAACTAATCAACCTGACAGGGGACTAGATACGCCCGTCGATCTGGAGCTGCCGGGCGCCGTCGGGGGGGATCAGGGC
>JBCBRU010000843.1:0-3291 GCA_039819565.1 Myxococcota bacterium | reverse complement strand
CCTCCTCGATGGAGACTTCGGCCGCTCCGGAAGGACCGGAGACGGTCACTTCGATTCCGGTCCGGGACGCCCACTGCAGCTCCCTTCTAAGCTGCCTGATGATTCTGCGCAGGTCGGCGTGGGCGTCACTCAAGCGATGGCTCCTTCTTCTTCGCGAAGACCGTCCACAGCGCCCTCGCGATCTCGGGCTTGGTTCCGGGGCCGAGGGCCTGGGTAGCTTCCTCTTCGACGACGACGACCTCGGTCTGCCCCGGGCCGAAGCCCCGCTCGGGCCCCACCAAGTTGGCGACGATGACGTCGCAGCCCTTCTTGCGGAGCTTGGCTCGAGCGTGCTCCACCATATCGTTGGTCTCGGCGGCGAAGCCGACCATGAAGGCGGATGGATTCGACGCGCGAAGCTCTCGCGAGAGCGTGGCGATGATGTCGGGGTTCTCGACCAGCTCCAGCTTCGCGGCGTCCCCCGAAGAGCGCTTCCACTTCTGCTCTCGGGGCTGCGCGGGACGAAAATCGCTCACCGCGGCGGCCCCCACCACGATCGTTCTCCGGGACAACTCTTCTCGAGCGGCGGTCAACATTTCTTGCGCGCTCTCCACCCGTGCGACCTCGAGGCGGGGGTGGGCCCGAGGAGCAAGATGAGTGGGCCCGAGGACGAGCCGAACCTCGGCTCCGCGATCGGCGGCCTCCTCGGCCAGGGCGATCCCCATGGCTCCTGTCGAGCGGTTGGCGAGGATTCGCACGGGGTCGATGCGCTCCCAGGTGGGACCGGCGGTGATCAGCACCTGTTCGCCGTGCAGGTCACGGAGCGGTTGAGAGGCCGCGGAGCCCCGAGCGGCGACCGCGAGCGTCTCCTGAGCGATCAACGAAGGGTCAGCGAGACGGCCGTCCCCGGAGCGCCCAGAAGCGAGAGCCCCCGTTTCGGGCCCCACCACCGTGGCTCCCCAGCTGCACAAGCGTCGCAGGTTTTCCTGCGTGGCCGGGTGGTTCCACATCCCGTGCTCCATGGCGGGCGCAAGCACCATAGGGGCCCGGGTGGAAAGGGCGACCGCGGTCAGTACGTCATCCGCGAAGCCCGAAGCCAGCCTCGCCAAAGTATTCGCTGACGCCGGAGCGACGAGCAGCGCGTCGATACCATGGGCGCGCTCGACGTGGGTGATACCACCCTGGCGTCGAGCCCAGGCGTCGTCCAAGACCGGAGTCGAGGTCACCGCTTCGAAGGTGAGGGGGCGCACGAACTCGAGCGCTCCCGCGCTCATGGCGACCTGAACCTCGGCCCCTGCCTTCACCAGATGGCGAGCCACTTCCACCGCCTTGTAGGCGGCGATGCTCCCGGTAACGCCGAGCATGACCCGCATCACGCCGAAGCTACCGAAAAGCCCGCGCCCAAGCGAGACAGTTCACCGACATGTGCGGCTCGGCACCGACGATGGGAGCGCACCGGCGTAGAGTCGACACGCTCCCCGAAGAGCGATACCTATCGGGAGGGCAGTGGTTGCTGGTGAATCTCTCTCCAGATCGAGCGCGGCGCCGGGACCGCCTGACCGAAGCCCACCGTAAGGGGTTCGAGCGCTTTCACCGACGACTTCGAGGCTTCGAGTCGGACGGTCACCTCGACCGAGACCAGATCGACGTCCTCCTCGAGCACTTGCTCCGTCTCGGAGAGCGCGACCGCAACCCCGCCAATACGGGCAACATCGAAGACCTCTTCTGCCACACCCTCACCGACACCGGAGACGCGATCCGCGCCTACGCGCAGGCCCTCGCAGACTCGGTGAAAGTGGTCCCCATGGACCCGCAGGCCAAGCTCCTCCCGGCGTTGCGAACCCCTGACGGGGCCGCGTGGTTTCACCGCGTGGGGGATCTCGCGGAAATGTCGGAGCCGGATCGGATGCTCGTGACCCACACGATGGTCGCGTACGGCGATGACGAGATGTGGTCCTCAGCCTCCGACTTCGTACGCGCCACCCATAAGGGGTTCACCGAGTCCGAGGTCGACCGAGAGGTGGCCAAAATGGCGGTGCAATCGCAGCATCTGCCGTCCTCTTCCTTCGTCCTCGCCCGAGCCCGAGGGCTCACCTTGGACTGCGGGCCCCTGTGGGCGCGGGCCGGATTCAGCGCCCAAGAGGGCGCCGAGGCGCAGCGCTTCTTCGACATCTGCGCAACCTTCGACCCGACCTGGACCGAGACTTTCCTCGATGGCCTCATCCCCACCAGCTCCGGCTGGCGGACGTGGCGACGCGAGTACCTACAAGCCCGCACCAAGCTCCCCGAAGAGTTGATCTATCAACTTTCGAGCGACACCCTGACCAACTTCCTCGACGGCACCCTCGAGTCGGGCAAGTGGACGGACGCCTCCGTCGCCTTCCATGGCGTGCGTGACCCGAACTACCTTCCCGATGCCATCGCTCGCATCGTCAATCAGTACGTCGCGGAGCATGTCGCTCTGCACGATCGTCCAGCTCGGGAGATCGCCGCCGCTTGCGCCAAGACCCTCCTTCCTTGGGGTATCGCCTTCGCCGGAGATCGGGCCGTGGTGGCGAGTCGGGCCCCAGAGAAGGCCACCTTGCTTCGTGAGCAGTTCGAGGCCGCCTGGGCCCGGCTCTCGGAACCTGCCTAGGGCGCGACGGCTCCGGGGGCTGAGCTCCCCTTGCCGCGCCGGATCGCTTTGGCTAACCCGACAGCGTGACCGCGGACCGCCCCGACGTTCGACTCTCGGACGAGCTTCACGAGATCATCCTCGAAGCGGAGGACCTCGCGGCGCTGGGGGATCAGGTGCCGAGCAGCGCGCACCTGTTCCTCGCCCTGTTCACAGTGCCCTCTTCGGCCGAGGACTTCCTTCGAGGCCGAGGGTTGAGCGCCGAAGGGCTGCTCCCCCACGTCGACCCACGAGCCGCGGAACCCGACCGGGCCGTACGGGCGGTGATGGAGCGGGCGGTTCGCCTCGCGGCCAGCTGCGGAGCGCAAGAGGTTTCGGCGCTCCACGTGCTCGTCGGGCTTACGCGCGTTCGGGAGTGTGCGGCCTTTTCGTTGATGGAGCGGGCAGGGGTGGGACCCGGTCTGATTCGAGCCCGGGCCCTCACGCTCGTGACCGGACAGAGGGAGCGGTGGAGCCGCACCGGGGAAGCCCCCGCGCCGCGGCCCCACGTGGCGGAGCTGGAGCGTGAGTCCGCATCCCGAGCTCGCGCTGTAGATTGGCAGCCGCCTCTCCTCGCCCCCAAATCTCCCGAGCCCAAGTGGCGGCCTCCAGAGGGGCGAGCTTTGCCCGCCCAGGCCCCGTCACCACCGGAGCCGGCT
>JBCBRU010000842.1:0-3293 GCA_039819565.1 Myxococcota bacterium | reverse complement strand
TCGAGACCGTCGACCACGGGCATCTGCATGTCCATGAGCACGAGGTCGGGGGCGGTCTCCTTCCAGAGCTGAAAGCCGATCTCCCCGTCCTCGGCCTCGAAGCACGTCGCTCCTTGAGACTCCATGATCCTCCGCAAGATGAGACGGTTCATGGAAAGGTCGTCGACGATCAGCACCCGCCGTCCTTCGAAGGACCAATTGCGCTCGATGGCTGGGGGCGCCGGGTCCAGAGGGAGCTCGACTTCGACGGTGGTCCCCGCTCCAGGCTCGGAGGCAAGTCGAAGTGCGCCCCCCATGCGCTCGACCGCGGCCTCTACGAGGGTGAGGCCGAGGCCGAGGCCGCGATCCACGCGGGTGAGTCCAGAGGACCGCTGCTCGAAGGCTTTGAGCACCCGCTCGACTTCCCCCTCGGTAAGCCCGCATCCGGTATCGCGCACCTCGAGGAGGACTCGGCCCGACTCCGCTATGGAAACCTCCATGGCCACCTCTCCCGTCGAGGTGTGATCCACCGCGTTGGCCAGCAGGTGCCGGGCGATTTGCGCGACTCGGTCTCGGTCGCCGAGTCGTTGGCCCCCATGGCCCCCGAGGCGAAAGCTCAGTCCCTTGTTCTCCGCTCGCTCCCGCGCCTCGCGTGCAGCTTCGAGGAGAATCTCGTCGAGGTCGAAGCTCTGCTCTCTCAGCTCGAGCTCCCCAGCACGCAGAGACACGACGTCGACCAAGTCTCCCAGCAACTGAACCTGCCGAATGGCCTGGGTGCGGGCACGTTCTAGAGCGGCGCTCCCGTCCTCCTGGGAGGTGGCCGAGATGGCCTCCTCAATCAGGGAGAGAGTGGCTGCCGCTGGCGTCCGTAACTCGTGGCTAACCTTCGAGAGCAGGTCGATGCGGGCCTCAGCCGCGGCGTTGGCCCCGGCCAGCGCCCTCCGGAGGGCCTCGGCGGCTGCGCCCTGGCGATGACGAATGAGGGAGACCAAGCCCGCAAAGACGATGATGGAGATGGCCGCGGCGTTGGCCTCGATGTACGTGGCTTGGGGCTCCGGAAGGGTGGTCACGACGAGCCCCTGGTGCCCGACCACGACGGACAGCCAGGTGAGCGCCGTATGGGTTCCGGCGAGGGTCCACCAGGTCGACGCGGACAGGTTTCGAAGGCTCACCACCGGCATCAGGAGCAGTACCGGAAGGAAGATCTGAGTGCCCTGGAGGGCGAAGCCGGCCCCCACCATCACGACCATCACCACCGGGACCATGGCCGCGACCACCCAGCTCGCGGCTCTCGTCCATCTCAGCCCGTGAAACAGCGGGACTAGACCTGCGGCGACAACGAGACTCACGAGCCAAGGTAGGGTGTCGTAAATGCCGAGGGCGACGTTCAGGAGCACCATCCCCGACGTGAGCACAAAGCCGACGCTCATGACCGCGTTCAGGGTGCGTATTCGGAGGACGTCGTCTGGGTCTTGGGCCGCATCGACACCGAGGTCACGCAACTTCAAGACGCGGCGCGCGGCGGGCACATCGATGCGATCGGCGCCTGACCTCCTGGACTTCAGCTGTGTCCCGCCGGACAGTTCCAGGACTGCAAGGTGGCCGTACCAGCGCGAGACGATGCCGCGGTCAAGGATCCGTCAAATCTCCGACGTTCGCGAGCGTTCGGTGTATCCTGGCTCGCGTAGGTGTCTAGCGCCCCCGATAGAAGCGCGGTCCAGGCTTTCTTCGACTACAGTCGCCGGGTCGAGCCCGACCCCCGGGAGGATCGAAGTCTCTACGCCTACGCACTCGCGGCCAGCCTCGTCGTGGGCTTCCTGGCCTACCTCGCGGCCCGGCTCACGCTTTCGATCTCCATCCTCGTGGGGGTCATTGCCGCCCTCGTCCTCTGCGGCTTCGCCTACTACGCTCTAGCGTGGACGTGGCGTTCGCGATCGGAGCAGCGGAAGGCGGAGCTCTGGCAGCTCGGAAGCGTGACCCGACTCGTCCAGGAGCAGGACGTAGCCCGAGCTCTCCGACGTGTTTTTCAGCGCACTCGCCTCCGCAGCTCCGAGCTTCGGAGCTTCGCGCAGCCGTATATGCTCGGGCTCGAGGCCAGGCTCTTCAGCGAGGAGGAGCTCGAGGAGATCCTCGGCGAGCTCTTCTCTCGATCCGTACGGCTCTACTCGCTGGTCGATGGCGAACGCAACCCGCGCGTCCGCAGCCTCGGTCGCGACGCCGGAGCGGCGGAGCTCGTCTTCAATCCGCTGCGCATCGTCTGCCTCTTCGTCACTCGTGAGCAGCTCATCATCTGTGATGTCGAGGTCGACTCCCTGCGTGGCGAGCTTCACGAGCGCATCGACCGGCTACGGCTCCGCGACATCGTCGGTCTTCGTTTTTCGGCCCAGCGGTCCCCGCGAAGCGTCAGCAAGGCGGACATGGTGCGGCAGGCTCGCGAACTGGACGTCGAGGTGCCGAGTGACGACCCGGCTGACGCGGTGGCGGCCGCCAGTCGCGTGGATCGGTCCTTCGACGAGACGCGAGCCACCCTGGAAATCGTCGCGGCGGGCGGGGGACGGTTCTCCTTTCCGATCCAGAGTGAGCTTCATCTCGAGGGTCGGGAAGGTCCGCTTCGGCGAGACGGTCAGCTCACCGACGAAGAGCGACTCATCGACGACATGCTTCACGAGCTCCAGGGGATCATCAAAGAGGCGGAGGGGAGGGGGGCCGCCGAGGCCCCGCTCGTCATGCCTTCGGACCTGCCGTTCCTCAACTAACGGAGGGTTCATCGACCGACGGGATACTTGCTGTTCCCCTTCGAGGTCTGAACCGAATAGCTGAAATTCTGTTCGTCCCAACCGACATGAGCGCCTCCGTGGCGACCGTCGATAGAGGCCACGGCGAGCCCGCCGCCAAACTTGTAACCCTTGGCGGTGATGCGCTGGAGGGCGCTTCGCGCCGCCTCGGTCGGGGACATGCCTTGGCGGAGCGCCTCCACGGCGTGATAGGTCGGAAGGAAACGCATCATGACGTCTCCGTTGCCCGTGGCCACGGCCGCCCCCACGTCCTGATCGCAGTATGCGCCCGCGCCCGGCACCGGGGAATCGCCCACTCGGCCCGGGATCTTGAACTCCCGGCCGTTGGTGGAGCACCCCACGCAGAGCTGACCGCGAGCGTCCAGGGCGATGGTGCCGACGGTGTCGTGGCCCTTCAGCCCGTCGCGCTCGAAGGGTTCGGGCTCAAAAGCGTCCGATGGGACCTTTTGGGCGGCCCACTTCTCCCATTTGGCCTGCGACACCGCGTTGGTGAGAGAGGTCTCGGAGAAGCCCATGCGG
>JBCBRU010000841.1:0-3293 GCA_039819565.1 Myxococcota bacterium | reverse complement strand
CTAGATGCGCCCGGCGCAAATTCTGATACCCCTCGGCCGCGCCGCTCGCCGCGTGCTCGCTCGGCCGTCGCTTCGCGACGCTCATCGTCGCCTACCTCGGTAGGCTTCCTCTTCGCCGAACGACCACGCGGCGAGATCCATCCCCCGGAGGGGCGGCTCACAATTCACGCCGGGCGCATCTAGCAAAAGGTGAGGGGGCGCGCCGACAGCGTCGGTCCGATCTGCGCTATAGCGGGGGGCAGTGAGCGCTACGAGCTACAGCACGCACGACGGCGTCGCCGTCGTCACGCTAAGGAATCCACCCGTCAACGGGCTCAGCCACGCGCTGCGGACCGGCATCGTAGAGGGGTTGGATCGTGCCAACGCCGACGACGGCGTCCGCGCGATCGTCCTCGTGGGCGAAGGTAAGGGCTTTTCGGGAGGCGCCGACATCACCGAGTTCGGAAGCCCCAAGGCCCTGGCCGAGCCCAACCTCGGCACCGTGTGCGCCGCGGTCGAGGGCAACCCGAAACCGGTGGTGGCCGCGATCTCTGGCCTCGCTCTCGGCGGCGGCCTCGAGCTGGCCATGGCCTGCCACTACCGAGTGGCGGAGCCCAAGGCTTCGATCGGTCTTCCCGAAGTCAAACTCGGTCTCCTCCCCGGCGCCGGAGGCACCCAGCGCTTCCCCCGAGCGGTGGGGCTCGAGACGGCCGCCAACATGATCGTGTCCGGCGAGCCCGCCCCCGCAAAGATGCTCAAAGGGCTCTTCGCTGAGCTCATCGAGGGTGATCTCGTCGAGGGGGCAGTGGCTTTCGCAGGCAAGATCGCGGACGCCCGGCCGCTCCCCAAGCTTCGCGACCAGAAGGTCGAGCACCCGAGCCCCGAAGGCTTCCTTCACGTGGCTGAGCAGATGGTGGGCGCCGCCACCAAGGGCTATCCCGCGCCGAGCGTGTGCCTCGAGGTCGTGGCCAAGTCTGTGAGCGGGTCCTTCGACGCTGGGCTCAAGGCGGAGCGGGAGGCTTTCCTCAAGCTCATCCAGACGCCAGAGTCGGCGGCGCTTCGGCACCTCTTCTTTTCTGAGCGCCTCGTGTCCCAGATCCCGGACGTCCCCAAGGACACGCCGCAGCGGCCCCTGGAGTCCGCGGCGGTGCTGGGCGCAGGGACGATGGGCTCCGGGATTGCCATGTGTCTCCTCGCCGCCGGCATCCCCACCGTCATCTATGAGAGGGCTCAGGACGCGCTGGATCGCGGCGTGGGCAAGATTCGCGAATACTTCGAAGGTCGGGTGAAGAAGGGCCGGATGTCCCCGGAGAAAGCCGAGGCGGCGGTCAAGGCTTTGACCCCAACCTTGGAGCTAAAGGACGTCAAGGACGCCGACATCGTCATCGAGGCGGTCTTCGAGGATATGGAGGTCAAGAAAGCCATCTTTACCGAGCTCGACGGGCTGATGAAGCCAGGGGCGATCCTCGCCAGCAACACCTCGACTCTCGACCTCGACGCCATCGCTGCGGTGACCAAGCGACCGGGCGATGTCATCGGGACCCACTTCTTCAGCCCGGCCCAGGTCATGCGCCTCCTCGAAGTGGTGCGGGGCAAGGAGACCTCGAAGGATGTCCTGGCCACCGTGATGGCGCTGGGTAAGCGCATTCGTAAGACCTCCGTGGTTTCAGGGGTGTGCGACGGCTTCATCGGCAACCGGATGGTGGGCGCTTACGTAAGGCAAGCTCTCCTGCTGGTCGAAGAGGGCGCGATGCCCGCCCAAGTCGACAAAGCCCTCGAGAAGTGGGGCATGGCCATGGGGCCCTTCCGGATGAGCGATCTCTCCGGCAACGACATCGGCTGGGCGATTCGCAAGCGGCAGTACGCGGCTGACTCCAGCCTGCGAAAAGCGCTGATCGCCGACCGACTGTGCGAGGCGGGCCGCTTTGGCCAAAAGACCGGAAAGGGCTGGTACACCTACGCGGGGCGCAAGGCGCTCCCGGATCCCGAGGTGGACGCTATCATCGTGCAGGGGAGTAAGGACCTCGGCATCGAGCGCCGTAAGGTCTCGAGCGAGGAGATCATCCAGCGGACCATCCTCGCCCTCGTCAATGAAGGGGCACGCATTCTGGAGGAGAAGATCGCCCTTCGGGCCTCCGACATCGACATGGTTTATATCACCGGCTACGGCTTCCCGCCCTTTCGAGGAGGGCCGATGCACTACGCCGAGTCCATGGGGCTGTACAACGTGGTGCGGGCCATGGAGGGCCTCACCCAGACCGACAAAGTGGACAGTGCATTCTGGACGCCCGCCGCCGTCCTGAAGGAGCTCGCAGCGAGCGGCAAGACCTTCCGAGATTGGAGCGCATCGTGACCGACGCCGTCATCGTTTCTACCGCCCGTACCGGCCTCGCCAAGTCTTGGCGGGGCGCCCTCAACATGACTCACGGAGCCACCATGGGCGGCCACGTCGTCAACGCCGCCGTCGAGCGGGCCAAGGTAGCCCCCGAGGAGGTCGAGGACGTCATCATGGGTTGCGGCCTGCCCGAGGCCACCACGGGGGGGAACGTAGCCCGCCAGATCGCGATTCGGGCGGGCCTCCCGGTGACCGCGGGCGGAACGACCGTCAATCGCTTCTGCTCGTCTGGGCTTCAGGCCATCGCCATGGCGGCCCAGCGGGTCATCGTCGACAAGGTTCCGGTCATGGTCGCGGGGGGCATCGAGTCCATCTCGTGTGTTCAGCCCAAGCTGAACCAGCACATGTTCGCCGACCCTTGGATCACGGCCCACAAGCCCGCCATCCACATGAGCATGCTGGAGACGGCAGAGGTTGTGGCCAAGCGCTACGACATCCCTCGTGAGCGGATGGACGAGTACGGCGTGCGGAGCCAGCAGCGAGCCGCGGCGGCGCGAGAGGCCGGTAAGTTCGACGACGAGATCGTGCCCTTCACGACCCTTATGGGCACCGCCGACCCCGCCACCAAGCAGATGATGACCAAGGAGGTCACGCTGGCTGCCGACGAGGGGATTCGTCCCGATACCACCCTCGAGGGCGTGGCCAAGATCCGGCCCGCCATGCCGGGGGGATTGGTCTCAGCCGGAAACGCAAGTCAGTTTTCGGACGGTGCCTCCGCCTGCGTGATTATGGACGGAAAGCTCGCCGAGCAGCGGGGCATTCAGCCCCTGGGGATCTTCCGCGGGTTCACGATCTCTGGGTGCGGGGTCGGCGGTGCCCATAAGGGTCGTGAAGGGCACGATCTCGTCGTCGAACTTACCGGCCTCTCGCGCCGCCGCGGCTCGCTGCTGGCTCCGCACGCCGTACTCGTCCATCCGCT
>JBCBRU010000840.1:0-3297 GCA_039819565.1 Myxococcota bacterium | reverse complement strand
GGCAACAGAGCGAGCGGATCCAAGATGGGAATAGGCTCGCTCTGTTGCCGGTGGGGGTCGAGGAAGATCCTCTGGCGGAGCACCGGCCCGCGGAGGTGGACTGCCCACCGGCGGCATGGGGTCCGGAGGGCGGAGGCTTCGAGGTGCAGACCGGCGTGTGCAACTATGGGGCATTCGATCAACCTCTTCCCCGCAGCCTCGAGCCGGGGGAGGCTCTCGCCATCACGGTGTGGCACGACTTCCTCGACGCGGCGGAACCGGCCACCGGCCATGTCGCGATCTGGCTCGACGACCGCGTCGTATGGGAGGTGGAGGTGAGCATTCCGGCGGTGTCGGCTTCTCTCGAAACGGTCATCCCTATCGACGACCGAGTGGGGGTCGACGGACGCCTCGGCTTTCATGTTCGAAACCATGGCTTCAACAGCTGGAGGCTCCTGACGGTGGACCTTCTTCCTCGCTGAATTTAGGGCTAGTCTCTCTCCATGCGACCTTTAGGTCTCGGAGCTGCGCTCGTGCTGGCCCTCGTCGTGGTCGTGGTCAGCGCCACGAGGTTGGGGGTGTCCCAGGGGCCAGGCCCCGACAATTTTGAGCACTGGCTCCGCTTCATCCAGCCCAGCCCCGAGGAGCACGCTTGGGAGGCCATCGGGTGGCGCAACGAGCTCGGGCCCGCGATGGAAGAGGCGCGGCGTCTGGGGCGACCCATCCTCCTCTGGACCATGGACGGTCATCCTCTCGCGTGTACTTGAAACAACGGCGTCCGCGGACGTCAGCTGATCTGGTCAGATCAGGAGATCAAGGACCTCAGTCGAGAGTTCGTAACGGTAGCGGCCGAGGTCAAGGATATCTATCCAGAGGACGCTTCGGCTCTCCGGGCGCGGAGCGATGACCCGGCTCACCTCTTCTTCAAGGCTTACGGGGCGGCCGTCCCCGCAGACAGCTGGAATCCCCACGGGACCAAGCAGGGCATCTATATGATCGGCCCGAATGCGGAGTATCTCGAAGGGGCCAAGGCGCTCAGCGGGGAGAAGGTGGATGCGGTCAGCGAGCGTATGCGTCGCGCCGTGGCTCGATGGGAGGAGCTGCGTCGCCAGAAGGGCTACCGCAACGCCCCGGTACCCCGCGCGGACGATCTGGCGCCGCCCCAGCACGCCGAAAAACCGCTCCTGCTTCGGGTCTTTCTGCGCGATCTTCCGCGGGGGCCCGGCGACCGGAGCGGTCGCCGCTTCGAGCCCACGGACCGAGACCGGCACTGGCTCCAGTTCACGGAATGGTCCTGGAACGTGAACTGGATAAGCTTCGACCGACCTGAGCTGTTCGTCACCGACAGCGAGGAAGCGGTCCCCGTGGACGCGACCGCCTTCCGAAGAATCTGCCGGGAGGTCCTCGTCGACAACGTCCGGGGTCAGGCTCCGGGGTGGACCGACGGTGACCTCGACCTCGTGGAGTTCACCATGCGCAGGTTATCCTTCGGCGACGGACGGGCTGAGATCGAGTATCGAGGTCGCGCCGAGATGAGGGACGCCGACCGTGCCTACGCGCCAAAGGTGTACGGCCGAGCCACCTGGAACCTCCAGCGTAGGCGCTTCGAGAGGTTTCGGCTGGTGGCCATCGGGCCTCGGGAGGGCGCATCTCCGTTCAACCAGCGCCGCGAAGACCCGGGGCCGGCACCGATGGGGGTGGCGCTGGTGCTCTCGCCGAATCGCTGAGCGCCGAGCTGTTCCTCGCGGAGCCGGCAACCCGCCCCTATCCTATTGCGGCTTCGTCGCGTACACCCGCACGTAGTCCACGAGCATGCGCTGCGGGAAGATTCCATCGTCGATGCCGCCTCCGGCTCGCCCCCAGGCGCCGCCCACCGCCACGTTCAAGATCAGCGAGAAGGGCTGATCGTAGGGCCACGACCGCCAGCCATTCTTTTCGTTGACGTAGGTGAAGTAGAGGGTGTCATCGATGAAGGCGTCGATGCGGTCTGGGGTCCACTCGAGGGCGTAAACGTGGAACGTCTCGTCCACGTCCGCCTGAAGGATGCGTCCTTTGCGCTGCTCCCACTTGACCCAATAGTAGGCTTCGTTGTGCACGGTCCCGTGCACGTGGCCCATCTGGTAGCCCACGTGCTCCATGATGTCGATCTCCCCCGAATTGGGCCAGGCGTCGCAGGTTGAGCTTCCCTGCCACTCGTCACCGGTCTCGCAGCTCGTGGCGTACTTGAAGGGGTCTTTCGGGAGCATCCAGATGGCCGGCCAGGTTCCTTTGCCGCGAGGAAGGCGAGCTCGGATCTCGAACCGTCCGTAGAGGAAGGTGCTCTCTCCCCTCGAATAGATGCGCCCGGAGGTATAGTTAGCGCCCTCATAGTCTTCTTTATGGGCCTCGAGCACGAGATGTCCGTCTTCGAGTCGGAGGTTCTTGGCTCGGGCGGTGTAGGCTTGGTCTTCGTCGTTGACCTTCCTGGCGGGCCACTCTCGAATCCCCCATTTCTCTTGATCGAGGGTCCCGGCGGAAAACTCGTCCTGCCAGACGAGCTCCCAGTCCTTTGCGCGGGAGAGGGGCTTTCGAACCACCAGCGCGCTCAAGACGGCCTCCTTGGCCGAAGCCTCGAAGCGCGCGTTGAGCTCGCCATCGGTGACCTCGACGTTTGCGACGGTCACGGTGAGCGCGGAGTGGATCTTGCCGTCTCGTGACGCCATGACGTCGAGACCTTCGATGACCCTCCGGCCTTCCACAAAGGCGTCGAAAACGCGGGCCCCGCCGGGGACGTCCTCCGGCTCAGCGAAGTGGAAGGTCACGTCGTAGGCGCCGGACGGGAGTTTTCGAGCCACCCGGACGTCCCCCGCCCGGTAGGTCGCGTACAGGGGAGCGTCCTGCGAGCCCTTGACGGTCTCCATGGCTGCCACGGCTCCTCCGGTCACCGAGGACTCGGCCTCGTAAAGCGTTCCGTCAACTCCGGCGTAGGCGGGGCCACCCACGTTGACGGCCCACACCGTAGGGGCTTCGGCCTTCACCTCGGAGGGTAGGGAGGAGGCGGCTGGCTTTGAGGTCGGCGCGGCCGCGTCTCGGGGGGCGGGGGTCTGTGCGGGGCAAGCAAACATGACGCCGGCGAAGAGGCAGAGGGCGAACCGAGGCGCGCGAAGGGGGCTACTCACGCTTCAAGGCTAGCACGAAGCCCGCAGGCGTGACCCTGACGCGCCCTCGCGCCGCCTGGGTTCGCCCTCTGCCTCTTCGCCGGCGTCATGTTTGCTTGCCCCGCACAGACCCCCGCCCCCCGAGACGCGGCCGCGCCGACCTCAAAGCCAGCCGCCTCCT
>JBCBRU010000839.1:0-3301 GCA_039819565.1 Myxococcota bacterium | reverse complement strand
CCTCCGTCGCAAGATCTTCGAGAAGGGGGCTGTCCTCCGCGGGCAGGCGTTTCCCTGAGCGATCCCGCTCGTAGACTTCGCCCAGGAGCCCGACCGCAATCTGGGTAGCACCAAGGTCCCCGGAGGGATCGTCCAGAGCTCCCGACGGAAACGCGAGGCGGATGGACACCACCGGCGCCCCGGGGCGCGCGATGACCACCACCCGAAGGCCGTTGGGGAGCTGGCGTTCATGGCGAGCCTCGAGGCGCCGCGGGGGGACGGTACGCAGCGGGGCCGGCGCCGGCACCGGCTCCCAGTGGGTGGGCGCAGCGGTCACGACCGGCTCCGCCACCGAGGTCGACGGGGCTTCGGGTGCTCCCGCACACCCCGCCGTCAGACACAGCCCCGCGATCGGCAGAACCTTCACGGGTTGCGGTCTTCCCAGCTCAGCTTCGGCTGACGGGGCCGCGTCGGGCGAGCGTGGAAGGTGAGACGCGGCACGCTCTGGATGAGCGTCTTCCACGCGGTGTGCTGCACGTCGTGTCGATGCCATCGCCAGTGCCGGGTCAGAACGGCCGGGAGCGCTTCCGGAGGTTGGCCTTGGCGCTCCGCCGCCCACAGGAGCCTCCCCCGCTGCGGAAGACTATCCAGCGCGAACATGAGTTCGAGATCGATACGCTGGCGGACGGCGTCATAGTAGTGGGTGGGCATGTCCACGGCGGTGAGGTAGCGCAAGAAGACCTCCGCCTCGCCTTGCGCGGCTCGGACCGGCTTATCGTAGGGAAGGACGACATCGAGCCGGAAGATCACGTCGGCTCCGGCCCGAAGGACCCCCGCATGAACCCTCGAGCCGAAGGCTCCGTCCACGAAACCCCCCAGGAGCACGGCGCTGAGCTCGAGGATGTCGAGGGTGACGCGGTTGGGTCGAGGCATCTTCCACACGAGGCTGACCCGGGGCTGACGAGACCACCGCTCATCAAGGGCGAGAGCGCCCTTGGGCTGCCACGCCGAGGGCTCTCGAGGGGCCGCAGGTGGGACTTCGCGTCGGGGCAGGCGCGCAACCGTCGTTTCGAGGAGAGCCGGGAGTCCCTCGGGCTCGAAGCGCCCCGACACGATCAAGACCGCGTTGGAGGCGCGGATGCGGCTCTCGACGAAGTCTCGGACGTCCTCCAGCTCAGCGCTCTCAAGGTGCTCCGGGTGACCGATCACCCCGCCCGTCAAGGGGTGATCGGGGCCGAATACCCGACGTTGGATGGCGAGATCAGGGCGAGCGTACGGGCGGTCCAGGTGCACCAGGGCCCGCTCCACCTCGACCACCTCGCGCTCCCGCCGGAAGACCTCGGGCTCGAAACCCTCCGCGCCTCGGCCCACGCGGTCGGCCATCATCCACAGGCCGAAGGGGAGCTCATCCGCCGGAAGCCCGAGCTCGAAGCTCATCGTCTCCGCGGACGTGGTGGCGTTAAAGTACCAGGACCCGCGAGCTTCGGCGGCGCGCGCATAGTCCGTGTCCGAAGAGCTTCCCGTGGCGAGCAAATGCTCGGCGAGGTGGGCCAGGCCCGACCTTCCCGGAGGCTCGTAGAGCGCCCCGGCGCGAAAGATCATATGGACCCAGACCCCGTCCGCGCGCAGATCCGGAGCCGCGATGACGACCAGGCCGTTGTTGAGGACCTGGCGGGTCGCGGGAAGAGCGAGGTCCGCGTCTTGGGTCTTGCGCTGGGCGTCCTGCGCTTCGGCGCTCGAGGCGCTCGCAACCAAGAACGAGAGGAGAACCCACGCACGCGACAAGCCTCCCATTCTGCGGTGAGTAAGCGGGGCAGAGGTCTCCGTCAACCCGCGGAGCGGGCGGTGCGCCGTACCGCGGACTAGCGACTTCGACGGCGACGGAGCTCTGCCTCGATCTTCGAGATACTCACCCCCAGCGGGAGGCCGAGATTCCAGTCCGTCGTCTGAACTCCGTTGGGGTCGTCCATACGCTTTAGAGAGCGCTGAACCGCGGCTTTACTGAGCATACGTTCGAGCTCCGCGGTCGAGTACTCATCGAGCGAAGCCTGAAAGAGGCTGGGCCGAGGGCTGGGTGCCGGAGCCCCGATCTTTCGGCCTCCCTTCAATACGTCCAAGGCTCGAGGAGATGGGTAGCCCGCCGGGGGCCCTCGAGGAGGGACGGGCGCGGAGATGGGAGTATTGGGAGCAGGCGGCTTCAGCGTCGGGCCGGCCGGACGCGCCGCCGGAGGCGGGGCCGGGGGTTCCGGGCTTCGCTCCGGGAGCACGTAGAAGAACCCGAGGCCCAGGGCCGCCACGATGCCCAAGCCCGCGTACGGACCGAGGCTCACCGAGAAACGGGGAAGGTTCCCGGTGGGGGCGGGCTCGATCCGGGGCGCGACGGTGGCCGAGGAGACGCGGCGAGGCGGAGGGGCGGCGCGCAGCTCGAGCTGCACGGGCACCCCCAGCGCCGCGAGCTGAGCTCGGGCGTGGGCTACGTCGAGAGGGCGCGTCGTACCGAGCCGCACCCGGCCGCGGGCGAGTTGCTCCGCCACGGAGAAGAGATCGACGCTAAGCCCCGACACCGGCTGCGACGTGAGCCGGTCGGCGACCTTGGCGGCGTCTTCCGAAGAGAAGGGTCCCGTCCAGAGCTGAACCCTCAGCTCCACCCCGCACTCGGGGCAGGCGTTGTCATCGAGATCGATGATGCTCGCGCACGCGGGACATGCCATGGGAGCGGAGACGGAGGTCATGGTCCGGGCATCGCTCACTCCCGCCGAATCGTGAAGTCACCTCCGCCCGAGTTCGACTCAACCTCAGCCCAGCCGGCAAGGGACGCGCGCTCGAAGTGAGGACTTGCGCCTCGGGGGCGCCATCGGCATAGGCGCTGACTTCGCTAGAACTTACCGTTGTCGTGGGCCATTTTTTCCGGAATGTCGGCAATGACATCCCAGTGCTCCACGATCTTTCCATTCTCGATACGGAAGAGATCATAGAAGGCAGTGGGCTTGCCACCGAGGGTACCTTCGGAGCCGGTCAGCACGAAATTACCCTCGGCCACCACGAGAGGAGTACGCGTGTAGACCATCGTAACCCCCTGCTTCGCCATGGCCGCGAGGGCCTTCCCGAGGCCGGCGAGTCCATCGCCGATCCCGGGGTTGTGCTGGAGATAGGTCTCCGTGCTGACGAACTCGGGGATGCGATCCCCCTTGCCTTCGACGAGCACCGTTTTGATGAAGCCGCGCACGAGGGCCTCGTTTTCGGCCGTCTTGTCGCGGTCCGTGATCTCGGTGGGTCCGTCCACCATGGTTCGGCCGGAGGGGTTCGGGGCGCCGGGCGCCTG
>JBCBRU010000838.1:0-3301 GCA_039819565.1 Myxococcota bacterium | reverse complement strand
GGGAGGAGTCCCAAGGTCACCTCGGGGAGGCCGACCTTCACGCTCTTGTCGTTCCACGCGATGCGGCGATTGTTGATGAGGCAGAGCTCGAAGCCCCCGCCGAGGGCGGCGCCGTTGATGGCCGCCACCTTGGGCACGGGGAGCTGCTCGTAGCGCCGCATGATCGACTTGGTGTGCTCGACCCCCGCGTGAAACTCCGCCTTCTGATCCTCCGTGATGGAGAGGAGCATGTGGAGGTTGCCGCCCGCGAAGAAGGTCTTCTTGGCGGAGGTGATGATGATCCCGGTGAGGTCCGTTTCGGCCTCGAGCTTTTCCACGATCGACTCGAAGGCCGGGGAGAAGAGCTCGTTCATGGAGTTGACGGGCCCCTCCATGTCCATCGTGATGGTGACGATGCCGTCGGCGTCTTTGGCGTAGTTCAGTCCGTGCACGCAGACCTCCTCAGACTCGCTCGATGATGGTCGAGATGCCCATGCCCCCGCCCACGCAGAGCGAGATCATGCCCCGCTTGAGGTTACGCCGCTCCAGCTCGTCGAGGACGGTGGAGACGAGACAGCCGCCGGTGGCGCCGAGGGGGTGGCCCATGGCGATGGAGCCGCCCACCACGTTGGTGATCTCCGGGTCGAGGTCGAGGTCCTTCATGTACCGGAGGGCCACCGAGGCGAAGGCCTCGTTGATCTCCCAGAGGTCGATGTCGGCCTTGGTCATGCCGGCCTGTTCCAGGGCCTTCTTGGCGGCCGGTCCGGGGCCGGTCAGCATGATGACGGGCTCCACCGCGAGCACCGCCGCGGTCACGATGCGTCCGCGAGGCTCGAGGCCGAGGTCCTTACCCGCCTTTTCGGTCCCCAGGAGCACCGCGCTCGCGCCGTCCACGATGCCGGACGAGTTGCCAGCGGTGTGGACGTGGTTGATGGCCTCGACCTCGGTGTAGACCTGGAGAGCGAGCGCGTCCATGCCCATGGCCCCCATCTGGGCGAAGGAGGGCTTGAGGCGGCCGAGCCCCTCCATGGAGGTCTGGGGCCTGATGAAGTCGTCCTTCTCGAGAATGGCCTCGCCGTTCTTGTCGGTGACGGGGAGAACGGACTTGTCAAACCAGCCGCTGTCGCGGGCGTGGGCGGCGCGCTTTTGGCTCTCGACCGCGAAGGCGTCGACGTCCTCGCGGGACCATCCCTCGAGGGTGGCGATGAGGTCGGCGCCGATGCCCTGAGGCACGGACTTCCGCTCGATCACGAACTCGGCGTCCTGGAACATGGGGCCGCCGTTGCTGCCCATGGGTACGCGCGACATGCACTCGACGCCGCCGGCCACCACGAGGTCCTGCCATCCCATGCCCACCTTGGCGGCGGCGCTGTTCACCGCCTCCAGGCCCGAGGCGCAGAAGCGGTCGAGCTGGACGCCGGCCACTGAGTTGTCCCAGCCGGCGTACATGGCGGCGGCCTTGGCTATGTCGGAGCCTTGCTCTCCCACCGGGGTGACGCATCCGAAGACCACGTCGTCGACCCGGGCGGTGTCGAAATCGTGCCGCGCCTGCAGGCCGTTGAGGAGGCCGGCGGCGAGCGCGACGGGCTTCACTTCGTGGAGGGAGCCGTCGGGCTTCCCTTTGGAGCGGGGGGTACGCACTGCGTCGTAGATGTAGGCGGTCTGGCTCATTTGGATGGATCTCCGAGGCCCAGTAGTAGGCGCCGAGGAACAGATCATCAATGACCTTGCTCAACGCCAAAATGATCATGAGATAACAAAAGGGTGCAGGCCCCGCAGCTCGTCCTGGACACCCTGGAGGGCGCCCAAGCGATGGGCCACGACCCTCGAGAGCTGCTTGAGATGGCTCGATTCCCGTCATCGCCGCCGCCTGACCGCGTTCCTCTCGTCGAGTATGCGCGCCTCGTAGGCGTCGTCGCACGCACCTTGGATGACGAATACCTCGGGCTCTTGGATCGGCGGATGCCCTTCGGGACCTTCGCTCTGCAGGCCGCCTACGCGCGGCACGGTGAGGACCTTTTGGACGTCTACCGGCGCCTCTTGGAGATGTCGCGGATCCTGGATCTGTCGCTCGTCCAACACCTCGACGTCGGCGGGGGGGAGGTCGTGCACCGCGTTCGGCGGGTCCCGGGTCGGATCGTTCGCAACGACCTCGCGATCCGGATGACCTTGGTGCTGCCTCACCGCCTCGTGGCTTGGATGGGAGCGGGCCGTCTGCCCATCGCTCGGGTCGAGCTGGACTACCCGGAGCCGAAGGACGCCGACACCTATCGAGCCCTCTTCGGAAAGGCGGCGGTCCGCTACGAGGCGGAGAGCAGCGCCTTCGTCTTCTCTGAGGAGCATCTGCGCCGCCGGGTGCGGCGCACGGAAGAGGAGGCGCGCCGCTGGGGCCGACGCACCCCCCTCGACGCTTTCCTCCCCAACGTGGCCAACGAGGGCCTCGCGTTCGATGTCGCGCGCCACATCGAGCGCGTGCTCCTCGCCGAGCAGCGCTGCCCCACCATGGCCGAGACGGCGGGGGCGATGGGTCTGCCCCCCCATACTTTACGCCGTCGCCTGCTCGCTGAGGACGAAGACTATCTCCACGTGCGAAGCCAGGCGAAACGGGACGTGGCCATCCACCTCCTCACCAGCACCACCCTCTCCGTCGAGGAAGTGGGTTTTCGCACCGGCTTTAGCGCCGCCAACGCCTTCATTCGCGCCTTCCGGGAGTGGACCGGAGTCACCCCTCGAAACTATCGAGACGGGCGTCAACCCGGTTGAGCCAACTCCTCAGGGGAGGGGCTCGCAGAACCAACAGGTGTCCGAAAAGTCCCTCGTGAAGGCCCCGATGGGGCTTCCGGGAGGGATGCCGGCGCTCGGAGGCTCGGCGGCCGGCGTGGGCCAGGGGCGTTCGATGAAGCGGTCCAGCTTCGCCCGTAGCGCCTCCGAGCCCTCGAGTCGGGCCAGGGTCGCCCGGATCTCGGGGAGGGACTGGGCGATCTGGGCGGACACGAGGTCCTGAGGGCCGAGAAGATCGAGCACGTGCTCGACGTAGCGCTCGGCCACGGCGAGCCGAATCAGCGCGTTCCCTCCTGTGCCCCCGTTCGCGACCGTCTGGTTGAGCGCATGGATGACCTCGGCCACCCCGAGCCCGCTGGCTCCCGTGGTCGAGGTCTGGCTCTTCCGCAGGCTCTCCTTCGCGGCGGCCATTCGGGTCAGGCGCTTCCGGTCGAGGAGGGCGCGCAAGGTGACTTCAGCGGCGGCTCGCGCTGCACCTTGCCGATCAAAGATCGGTCCCGTGGCGGAAGCGAAGCGCTCCCGAGGTCGGCTCCCGTAGAAG
>JBCBRU010000837.1:0-3319 GCA_039819565.1 Myxococcota bacterium | reverse complement strand
CTTGCCCGGCTCGGGTTCGGCGGTCTGGGTGCGACGCAAAACGGCCCGTATGCGCAAAACCAGCTCCCGAACCGAGAAAGGCTTGGGAACGTAGTCGTCGGCTCCTACCTCGAACCCGACCACGCGGTCGATCTCGTCCCCCTTGGCCGTGGCCATCACCACCGGAATGTGGCGCGTTTCGGGGAGGTTGCGAAGCCGACGACAAACCTCGGTGCCCGAGATATCGGGCAGCATGAGGTCCAACAGGATCAAGTCGGGATGCGGGGGCTTCAGGGCGAGGGTGACCGCATCCTCGCCGTTGTAGGCGGCCCGGGTCTGAAAGCCCTCGCTCTCGAACTTGAACTCGAGCGTCTCAGATAGGTCTCGCTCGTCTTCTACGATGAGAATTAGCCCGGCCATGGCGGTTCCCTACACTAACCCAGATGGCAACGATGTGACGGCTTCGCAGCGTTGCCTTCTTCCGTTCCCACGAAGCCGCCCTCGCACCCTCGTCCTCAGTTCGCGGCGATCTTCAGCCGGGGCTCGCCCCGGGACCGAGCCATCGCGTCCAGCTCCTCTTCGAAAAAGAACGAAGATTCGCCGAAGGCGGGGACGAGGTCGTCGAGCCAGCTCGCCGTGGGATCAAACTTCGCGAAGAACGGACGCTTCGTCCAGTCGGGGTTTCGGGCCTGCATGAAGCTGCACACGAAAACCTTCTCGCCGCGAATCTCGGCCACGCCATCAATGACCACCTTGCCGGGAGTGGCTGACATCGACGGTCCGCGCGCGGTGCGAGCCAGTCCAGAGACCTGTTGAATCGCGCCTTGGAAAATCTCGTGGCAGCGGTGGAGCGGCAGTTCGAAGTAGTGAGCCGCGCCCGTGTCTCGCTCAATGAACATGTAATAGGGGATCATCCCCAGCTGAACCTGGGTTCTCCACATCCGACCCCAGATATCGGCGTCGTCATTAATGTGTCGGATCAGTGGGGACTGAGTGCGAATCTGGGCTCCGGTATTGCGAATACGACGAATCGCTTCGCGAGAGATCTCGGTCTCGTGCTCCGCCCAATGATTGAAGTGAGCCATGATTGCGAGGTGCTTGCCCGCTTTCGTCATCTTCTCAAGGAGCCGCAGGAGATCGTCGGCGTCCGCATCGGTGACGTAGCGGTAGGGCCAATACGCGATCGACTTCGTTCCAATCCGAATGCTCTGGACGTGGTCGAACTCCGGCTGCAGAAACACTTCGAGATACTTCTCGAGCATGTCGGTCTTCATGACCATGGGATCCCCGCCGGTGATGAGGACGTCCGTGAGGTCTTTCTCCTGGCGGACGAAGTCCGCGAAACGTCCCGCTTCGTCGGTGGCGAACTTGAGGTCGTTGAGGCCCACGAACTGCGCCCAACGAAAACAGAAGCTGCAGTACGCATGGCAAGTCTGCCCTCGAGAGGGAAAGACGAGACATGTCTCTCGATACTTTCGCTGCACTCCACGTACGGGCTCTTCGTCCATGACCGGGACGTTCATCGACATCTGTCCGGCCGGGTGGGGGTTGAGCTCGAGGCGGATCTCGTCGGCAATGGCCTTAATCTCCTCCCGTGGGAGTTCGGCCCGCGTGGCGGAGAGCATGCGCTCGAAGTGTCGGGGGGACAGCATTCCCTGCTGAGGGAAGGTGAGTTGAAAGATGGGATCCTCAGGAACCCGAGACCAATCGATCAGCTCCTCCACAACGTAGTTGTTCGTGCGGAAAGGAAGCACATGAGCGACAACCTTCATCGCCTCTCGATGGGCGGAGGAAAGGCCGGCTAGCTCGGGGAGCCGATCGATGTCGCGAATACCGTAAAACTTAAGGTTCCTGGGCAGAATGGCCACGTTCTCTTTCTCCTGTGCTCGCCGCACCACGCAGTTCTTCGGGGTCTGAAACCCGCGAAGATGTGCGCTCGATCACAGCCGACGAACTCGTCGGCCCCGTCGGAGGCGCGGGCTTGGGCCCTCGTCGGTCGCTCGCTCGAGTTGAAAGGCTCGAGGTTCGCCTGAGCGGGGAGGGTCAGGGGTGTCGACCGCTCCCAATCGCAGAGAGTATCCGCCTAATAACGGGTATACCCTCGGGCGCCAGTTGTGTAGCGACGATAACCACCGCCCCCCTCACTGACAAGCGTTCGTCGAGGGACGTCTTTTTCCGCCTTTCAGTTCTGATGTGGTTCTTCGTTGGGTCGAGGTAAGAAGGGGCCATGAACCGCCGAGGCCCTCCGTCGCCCCGTCGTCGAGCCGATGACGATGTCGTGAAGGTCTACGGTCTCAATGCCGTGTTCGCGGCCCTACGCGCCCGGCCCGAGGCGGTCGTACGGGCCTATATCGACGAGGCCAAGAAGGTCACGCTCGGCCCGCTGATGCGCGACCTCGCCGCACATCGCGTCGCATACCGTGTGGTTCCCAGCGCCGAGCTCGAGCGGGTAGCCGCGAGTCACCATCACGAAGGCGCGTGCCTCTTGGTCAAGCCCAAGGCCCTCCCGACCCTCGAAGCCTGGATCGAACGGTGCCCGGCGGCTGCCCTTGCCGTTGTGCTCGATGGTGTGCGTAATCCCCACAATCTCGGGGCGGTGATCCGCACCGCCGCGCATTTCGGAGCGCGAGGCCTATGGGTCGTGGGATCGGTATCGCTTCACGGGGCCCTGGCTCGTGTCGCCGAGGGAGGGATGGAGGCCGTCGACGTGTTCTCCACGACGAGCCCCGTCACCGTGCTGAGAGCACTGGCCCGTGCGGGATTCGCGGTCGTCGGGGCCGATCAAACGGCCGAGATCTCGCTGTACAGTCACCGCTACTCGCGTCGGACGGCTCTGGTCTTGGGGGCTGAAAACGAAGGGCTTTCGGAGTCGGTTCGAAGCGAGATGGAAGTTTCCGTCGCCATCCCGGGCACCGGGTCGGTGGAGAGTTTGAACGTCTCGGCGTCGGCGGCCGTCATGATGTCCGAGTACGCCCGCCAAAGAGCGTCAAAATCGAGACGGACTAGCGCCGATTGACCTCGCGGTGAGCGAGGAGGCGCCGCGAGAGGTGCCTGAAGCTCGAGATGCGCTCACCATAGGTGGTGTCGTCCGGCCAGGAGCCCCCCCCACCCAACAATAAAGGCACGTCCCGCGGACGTAGGAAGCTGCCGAGCACGCGTTCGTGCTCGGCTAAGGCATCCGGGTTGGCGGAGAAGGACGATGCGGACACCGCCACCAGTCGGGCACGGCGCCGCTCCACGGTATCGACGACCTCCGTAATGGGCGTGCTTCGTCCCAGCCAGATGGTGCTCCATCCCGCCTCTCGGGCGCAGACCTCGACCATTGAGAGGCCGAGCGTAT
>JBCBRU010000836.1:0-3321 GCA_039819565.1 Myxococcota bacterium | reverse complement strand
GACGCGAGGATGGAGGCGTTCAGCCCTACGCCCAGACCTCCTCCTCGGTTGGGGGGAAGCCCGGCGGCGAGGGCGTCGGCCGCGGAGGGGCCCTCTTCCGCTTCCAACGGCCCCCCGTCAGGCTCAGAGACCTCGCCGCCGGGCTTCCCCCCAACCGAGGAGGAGGTCTGGGCGTAGGGCTGAACGCCTCCATCCTCGCGTCCTTGGGGCAGGGCACATTCATGTCAGGGGCCGCTCAGAACCCGAGTCTCGTCACCCAGATCTCTCTGCAGCCGACCCTGCAGATCGACCAGTGGACGCTCTTCGCGAGCCAGGCGCTCGCGGTGGAGGCGACAGACCCCGACAACCCGGCCGGTCAGAGGGTGACCTGGTTCGACACGTCCCTGGGGGCCTTGTACCCGGTGAGGCTGGCGTCTCTGTCGACGAGCCTTCAGTTCAGCGGGGGACTTCGGCTCCCCACATCCCAGCAGAGTCAGGCGCAAGGGAGCCTGGGCGGGGCTTTCCTCGGCGTCACCTCGATTACGAGCACCCCCCTTGAAGGGTTGCGCGTCATCGTGGGCCTCCGTGGTCAGGCCAATACGGCCTTCGAAGAGCTGAGGGGTATAGAGGATGGCGATAGCTTCCAGGACGCGAGTCTCGGAGTGACCTTGGCTTCGACTTGCCTCCTTCGTACCGGAGAGAGCGCCGCCGATGCCTGCGGCCCCATCCCCAACGTCGCCAACCTCTCCGGAGCCTTGAGGCTTACCTACGGCCGTGGCCCTTTTTTCGCGGTGGTGGGTGTATCCGTGATCAGCCTGGTCAGCGCCTTCTCTGGTCCCGACGACGAGCTCAGAGCCGAGGGCGCGCGCCCGGGACTCAACGCCACGACATTCACCAGCGGGACGGTATCTGGAAACTACCAACTTAGACCCTGGCTCGTGGTCGGCCTGGGGACGCAGAGCTTCCAGCCCATCCAAACCGCAGACGGGCAAGGACTTCGCTTTCCGTTCTGGAACTTCACTGGGGCTGCGAACAACTTCTCGAGCTTCTTCGTCAGTTCCACTTTCATTCTGTAGCGGCAGCCCGAGGCGTGCCCTTACGGCTCGTCCTCTTGCCCACCCGGGTAGCCCTCGACGGGCCGCGTGACCCGACACGTGTGGCCGGATGACGCCCTCAGACCTCAGTCTGGCGGGATGCGCGGGCTCGAGCCCAGACGCGCCAACCGCCGGATGGTGTTGGTCGAGCAGGATGCTCAGACTTCTTCGTGATGCGCAGCGAAGAAGGGCCTTCTCGACAGCGTGTGCTTTCGCCGGGCCTGGCGGTCCTCTGGGCTTTGAGCTTGACCCCGCCTGCGTGCGAGACGTCCCCCTCCGCCGCGCCCGACGGCGGCCCCTCCGACTTGGGCTTCGTGCTCGAGCCGAGCGACGCGGGGCCCGAACCCGACGCCTCTGCGCCCGAACCCGACGCAGGACCGACCTCTTCGGAGTGCCAGCTCCGCGACTGCGCCGTCGCCCTCGATGTCGACCCCAGTCTCCCCGAAGTCTCTTTTCGCGCGGACCTCTTCCCTACCCTCCAGCGCCGCTGCTCCGATGCCTTCTGCCACGGCCAGCGGGTGCCGCCCTTCCTGGGGCCGCCCCGTCCCGCCGTCCCCTCCGAAGCCGAGTTTGAGCAGATCCTGGCTGCCCTCGTCGACCGCCCCTCTCTGACCGCACCCGCCATGGCCCTCGTGACGCCCGGGGATCCCTCTCGAAGCTTTCTCATACTCAAGGTCGAGGGTTGCCAAAATGCGTCCGACCTCAGTTGCCGGCCCCTCCCCGGCGCGACCTCCGGCCAAGCCTGTGGGGACACCATGCCTCAGGCGAGCCGGGTCGTATGCGATCGCGACCGAGCCCTATTGAGAGCCTGGGTGGCTCAGGGCGCGCAGAACAACTAACCCCTGGAGACTCCCCATGTACATGTCTGACCCCCGGCCCCTAACTCTCGTCCTCGTCCTCGTCTGCGCGGCGGTCGCATGCGACGAGGCTTCGGACACCGCCCAGCCCGACGTCAATCCCGTGGACATGGGAGAGGCCGATCTCGGGGTCTCAGACGCGGGGGAAATGCCGGACCTCGGCGCCCCGTCGTGGACCCCCCAGCCGCTGCTGGACCGATGGAGCGCTGTCTCCGCCATGCCGGGGGAGCCCGTGTCCTATCCACGCGCGGTCGCGCTCCAGGGGAGGATTTTCGTGCTCGGCGGTCGCACCCTCAACTCGGCTACGGCGCCCGGACGCAACCTTACCGACGTACGCTCATACGACCCGGCCTCGGGGGCGTGGCAGATGCACGCCCCTATGCCCGCCGCCGTAGACCAGCCCAACATCGTCGCCACCGAGGACCGGATTTGGATCCTCGGCGCGAGAGCGGATCGGGCCGTCCATGCCTATGACCCCTCGAGCGATACATGGACTTCTCAGGGGATGCGCCCGGGCGACCTCGACGTGGGAGCTTCGGCCCTGGCGACTCGGGGCTCCGAGATCTGGGTCGCGGGAGGCGTCACCTTCTCCGCGTCGAATCCGCGGGGGGCCCGCATCAAGAGCTTCGAGCGCTTCGACTCCGAGACCGGGGTCTGGACCTCGCTGCCGGACATGGCGTTCGAGAACGGATACTTCGGAGCGGCACTGATCGAGGACGTCCTCTACACCTCGGGAGGAAGCACGGAGCAAGGTTCCGTGGCTCGCCCAGGCCAGACCTTCGCCTTCAACCTGACGCAGGGCACCTGGAACGAACGAGCGCTCATGCCCGAGCCCGTGAGCAGCTTTGCCTCGGCCACCGTCGACCGCCGTTTCTATGTCATCGGAGGCATCACTGGAGCCACCGGTCGGATCAATTTCGAAGTTCAGGTGTACGATCCGCAGGCCGATACATGGGGCTTGACTGTAGATATGCCCACGCCCCGGTTCGCCGCCGGGGCGGTGGCTCTCGACGAAGAGATCTATATCGTAGGGGGGGTGCGGCAAGCCTCCGAGACCGAATTCGTGGCCACGACCGAGGTCGAGGTCCTGAGCCGGGCTCCCTAGGAACGCCGTCCCACCTGGCGGTTGAGGAGGAGTACCGGCACGAGCCCGATCAGCACGATACTGAGCGCCGCCGTCGACGCCTCGCTCAGTCGCTCGTCGGCCGCGAGGCGATACACGCGGGTCGCCAGAGTCTCGAAATTGAACGGACGAAGGATGAGCGTCGCGGGCAGCTCTCTCATCGTATCCACGAAGCCTTGGCGCAACCCCTTCTCAAGTGCTCCGTCGCATCCACCTTCCTTTGATGCGCCGCGCCCTTTTCACCGCGGGACTCCTGGTCTTCGTGGAT
>JBCBRU010000835.1:0-3326 GCA_039819565.1 Myxococcota bacterium | reverse complement strand
GAGACGTATTCCCGCAGCACCTCGAGAGGGTCGCGCGGGGAGGGATCCGACGAGGACACCCAAGAGGGATACCACAGCTCGCGTCGCCGTGGTGAGCTGAGGCCGCCTATGCGATGGTGCTGCCATGCCGGCACGGTGTGACTCCGTAGGAGCCTGCATGACCGCTCCCGTCCACGTGGTTCGGCCCGAGGACAGCCTCACGGTAGCGCGCGAAGCCATGCACGCCCACGGAGTGCGGCACCTACCGGTGCTGGACGAGCAGCGTCTGGTGGGGGTCGTAACTCTTTCCGATCTGTACGCCGCCGAGGCCATTCTCCAGGCGGACCCGGACGCTACCCCGGTGGAGCAGCTCATGGCCCGGGAGCTGTATGCGGTTTCTCCGGAGACGCCTCTCGCGGATGTGGCGGCGGCGATGGCGGAGCGTCACGTCGGGAGCGCGCTCGTCGTCGAAGGGGAGACCTTGGTGGGGCTCTTCACGTCCACCGACGCCTGTCGGGCGCTGGCCTTGGTCCTGAAGGACGAAAGCGCTTGAGGGTCCTTCTACAGCGGGTTCGGGAAGCGTCGGTGGTGATCGACGGCGAGACCGTGGGAGCGATCGGCACCGGACTGTTGCTCCTCGCCGGCTTTACCTCCGGGGATGGTCAAAGCGAGATCGACTGGATGGCTCGAAAGTGCGCGGGTCTCCGGATCTTCCCGGATGATGCCGGAAAGATGAACCGGTCCGTCCGCGATGTGACCGGGGAGGTCCTCGTCGTGAGTCAGTTCACCCTGTACGGCAACGCTCTGAAGGGACAGCGTCCGAGTTTCATCGAGGCCGAAGCCCCGGAGCGGGCCGAACGGCTCTACCAGGAGTTCGCGGGTCGAGTGGGTGAGGAGGTGGGCCGCCCGACCCAAACCGGTCGTTTCGGGGCGGACATGAAGGTGCACCTGATCAACGACGGACCCGTCACGCTCTGGCTCGATCGGCCTCCCAAGGTGACGGGGAGTCCCGAGGTCGTTTAGGTTTTCGGCATGCACGGTCTGACTGCGTGGGTTCTCACCGCGGTAGGGAGCTTCTTCCCGGCGCCGCCGGCCGATGAGGTCTTGGCCCAGCGCGACCTCCGCGAGGCCCCGCCCCTCATGTGGATCCGCCCCGCGGAAGAGGTCGTGCCCGCGGAGGAGCATCCGGTGTGCGGGGCCTATGAGGACTCCAGTTCTCGTCGCCGCCAGATCGCATGGTCGATCGCGGCCGGACTGGGTGCGTTTGCGGTCGGGATTTCTTGGGGGCGCTGGCTGGAGGGGGTTCCGGACCCGGAGACTCAGGCCCCGGCCGCCGAGGAAGACGAACCCGAGCCTCCGACCGCCTGACCGAGAGCGCTGATCAAGAACTCGCGGGAGTGACCTCGGCGAGGTCGGGTCGTGCGGCGAAGAGGGAGCAGGGTGGCCCCCTGTGACCGATTCGAGCGCGAAGTGCGCCCGTGCGAGCCGAGCCCACAGGGACCGGCGAGGCGCCGCGGGAGTTTTGGTCAGCGCTCGAGCCCTTCAGCTCGGGGTGGCCTCCCGTCGGAGCGCAGCGGCCACGACCTGGGCGAGACTCCGGTACTCCTCGATCGTGTTGTAGACGTGAGCCGAGACCCTGAGGAGACGGTTCGGTGGGGCCGGCCAGTCCATCACGGGAGCGCGAAATCCTTGGGCGTCAAGCTCTGCCTGCAGCGCGGAGAGAGCCAGGGCGTGGGGCCGCGGGGCGCCCGGATCCTCAGGCAACTGAACCGCAGCCAAGCTGCCGATCATATCGGCTGGGGCCAGCGGGGCGCCCCCCAGCACATCGAGGAGCAGGGATCGCGCTTCGAGGGCCAGGCTCCGATTAGCGGATCGCACGCCGGCCCAGCCCCCGGGATGCAGCAGGGCCAAGGCTTCCAGCACGTCGGGAACGACCAGGAAGGGGCTCGGATCATCGGTGCCGGTCCAGTCGAAGCGGGTCGTGAATGGGGTTCGATGCGGCCAGACCGAGTTGTGTCCGTGCGAGGTCACGAGGGGGTGGATCCGCGACTGTTCGTCCTCTCGGATCCAAAGAAAGGCCGTGCCTTTGGGGGCGCAAGCCCACTTGTGCAAGTTAGCCGCATAGTAGCGCAGGCCCCGTTGCCCCCAAGCCTGGAGGTCGAGGGGGACCATGCCGGGGGCGTGAGCCCCGTCGACCAGCACCGGCACGCCTCGCCGCTCGAAGACCTCGAGAATCTGGGTGAGCGGGAAGACGAGGCCCGTGGGCGACGTAATGTGAGAGATCAAAGCGAGTCGGGTTCGTGCGCCGATAGCGCTCTTTAGTCGCTCGACAATCTCCCCCGCCGTCGTGGGCAGGGGCAAGGACACCTTACGCACGGTGGCGGCGGTCTTTTCGCAGGCCTTGATGCAGGCACCGTACTCATGATCATTGACAAGGATCTCGTCCTGGGGCTCGAGCGCGAGGCTTCCCAGGACGGTCGCCACGCCTTCCGTGGCGTTATGAATGAACACGAGGTCGTCGGGCTGGGCTCCCACGAACCGACTGAGCGCTTCTCGGGCTCGATTGAGGCCTTCGAGGACCTCCTGGGTAAAAAACCGCATGGGGTCTCTCTCCATGCGGAGCTGTAGCGCTCTCTGGGCTGCCTGGACCCGTTCGGTGACGGCTCCAAAGGAGCCATGATTGAGGTGGTGAACGTCCGGATCCAGGGTGAACGGCAGCGTCATGCTTGCTCCAGATGGGCGGCGAAGCGGGTCACGGCCGCCCCTAGGGCCCGAATCAACACATGCTCTTCACCCAGGCGTGGAGTCACGGTGGCCAGCACCCTGTCGTAGAACCAGCGGTTGTCTTCGGGCCCGCTCCAAAATCGACGCCAGACTCCTTCACCGTCGCGCTCGAGCGCGATGAGGAGCGTCTCCAGGTTATGCAATTTGTCCGCGGCGGAGACCATCCAAGCCCTCCGGTCCCCCAAAGAGAGCTGTTCGAGGTAGGCCTCCTTTCGGGCCCGCCAGGGCACGGGTCGCCCCTCGTCGTCTCGTTTGGGCTCCGTGAGGGTATGTACGGAACGCGCCACGTCGGCACCCCAACGGTCTTCGATCTCGGCTGCCACCGCGGTGCGCTCGTCGGCGCTCTTGACGGTGTCCTCGAGAACGTCGTGGAGCAGAGCGATCACGACGGCGGGATCGTCCCCGCCCGCCCGCGCTACGATCATCGCGACGTGCACGAGGTGGGTGAAGTACGGGGTGTCCTCGGCCTTCCGGGTCTGACCGGCATGGCGGAGGCTGGCGAAAGCGAGAGCGTCCTCGACCGCGGGCGCGAACACGTGGGCAGGCTACGTGCCCGGGAGGGT
>JBCBRU010000834.1:0-3306 GCA_039819565.1 Myxococcota bacterium | reverse complement strand
TTCGATCTCGGGCGTGATCACGGCCAGAAAGCGGGCTACGCTGACGTGGTCCATCGGCTTCGGGAAGCGCACCCGAAGCGGCGAACGGGCGCCGCGAACCGGGCCCTCCAGCCTCCAGGCCTGGGGGTCGACGGGCCTCAGATCTTCCGAGGCCACCCGAAAGACCTTGGTCCGCCCGCGGCGCAGAGACCGACCGTCAAGGCTCGGCCAGCCAGGCAGAATGGTCAGGGCGTAGCTCTGACCGGTCGCGAAGGCTCGGCCGCGCTGAGCGTGGGCCTCGAGCCCCGTCTTCACCCGGCCGGGGTCCACGAGGAGGGTGATCCTCTTTCGGTCCCTCGACCAAAGCTCGTATACGTTGTCAAAGAAGACGCCGCTCAGATCCTGCCCAGACTCGACATGAGTGAGCTTCACGTAGCGGAGAAAGTCCCCCTCCGCCATGGGTTGGCTGAAGTAGACGTAGAAGCGAAGGATGTTCTCCGGAAGTACGTCCGCGGTGGGATAGATCTCTTCGACGCGAGCCCGCGCCGCGGAAGGCCCGGAAGGGGCCACGACGACGCTCCCCTCGCAGCCCGACTCCGACCGTACGACGTAGCGAAGGCCGCTCGCGAGGGGAAAGGCCGGCCAGAAGAGGGCACGATGGTCGCCCTCGGTGACCGCTCCGGCGACCGGCACCTCAGCCCCCGTGACCCGAAGCTCGAGAGACCTCGCGCCCTCCATGGAGACCCAGGACACCGGCCCCGGGCGCGGCCCCCACCTCACCGAGCCGCACTTTGAGACTCGAGCCGGGTCGGACGAGGCGCAGGCCGTCGCGAGGAGGGCCCATCCTATGGCTACTGGACGACGAATGATGCCTTGCCCTCGTCGCGCTTCATCTTGTTCTGAAACTCCCTTGTGGGCTTCTGCTCTGGAGGAAAGGTATAGCCCGGGATTTCGTACTCGCTCTGAAAGTCGGAGAGCCGGAAGTAGACGTTTTTGAGGTAGGAGACGATCTCGATGTCTCCCTCCGAGACATCCCGGCGGACCGCCGTCAGGTGATAGGGATCTTGCTCGTCGACGTGTAGGAGACTGGTCATCGGTGGACTCGACGCTCCGAGGTCGACCTTCTGGAGCATGACGGGTTGAGTGAGACCCGCCCCTCGCGCTGCCTCTTCTACCGCGGCCACTCCGATCACCTGCGCCGCTTGGTTCTTGTGCGAAACGAACAGGACTTCGAGCGGCTGCTGCTGGGCATCGCTTCCCGTGAAGGTGAGCAGATCGACGGGCGTGTTCCCGTAGCCCAGCTCGCCGATGGTCTTTCCCACGATGTGCCCCCCCTCATGGAGAGCACTGAGAGGGAACACCACCAGCGGAGTACAAGTATAAGCGGCGACCAGGTGCGGCTCTCCGTTGAGCTCCCGGATGGTCATGGCTCGAATCGGAGCCCGGGTCTCCTTTTGAGCATGGACCGCGTGATAGATCTCGACGGTGGTGGTCACCACCTCGTCGTCGAAGGGCACGGGGACCACCCAGAGCGACGACGCGAAGTCGGCGTTGGACAGGCCCGCCACATAGACGCGCCCGTCGAAGTACTGGATGTCCGTGATGCTCAGGTCCCGAGCGGGCACCTCATCGTAAAACTTGAAGTCCGCGGCTGGGGAAAAAGGGATCTTCACGGAGCGGAGGGAAGCGCCGACCTCGAGGAGCCGCGGAACCCCGGTCTGGTTGACCACCGCAAGGGCCGAAGCGTAGCTCTCGCCCGTAGCTCGTCCCAGCGCCAGGTAGACCTCTTTGGTCTTGGGATGCACGGCCATGTCGCGGATGCGCAGGTGGCGAGGCGTGGTGCCGAGGAGCGCCGCGAGTTGAGCGTCGACCTCCTTGAGGTTGTATCCCGCCTGTGCGGCCGGGTTCACGCTCTCTGGGGGCTTCCAGGCGTAGACGCGCCCCGTCCCGGAGTCACCGATGAACAGGGTTCCGTCCGGGCCGAAGGCGAGCGCCGAAGCGTACTCGAAGGGGCTCGACACCATCGCGGGCTTGGATGCCGTCGGCGTCGGCGTCGAGTCCGACGAGGCCGTGGGGGCAGCGCAGCTCGCAGCCGTGACGAAGAGCATGCCAGCGGTGGTCCGACCCGCATGCGTAGAGAGGGCGAAATATGATCTCATCGATGTCTCCAGAGAGACCACGAACCTAAGAACGCGGCCAGAAATTGAGGCGGGCGGTTCCGCCGACGCGGACCCCAGAACCCTCCTTGCCATCGGCATCCCGACGACGGGCGTACGAGCCATCGAGGCCGAGCGTAACTCGGTCCACCGGGCTCCAGTAGAGATTCAAGCTATAGAATTGACCGCTTTGAAAAGTGTCGCCGGCCGCTTCCGAGGGGAGGTCGAAGTCCAAGGCGCTGGCCACGATCGAGCTTCGCCAGCGCTCGCTCCACCAGTGCTGATAGGCTACGTAGCCCGCGACAACTCCGATGGGACGAACGTCTCCGGCCTCCGTGACCACCGCGTCGAGACCGGACGCGGCGAAAGACTGGTAGTACCGACTCAACCCCTCTCCAAATTGTCCCTGAAAGGCGAGGTTGTCATGAACGCCGAGGAAGGGAAGCTGAACCCGGCCGGAGGCGCTCAACCCGCCCACGAGGGCGTCGTCGCTCTCGCTCTCCAGGCGTCGAAAGAGCCCACTGAGCCTGAAGCGCAGAAGCCTCGTGCGAAACTGGGCATAGCCCGAGAAGTCCGGAACCGACTCGGCGGCCAAGGGCGCGGCCTCGGAGGTCAACGACCCGGCGGGGCTTTCGGCCGCCACCACGATTCGAAAGCTATCCCCGAGGTTTTGACCCCACCGAAGACCGGGCTGGCGCAGGGTGAGAGCTCCGAGCGGCGCGTTGGCCCCTTCGGGGATGGCGCCGACGTCCACGAACGAGGACCACCACTGACCGAAGTAGAGATGGCCCACCTGGGCGGCGGCGTGACGCAACTGAAAGGTATAGGTCGAGGTCAACTCACTTCCGTCGCCGAGAAAGTCGGCTTCCACGAAAGCGCGGACCTCTCCGAGGGGTGACCGTCCGCGCACGTCGAAGTTGATCCGGCTCGTCCGAGCGCTGAAGACGGTTTGGCTGGTGCCATCGAGATCCCTGAGACCGGGGTGTCGATCCGCATCGGCGGCTACGTCAACCTCGACATCGTGCACGACATTGACAGTCTCGGCTTCGCGGACTTCGTCGTGCCGACCACGATACCCATCGACGGGACGCTTCTCGATGGCACCAGCCAAACCGTCTTCAGCGCTCGGACGAGCCGGATCAACTTCGACGTGCGCGGACGGTCACCCCTC
>JBCBRU010000833.1:0-3340 GCA_039819565.1 Myxococcota bacterium | reverse complement strand
GAGTCCGTACGGTCATGCCCTTGGACACGTAGAGGCTTCACTTAGGAGGACACGCCCCTTCGAAAAACCTCGCTCGACCCGCGTCGTGCCCCCTGCCCCTTAGGCTTCGTACGCGGATGGCCCCTCCCAAAAAAGAAGTGACAGTTCTCGAGGCGAGCGGGTTTCGAGGGGTATGCGAAGCCCACTGAGCCTCATTCCGGCTCTCGCCCTCACGCTCTCCGGGTGCCTAACCGGCAACGGCGTGCCCGCCACCCGAGACTTCGACGTATTCGGGGCACAAAGCTTGGATCACCGCACGCTTCTCGACCTCGAGGTTCACCCCGGCCCCAAGGCCCGACTGTCTATCACCTGCGACGAGAACCTCCTCGACGTCTTCGAGGTGCGAGTGGAAGGGGAGACGCTGATCATCGATCAAGACGATAGGCCCATCGATCCTCAGGTCGACTGTCGGGGTGAGCTCGAGCTCCCCGCTCTCACCCGGCTGGACAGCGGGGGCTCGGGCCGGGTGGACGTCGTGGGCCCCTTCGCCGAGACCGCCCTCGTGGCCGTTTCGGGTTCGGGGAGCGTCCGCTTCCGGGAGGCCGTGAACGACGCGGCGCATCTGGAGGTGAGCGGAAGCGGAAGTCTGGACATTCCTTCCGCCTACGGGTGTGGGGTGAGGCTGCGCATCAGCGGCTCGGGAAGCCTCACCCTCGACGAATTGAGGACCGAGACGATGGCCCCCTGCGCCGCCCGCGTGGAGCTTCTCGGCTCCGGCAGCGCCACGGTACAAAGCCTGATCGCTCCCGCGACGGAGCTGAGCGCCCAAGGGTCGGGAAGCATTCGCGCGGCAGGCCAGACCGGGACCCTCCTCGTTAGGGTCACCGGTAGCGGGAGCGTACGCGCGCCAGATCTGGTGGCTGAGAGCGGAGATCTCGAGAGTCACGGCTCGGGCTCCATCGAGACCACCGTGACCAAGTCGCTGCGAGTGCGTCTGACCGGCAGCGGTGACGCCCTCGTGCACGGCCAGCCCGTTCTCCAGGACGTAACCACCACCGGCAGTGGTCGACTCAGACTTCGTTAGGCGGGCAAGAGGGCCACGGCCGCACCGAGAGCCAAAACGACCACGAGGGGGGTAAAAACGGCATCGTCGCTCTGAGCGAAAGCAGTACTGCGATCTGTCTTTGTAAATCCTACCTGCCGTCCGTCACCCACCGCCCGCGCCGTGAGAACCAGGAAAGCCACGGCGGTGGCCGCCCAGGCCCAAAACGGGGCTCCGCGAGACGTGTAGACGACGAGACCCGCGTAGCCCAGGAGGCAAGCCGTAACCGCGAGGCAGGCCCACGCCCCAGGCCGAAAGATAGGTTGTCCATCCGGCTTCTGAGGAAGCACCCGGTCGAGCCACCGGCGTCCGCCCATCGCCCAATAAACGTGCAGCCCGGCCGCGGCCCCCGCCACGAGCACGGCCATCCCCACGAGACCAGCTCGAGCCCATCCCGGGAGGGCCCCCCCCGCGTTGATGGCGGCGATGCCCCCCAGGAGAAAGATGGGCCAGGCCAGATGCCCGCGGAGGCCGAAGAACACGAAAGCCGCGGATACCAGGCAGCCGCCACCCACCGCGATCTCGGCGGGCGCTCCAAGCATGATGGCGGCCAGAACCACCCAAGCCACCGAAGTCAGGTGCCACGCGAAACGAAGGAGGCGCTCCGCCGCCCATCGCGGGGCGTCGGGCAGGCCCCAGCCCTCGGACGCGAAAAGAGGACGCAGGACAGACTGCTCGCCGAGGACGGAGTGCCCGACCGCAAGGAAGAGAAGAGCGAATACGGATAGCCCGACGTTCATGGCCATCGTCAAACCATACGGCACCGTATGGTGTATAGTGGCGTCGTGTCGCAGCTGGGACCGGACGACTGGGTACGCGTAGCGAGCGCAGGCCTGGCCGAGGGCGGCGTGGACAAGATTCGGGTCGAAGCCCTCGCTCGAACCCTGGGCGTGTCAAAGGGAAGCTTCTACTGGCACTTTCGCGACCGGAGGAGCCTCCTCGACAGCATTCTCGCCCGATGGGAGAGGGAGGCCACCTCGAACATCATCGAGCGAGTGGAGGCCCTCTCCGGCTCACCGGCGGAGCGCCTCAAAGCGCTCATGGACATCACGTTTCGCACGCCTCTCGAAGCCGACCGGTTCGAAGCGGCGCTCCGTGCCTGGGCGGCTGGAGATGAGCGAGCCCAGGCTGCCGTGCGCAAGGTAGATCGCCGCCGCATCGGCTATGTAGAGGGGCTCCTGGAAGAGGCTGGAGTCCCCCCCGCCCAGGCTGCGCACCGCGCCCACCTCCTGTATCGCACGCTCGTCGGAGAGTTCGTCATGAGGAGTTCAGGCGAGAAAGCCTCCAGCGCTCGCGCGCTCGGGGAGCTCCGTAAACTCATGCTGGCGGGGACCGGCGGGGGCGAGTGACGCGCGCGATCTCTCCGATGAGGAAGCGACGATCGATGGGCTTGCTCACGTAGCCCACGAAGCCTCGGCCGAGATAGCGTTCCCGATCGCCCTCCATCGCGTCCGCGGTCACGGCGATCACGGGCGGGATCGATCGACCGCTCTCGTGCATGGCCGTCAACGTCTCGGTGCCGCTCATGCCGGGCATGGAGCTATCCATGAGGACAAGATCGAAGGTCTCGGCGCGAAAGCGCTCCAGCGCCGCTCGGCCGTCTTCGGCCAGCTCGACGTCGAAGCCCGCGGAGCGAAGGAAAGCGCGAGCGATGACGCGGTTGGTAGAGACGTCGTCGACCACGAGAGCGCGCAACCTCTTTCCCTCTCTGAGACCTGGCGACAGGTTGATAGCGTCCGCCTCGGAGTGTTCAGCGTCGAATTCTTCGCTCGCAGATTTGATTTCAGCCCGGAAACGAAAGGTGCTCCCTTTGCCGAGAACGCTCGACACATCAACGCCCCCACCCATGAGCTGGGCCAGCTGCAGCGTGATGGACAGCCCCAGCCCCGTGCCCGAACGTGCGTCGCGCGCAGCGTCGACCTGCTGGAAACGGTCGAACAGCTGGCCGAGGGCATCCTCGGGAATGCCGGGACCATCATCATCCACCGCCACTTCGAGCATCATCTCTCCGGATCGATTGGAGTCGATGAGGCCGGTGAGGATGCGTACCTCCCCGCGAGGGGTGAACTTCACGGCGTTGGACACCAGGTTGTTGAGCGCCTGACGCAGACGCAGACCATCGAAGTGAGCGAAGCGGGGCACCTCGGGGCCGATATGTAGGACGACCTGAACCCCTTTCTCGGCAGCCACGGGCGAGAAAAGATCTCGTACGGTCTTGAGCTCCCCGTGGAGGTCGGCGTCGGTCGGAGCGAGCTCGAG
>JBCBRU010000832.1:0-3343 GCA_039819565.1 Myxococcota bacterium | reverse complement strand
GAGGCCATCGTTGTCCAGTAGAGGTTGAAGCCGAAATCGCCGCTGCCAGAGCCGAGCTTCTCGCGCCAAGACAGACGCGCCTGCCGAAGTTCGGCTATGGCAGCGGCGATTTCGGCTTCAACCTCTACTGGACAACGATGGCCTCATTCTTGGCCGCCTTCTACACCGACGTGTTCGGCATATCGGCGGCGGCCGCGGGCACGATGCTGTTCGTGACTCGGATCGTCGATGCGATCACCGATCCCATCATGGGGGCGGTGGCGGACCGCACCCGAAGCCCCTTTGGGAAGTTTCGCCCGTACCTCCTCTTGGCCGGGGTGCCTCTCGCCGCGGCCGGGGTCGCCACCTTCACGACGCCCGACTGGAGCGACGGGGCGAAGATGGTCTGGGCGTACTCGACCTACACGATCTTGATGATCTGCTACACCGTCGTGAATACACCGTACTCCGCCTTGTCGGGGGTCATGACGGCCCGAAGTCAGGACCGAACTTCGCTCATCAGTATCCGATTCCTCTTTGCCTTCGTCGGCGGAGCCCTCGTCAATAAGTTCACTCTTCCCTTGGTTGAGGCGTTGGGCCAAGGCGATGCAGGTCTGGGCTGGCAGCGCACTCTGGCCCTCTACGGGGCGATCGCCTGCGCGGTCTTTATCGTGACCTTTGCCGCGACCCGAGAGCGTATCGCCCCCCCTGAGGGTACGAATAGCACCCCTCTCGCCGACCTCAAGGATCTCTTGGCAAACCGTCCTTGGCTCCTGCTGTTTGCCCTCGCCATGACCATCATGGTCACGATCACGGTGCGTGGAGGATCGGCCTACTACTACTTCTCCTACTATCTAGAGCGACCCGATCTTCTCCCGGACTACCTATTGTGTCAGATGCTCGCCTACGCGGTCGGGGCCTTGCTCGCTCCGATCATGACCCGCTTTATGGAAAAGGCGAGGCTCCTCACCCTGCTCATGAGCATCGTCTCGCTCCTCTCTGTCCTTTACTACTTCCTACCCAAGGACATGATCTGGGCCGCCTTCGCTCTCAACATCCTGATCAGCCTGGCTCTGGGACCGAAGTCGCCCTTGACGTGGTCGATGTACGCGGACACCGCTGATTTCAACGAGTACACGCGGGGGCGGCGGGCCACGGCGATGACCTTCGCCGCTGCGACCTTTGCCCAGAAGGTCGGGGGCTCGCTCGGCGCGGCAGGGATGCTTTGGGTTTTGGCCGCCATCGGCTACGCGGCCAACGAGGCTCAAAGCGGCGCATCGGTCCAGGGGATCATCATGCTGCAGACGCTCATTCCCGGTGCCTTCGCCTTCCTCGCTATCTGGATCTGCCGAGCCTACCCCCTCACCGACGAACAACTCGATTTGATCCAGGGAGAGCTTCAGCGTCATGACCACTGACCCCGCGGGCGCTCACGCGTCGAACCCCCTACCTTTTCAGCGCGCCGAGGACGGACGGATCCACCTCAGCTCCCCCACGGCACTCCCGAGGGCCGGAGCCTACCTTTGGAACCCGTCGATGCTCGTGCAGGTCAACTGCCGAGGTTTCGTCGTTTCGCAGTACATGCACCCGGAACCACAGAAGTACTCGAGAGGGCCGGCCCTCGAGGCGACGACCTTCATGCAGCCGGAGATGCCATACTACGCGCATCACCCGGGACGCTTTCTCTATATTAAGGACGAGGAGCGCGGCCTCCTCTTTTCGGCGCCCTACGAACCCGTGCGTGACCTTCATGAGAGCTTCCGCTTTTCGGTCAGCCCTTGGCAGGTGGCCTGGACGATCGTGAAGTCTGGGCTCGAAGTGGAAATGAGACTGTGCCTCCCGACCAAGGATGCCGTCGAGATGTGGGAGCTCAGGGTGCGCAACCTCGGGTTTCACCCGCGTCGTCTAAGCCTCTATCCGTACTTTTCCGTTGGATACATGAGCTGGATGAACCAATCGGCCGAGTACGTCCCAGAGCTGGGAGCCATCGTGGCTCGTTCTGTCACCCCCTATCAGCGCCTCGAGGACTACCCCCGGGTGCGCGCCCTGAAGGACCTCACCTTCCTGGCGGCCGAAGAACTTCCCGACGCGTGGGAGACCTCCGCTCCACGCTTCGAAGGCGAAGGCGGCCTTCACTGCCCCGAGGGCATCGCCCAGGAGCATCTGAGCCGCCAACGAAACGCCTACGATCTCCCCGTGGCGGTGCTTCAGTACCGCCGCGAGCTTCCGCCGGGGGCCACGACAACATGGCGCCTTTTGTTCGGACCTGCCCGCCGCGACGATGAGATCCGAGAGTTGCGCCAACGGTACCTCAGCGCCCCTGGCTTTGAGAGGGCCCGACGAGAGATGGAGACCTACAGCGCCCCAGCCCGAGCGGGCGTCCTCGCCTCCTCTCCCGTTCCTAGACTCGATCACTTCGTGAACGACTGGCTGTCCCCCCAGATTTTCTATCATGGGCGCGTAAACCGGCTGACTACCGACCCCCAGACCCGAAACTACCTGCAGGACGCCATGGGTCGCGTCTATCTCGAGCCACAGGGAACTCGCGCCGCCCTTCTCTTCGCCCTCGGCCAGCAGCGACCCGACGGGGGAATGCCAGACGGCATCTTGCTCCGTGCCGATGCCGAGCTGAAGTATATCAATAAGGTGCCTCATACCGACCACTGCGTCTGGCTGCCCCTCGTCATGCAGGTCTATCTGGACGAAACCGGAGACTGGGGCCTTCTCCGGGAGATGGTGACGGATACCCAGGCCGGTACCGAACTCACGGTGCTAGCGCGGGTGGGCCAGGCCATGCGCTGGCTGATGCGCAACCGAGATCACCGGGGGCTGAGCTACATCGCGCAGGGTGACTGGTGCGACCCGATGAACATGGTGGGCCCCAAGGGATTGGGCGTGTCCGGATGGTTGACCATGGCTACGGTCTACGCTCTGAATACCTGGGCACAGGTCTGCACGGAGTCCGGCGAAGCGGAGTGGGCAACGGAGTTGAGGGCCGCCGCCCTTCAGAGTCGCGCGGGCGCTCAGACCTATCTCTGGCACGAGCGTTGGTTCGCGCGAGGCATCACGGATGCCGGGACGCCCTTCGGAGTTCCGAACGACGTCGAGGGACGCATCTTCTTGAACCCTCAGAGCTGGGCGATGCTCGCCGACGTCGCCAGCGAGCAGCAGCGGGCTCAGCTCCTCACCTCGGTCAAGGAGCACCTCGACTCACCCTACGGGACCATGGTCCTTGCTCCGGCCTACACCTCGATGCGGGAGGACGTGGGTCGAGTCACCCAAAAGCACCCCGGACCGATAGAGTGCGAAGATGAAGAACATGGCTGCATGGTTATATACTGAGCCGTTCTCCGCGCTTCCGGGG
>JBCBRU010000831.1:0-3344 GCA_039819565.1 Myxococcota bacterium | reverse complement strand
GTCCAGGTTCTTCACGAGGGCGCCGCCTCCCGCGAGGACGATTCCGCGATCCACGATATCGGCGGCGAGCTCTGGGGGGGTTCGCTCGAGGGAGACCCGCACCGCCTCCACGATTGTAGAGACCGTCTCGGAGAGGGCGTCGCGGACTTCATCCGAGTTCAGCACGACGCTCTTGGGCACTCCACCGACGACATCCCGGCCCTTGACCTCCATCTCTTCCAGCGTACCGGTGGGCGAAGCGGATCCGATGCGCTTCTTGACCTCTTCGGCCGTCTGCTCGCCGAGCAGGAGGTTGTAGCGGCGTTTGGCGTACTGGACGATGGCTTCATCCATCTTCTCGCCGCCCACTCGAACGGAGTTGGCGAAAACGATGCCGGAGAGACTGATCACCGCCACTTCGGTCCGTCCTCCGCCGATATCCACGATCATGTTTCCGGAAGGCTCGGTGATCGGAAGGTCCGCGCCCATCGCCGCGGCCATCGGCTCTTCGATGAGAAAGACCTCTCGTGCGCCGGCGGTGCTGACGGCCTCACGGACAGCCCGCTTTTCCACCTCCGTAACCCCAACCGGTACGCAGACGATGGTCCGCGGGGCCGAGAGGCTGCGGTTTCCGTGCAGGGTGCGAATGAAGGAGCGAAGCATCGCGGACACGGACTCGAAGTCCGCGATGACGCCGTTACGCATCGGGCGAATGGCCTCGATCCCCGTGGGTGTGCGGCCCAGCATCTCCTTCGCAGCCCGCCCTACGGCCGACACCTTCCGGCTCCCGGTATGATCTCTCGCCACCGCCACGACGGTCGGCTCGTTGGTCACGATGCCCTGCCCCTTCGCGAAGATGCGGGTGTTCGAGGTGCCGAGATCGATCGCGAGGTCGTTAGCGAAGAAGCCCGTGAGCCAGCCGAACATGGAGCCGCTCCTCCTGAGCGGGCTCTGGCGATAGCAAAGCCCCTTTCAAATCTCAATCGGTTCCGCTAGGAACCCCCGCCTATGCTTGGCGCCCTTCGCTCCAAGAAGAACAACCCCGTCATCATCATCCTGCTCGGCTTCGTCGTCGTCTTGATGGCCGGATTCGGGGTGTCGTTTTCGACTGGGGACGCAAGTCAGTGGGCCGCGCGCGTCAATGGGGAGTCCATCCCCTATGGCGATTACAGCCGCGCCTATTCGTCGAGTTTCCGCGCTCAGCAGCGCCGAAACCCCAGCTACGACCGCACACGGGCCGAAGCAGAGAATCTTCGCCAGCAGGTCCTGGACCAGATGATCGGCACGAAGCTGCTGGCGATGGAGGCTCAGCGACGGGGCTTGCGCGTCGACGACGAGACCTTGCGTAAGCAGATTTTCGAAATCCCGGCCTTCCAAATCGACGGACGCTTCGATCCCGAGACCTACGAGCGAGCTATCCGCAGCGAGCGCAGTAATCCGGTCGCATTCGAAGCGGAACTTCGTGAGACCCTGCTCGCCAACCAGCTACGTTCGATCGTTCAAGGCGCCGGTCCATCGGAGGCCGAGATCCGAAGCGCGTGGGAGGAACAGAACACGAAGCTGGCCATCGATTTCGTCAAGATACCGGTGGACAGCTTCGCGGAGGACGTTGGCGAAGTCTCCCCGGCCGACGTTGAAGCTTGGGAGACGTCCGCCGAGGACGCCGACGCGGCGATTCTTGCCCGGTACCAACGCTTCAAAGCCTCGAGATACGACGTTCCGAAGCAGGTCTGTGCCCGACACATCTTGATCCGAACGCCGAAAGAGACGCCCCCCGACATTCGCGACCAGAACCGAAAGAGGCTCGCAGGGGCGGCCAAGCAGGTTGTCGACGGTAAGAAGACCTTCGAGGAGGCGGCCAAGGAGTACTCCGACGACTCCACCAAGTCGAAGGGCGGCGACCTGGGCTGTTTCGGGCCCGGTCAGATGGTCCCCAAGTTCGAGGAGGCCGCATTCGGACTCGAGCCGGGGAAAATGTCGGACGTGGTCGAGACGATGTTCGGCTACCACGTGATTCAGGTCTACGACGTCAAAGAGCCGATCCGCCGCACTTTGGACGATGCGCGAGACGAGCTTCGTCGAGAGCTGGCCGAGACGACCAAGGCGAAACGCGTGGCTGAGGACTTCGCTGCGACCTTGCTTGCGTCGGCCAAGACCGAGGGTTCTCTGCAGACCGCCGTCGACAAGGCCGGCGAAGGGGCCTCCGAGGGAGCGCCGAAGCTCCTCGTCGAGGAGTCCGGAGACTTCACCCGGACTCAACGCTTCGTCGCAAAGCTCGGAACATCCGAAGAGGTCCTCAAGTCGGCCTGGACGCTGACCAACGAATCGCCGTTCCCGGAAGCTCCCGTCGGCACGGACGATGCTTGGTACTTGCTCGGCTTTAAAAACCTCACGGCGCCGGATCCGACCAAGTACGAGCAGGAGAAGCAGTACATCACCTACCGCGAGATGGTCACCAAGCAGGGCGAGATCTACGAGCGTCTCATCGAGGAGCTCCGGACGAAGGCTGAGGTCGACGTAAACCCCGTCGCGGTCAGCTACGACGACGGGGTCCGCCAGCGCGCGTTTCCACGCTGACCTCCGCCGACGCCAGCCGAGGAGCTGAAGAAGGGTCAATGCCTTGGGCCCGCGCGTCCTCGACGGTATCCACGTCGAGCAGGGCCCCACGTTCCCCGTCCGACAAACGCTCCCAGGAGAGCTCGGCGATACGCATGCTCGCCAACAGACGCCCGAGTCGGACCGCACCCGTACACTCAAGAACACCGGACCTCGAGAGCACCGAAGGAAGCGGTTGAAGCCGGCCGCTTTGGTCGCGAACCGCGGCGCCATCGGCGTCTTGGGCCCATCGAGCCAGGGTCTCCGCCAGGCTCCGGGCGGGCGCAGGATGGTCCGCGGCCGCCACCAGGAGCCACTTCGCAGTCGAGGCCCGCGCAGCCGCAACGACGGCCTGCGCCGGTCCACGACCCTCGTCCGCGACGAATCGAAGGCCGCCGCTTCGCGCCGGCAGGCTCTCCGCGCCCAACTGCTCATGAAGCTCCAAAGGAGCCACGACGAAGGCTCGACGTCCGGGCCACACTCTGAGCGCACGTGCGAGGAGGGTCTCGCCCTGAGCCTCGAGCATCGGCTTCAGGCGACGGCCCATCCTCCGGCCCTGACCACCTGCCAACACGACGAGGTCGACGTTCATGGACAGGCCCCCCAAAGACCGAGACGACGACTTCGAGCCTCCCCTTCGAGGGCCAAGTAGCGGGTGCGCTCGCGGTAGACGAACTGTCGAAAGACACGTGCGTAGCCGCCTCGGACGAGCGCCTCGTTGAGCACCTCCCCATCATAGACCCCTTTGGACGCATCCTCGCCTACGTGGT
>JBCBRU010000830.1:0-3353 GCA_039819565.1 Myxococcota bacterium | reverse complement strand
CGCCCGTCCGGAGAAAAACGGAGGCCCCGATGGATGACGTCCGAGACCGGGAGCACGTGAAGTCGGGTTTTGGTTTGGACATCCAGGACGAGAAGCGCGCGACTAGAGGAGACCGCGAGGTGTCGTTCATCCGGAGCGAAGTCGGCGAGAAAGAAGTAGCTGGGGGCGTCCTGGCGCCACTCACGGGTCTCGGACCGGAGCGCTCGCCAAAGCCAACGTCCACCCACGGAATCCGCCGCCTCGAGGGAGCTTCGAAGCTTGGCCCGCGCTTCTCGTCCTGGATGTCCAAACCAAAACCCGACTTCACGTGCTCCCGGTCTCGGACGTCATCCATCGGGGCCTCCGTTTTTCTCCGGACGGGCGGTGGCTAGCGAGCAGCTTCCGCTACGGCGAGCTCAGCCTCTGGGACCTCAGCCACGAGACTCCCGAACGGAGGATCCTCCGGGACGAAGGCGAGGGCACGAGCAGGGTGCAGTGGCTCGAAGACGGAACCCTCCTGGTTCTTCACGGGCGTACTCTTCAAACCTGGCGCCCCGGGCAGGAAGAGCTGCAGTCGGTGCGCGTCTTTGCGGAGGGGGACGGCGCCGCGTTCGCGGTTGGCGACTCGCCGCAAAGCCCTCTCGTACGGTCGTCTTCAGACGGAATCCTCGTGTCCGCATCGGTCCACGGAAGCCCCGAGCTCATTGCTCTCGACGGCGCCGTGAGCGCTCTCGACCTCTCGCCCGAGGACGACAGGGTCGTGGTCGGCAAGGAGGATGGGACCGTCGAAGTCTGGGACCTCAGGTTGCGTCGCCAGAGCTGGCAAGGGCGCGGTCACGCACGCAGGGTGCGACATGTCGAATTCGACCCTACCGGGCGCCGCTTCCTGAGCGTAGCCCTGGATGGCGTCGTCCTCTGGCGCGACGGAGAGAGGGCTGCAGAGCGCAGCTTCGATTGCGATGAGCGGGCCTTCTCCGCGAACTTCGATCGGACGGGCAAACGTCTGGCCATCGTTTGCCGGGAAGGGAGCTTGCGGGTCCACCGACTCGACGTCACGCCGATCGATGAGCACGTAGGTGGTCATGGGACCGAAACTATGGGTCCCTCCATTGACCCTTCTGGTCGTTTCGCGGCCAGCGGGGGAGCGGACTTCGCGGCCCGGCTATGGACCCTGGCCGAAGGCCGTCCCGCCTCGGCCCCGCTGCGTCATCGCTCCTCGGTGTGGACCACAACCTTCTCTCCGGATGGCTCCCTCCTCGCCACCGGACAGCAAAACGGGGATGTACGGCTCTGGGACGTCTGGTCCCGTCGTACGATCAGAACCCTTGCGGGGCTGGGAGCCGGCGTAAACTGGATCGAGTTCGTGGGCGACGGCGTCATCGCCGGCGATACGGAAGGAGCCGTCCGCAGCTGGACCCTCAGCTCGGAGGGCTCCAAGCCTCCGGTACCGCCGTGCCCCACCGAAGCCCTGAGTCTCGACGCCCGCGGCCGTAGCGCCTTTGCCTGCACGACCTCGCCGCGGGTTCTGGTGATGAACAGCCGCGGCGAAATCGAGGCGGAGTGGCGGCACGAAGTGGGCGTGGTCACGGTCAAGTGGGTGGGCTCGAATCACGTCCTCCTGGAAGACGTCGAGGGCGCCTTTTGGCGGTGGGGTCTCCAAGAGGGCCCTCCGCACTCCGTTCAACCGGTGCCGGGTCAGCAGAGCCTGATCGGCTCACACGTTTCCGCGGAGCTCGCGGTCTTCAGCGGAGTTGAAGGCGGACTGCACATCGTGGGACCTCGGCTTCGCTCGGACTACCCCAGCCACGATCGCTTCACCAACATGAGCGCCTTCGACCGAGAGGGCCAACTCCTCTTGACCACGGGAGGGGACGGCGCCCTTCGCGCCTGGACGGTGATCGAGGGCGAGCGACTATGGGGACTTCGGGGCTACTCCTCAGGTGCGCCGGCGCTGCTGCTCGGTCCGAGGGGCTGGCTCGATCTATCCACTGTACCCGCCCAGCCCCATCGGTTTCCTGCGGGCACCCCAGCTTGGGTTCGGGACCCGCCCCCGGAGCGCCGCGTCGTCGGCGCCGGCCAACTCTACTGCCTCAACGAGACCGCTCAGCTCCGGATGGCCGCCCTCGACCTCGGACGGGAGAGGGTCTGGAATCGTGTCGAGGCCACGGAGGTCTGGCCTGCCCGAGGGGCTTGCGTGGCCCGCACCGAGGACGGGGTCTATCGGTTTCCGCTGAACGGCGAACGACAGCGGCTCGCCCCGAGCTCGGCGGAGGTTCGGCACTCCGGTGACACCCTCTGGCGCACCGACGGGGAACGGGCCCAGCCCCTCGACGCAACCCTTCCTGCGGTCCCCCTCGAGGCTCCCGTCGCCGCCGTCGTACGGGTGGGACGGTGGCTCGCGGCGGGCTATGTGGACGGGCGTCTCGGCTTCATCAACCTCGCCACCGGGCGAAGGCGAGATCCCTTCCAGCTCGAGTCGGCACCGCTCACCACCGTTTCCCAACTGATCCGAGGACCGGACGATACCCTCGTAGCCGGCTATCGCGATGGCGCGGTTCGGGTTTGGGATAGCCAGTCGGGGGCCCTCCTCCTCTCCGAGCAGCTCAATGGCCGGATCGAGGCCCTCGCGGTGGACGGTCCCATTCTGGTCGCCTTCACCGACGTAGGCGGTTTTGGTCGGTGGGGCCTCGAGCCGGTCCTCGAGGACCGCTGTACCCGACTCCGCAAGGTCTGGCAGGACATCCCCGTGGTCTGGGAGACAGAAGCTCTCATTCGGCGACCTCCGCCGGCGCGGCACCCCTGCGCGCCACCACCGTGAGGCACATCCCCCTTCAGCTAAGGTTCGGGGAGGAAAGAGAGGGTTCAAAAAACTTCTTCAGTCGAGCCGGGAGCCGCGCGCGCTCAGCAGCGCCGAGGTTCGGATTGGGAATGAAGTCCCCTAGCGGATGAAAGAGGCTGTCCAAATTCAGGCGAGAACCCACCGGATAGGCACCTGCGACGACGTGGGCCGGCTGGTGGGAGGGAAACGCAAACTCGGTTTCTCCCGAGGCTCCCGCCGCCTGTCCGCTGCCTTGCTCGTGATCGAGGATCTGGAGATCGAGCGCGCCCCCGACGGGCATGAGCGCATACACGAACCCCCCTTCGTCCGCGAACCCGGCGGGAGTTTCGGGCGAGATGCATCCTCCTCGAAGACCGGAGCGCGGGTCGTCGGTTTGGTGCCGAGCGATGTCGAACACCTCCGGACTGGCCTTTGCTGGAATCCCCTCGCGAAAGACATCCTCAGGGCGCAAACCCCCATTTCCATGAAAGACGAGCCCGCCGCTCCAGAACCCGTGCTTGGGTCCCGGACGCCCCTCGGTGTCGAGGACGCCTCT
>JBCBRU010000829.1:0-3359 GCA_039819565.1 Myxococcota bacterium | reverse complement strand
GTCTCAGAGGAGAGGGCAAAGCCCGACCCGAAGAGACGGAGCCGAGGTGCCTCTTCAGGAGCGAAGCCCCAGGCCCCTTGGGCCAGGGGCAAGCTCCGGAAGAGGGACTCGAACCCCCGACCTAGTGGTTAACAGCCACCCGCTCTACCAACTGAGCTATTCCGGAAAAGCGCCGCTGCTGCGGCGACGAGGCCGGGAGTCTACGGAGCCGAAGCGGGGAGTCAAGTGCGTCGGGCGGCGATTCCGCCTCACCCAAGCGTGTACGCATTCGGTACGATCTTCACGTGAATCCCATGCCGTACGGGCGAGCCGACCCCCGATCCGCCCCCCACCGCAAAACGGGTCGCCTCCTCCACCTCGTCCTGCCCAGCGGCCTCGCTGCGATGGCCGCCCTGGGCTGCGACGAGGCCGCGCCTGGCCCTGACCCGGGGCCGGCCGCTCCGGTCGGAAGCGCCCTGATCAGCTGGTCTTTTGCCAGCGCTTCCGGCGACGCGGTTTCGTGCTCGGCCGCAGGGGTCGGGAGCGTGCGCGTCCAGCTCGGGGGAGAGCCCCGAACGATCGTGTGCGGCGACACGATGTCGACCCGCTTCGAGGATTTGCTTCCCGGGCGTTTCCCGGTGGTCATCGAGCGCCTCTCGACCAGCGGCGCCGTGGTCGAGACCCACCTCAACAATATCCAGGTCGCGGGACTCGAGGAGACGACCTACACCCACGTGTTTTCGATTTCCAATATCGGAGGCTCCGGGGTGGGCACCCTCGAGATCCGCTGGTTCATCGACGGGGACGTTCCCGCCCGAGGGTGCGCCGCCACCGGCGGCGTCTCCATCCGGGCCGTGATCCTCGACGGCCCCGCGGACGTCCCGCCCTTTACGGCCCCCTGCACCGAGGGCTCTCGAACCTTGGAGGGGATAAGACAGGGCAACTATAGGGTCCAGGTCACGCTGCTGGACCTGTCCGAACAGCCCGTGGGCTTTCCTGCCCTCGAGAACGGGGTCTTCGTGACCCAGAACATGACCGAAACCGTCTCGCTGGACATCGTGACCCAGCTCCCTGTCGCGGGACAGCTCTTGGCCCGCTGGACCCTCTCCAGCACGGGCACGGAGGCACGTTGTGCAGGCCCTCCAGAGTGTACCGTGGAGGTGAGTGTACGCACCGACGTCTCGCAGTCGGTCTCCACTACGGCCAGCGCTGCGGTCTCCCGAGGCGCGGTCTTTTTCGAGGATCTCCCGGTGGGACGAAGTCCCGAAGGAGCCGGCTTGCGCGCAACCTACCGCCTTATCGAACGGGCCCTGGGCAGCCAGGTGCTCGACACCGAGATCGTACGCGACATTGTCCTTCAGCCCTCACGCACCGGCACCGTCACCGTCGAGCTGGCCGCGCCGGACGGAGGCTGACGGGCGAGGATGGGCGAGGCGCTCGGCCACCAGGCGAATCACGGATGCGCTCACGCCCATCCCGAGGTGGCTGGCGTCCACCTCCACGTGCTCCGTCTGAGGGCACGAGCGGTCGATACAGGCCGCTGGAGAGACGATGGCGTCGCGGGCGGAATAGAAGGCCGTGACGGGGACCTGAAGAGGGCTGGACGTCCGCGCCGAGACCTCAGCTTCGATGGCATCGAGGTCGTAGCCCTGGGAGGCATAGCGACGCGCCGTCACGGTGTACTTGGGTCCCCCAATGATGGGGCTCGCCAAGGTGATGACCTGCCGCACCAAATCTGGACGATCCCGCGCGACTTCGCGAGCGAGGTAGCCCCCGAGACTCCATCCCACGAGGTGCACCGGGTCTCCGCCCGCCAAGGCTTCGATGCGCTGACGAACGCGGGGGAGGAGCTTCGGGACGTTTCCGCGGTTCGTCCCAAGGCCCCATCCACGCACCTCGTGGCCGAGACTCGATAGGGCTCGGCGCAGGGGCCACGTGGAGCCATCACCAGTGAGGAAGCCGGGCAGAACGACGACACGGGCCGCCCCTCGTGGGGTGCGGCGACGGGTCAGCATCCAGGCAGGAGGAAAGAAGAGCAGTTCTCGAACCGCGTCCAGCTCGGCCCAGAGGGGGACCGTCGGGGGCTCGAGGGGATAGGGCTCGCGCACCCTCCTACCCTGCGATTCGCAACGCGGGGGGTAAAGCGAAGCTCGACGGCGGCGGGTGCCGACGCGAGCGCCCGGCCCGAACCTCAGGGCGGTACGATGGCGTCGCCGATCGACTCGGCTTCTACGCTCTTTCGGTGGGCACGAGGTGCCTTACGCTCTCGAAAGGCTTCCGGGTCGATGGGCCGGTTGTCGATCTCGACCTGAAAGTGGAGGTGGGGGCCGGTGGCTCGTCCGGTCGCACCGGACCGGGCGATGAGCTGCCCCTTCTTCACGCGCTCCCCCTCACCCACCAGGAGCTCAGAGTTGTGGACGTACGCGCTGGTGAGCCCGTAGCCGTGGTCGAGTTTGACGAACTTACCGTTCACGGCGTCCCGCTTGCTGTAGACGACGTAGCCGTCCGCCATGGCGCGGATGGCCGTGCCCTCGTCGACGGCGAGGTCCGTGCCGTAGTGCATCATCGGCTCGCCCAGCACCGGATGCACGCGCGGCCCAAATCCGGAAGACACCCGAGCCGCCTCGTGCACCGGCCAGCTCATGTCGTAGCCGATGGCGAGGGCCATGACCCGACGGGTGGGCCCCTCCGCTCGCCTTCGCGCGGCATGGGGGAGATACCGAGCGAAGCTCTCGAAGGCATCTGGGTTGGGAAGGTTGGATCCGTAGGCCAGGTCCAGGGCGGTCTCGACCAGGTCTCGGTCCATTCGGAGGCAGACCAGCGCCGCCTCCAGGCTCCCGAGGTCTTCTACGAGGCGCGCGAGCCCTGTGATGAGCGCGGCCTCTCGCGAGGCGGCGCTCGCCGAACGCGGGGGCACATCGACACCCACGGACCGAATCGCCCGCCGTGCTGCGGAGGTGAGCCGAACGTCGAAGTGGCGTCCGTGACCCACCTGGCGCCCACTGGCGTAGACAACCGCCACCGCGCGGGCCACCGGCACCGGCAGAACGGCGTCGTGCTCGGCCAGGGCCTCCTCGGTGTCCGCCTCCGCCTCGGCCGCGAGCACCCGCCGTGCCGCCTCGGGCTGGGGCTCGGCCCCTGCGGTGACGTCGGGGCCTCCGCTGAGCATTCCGTCCCCGAGGGCGGTACCTACGAGCAGCAGGCACCCTACGACGGCCATGCCCGCAGCTTCCCAAGCCTTACGTTCGCGCCTGCGGCTCTTCCGGACTTGGTCGTCCATCATCGCCTTGAGGCGTTCGAAGTCTTCGTTGGTGCAGGCAACCTTGGCCCAAGCGCGATCCCGCTCCGGAAAGGCTTGGGAAGCTGCGGGCATGGCCGTC
>JBCBRU010000828.1:0-3388 GCA_039819565.1 Myxococcota bacterium | reverse complement strand
TCGAAGTCCTTCTCGCGAAGGACTTCGAGGCTTTGCCCCACGTCGACGGTGTCTCCCCCGAGTGGCCCATCAAGTACGCGGACTTCGAGCCCTGGTACGCTGAGGCGGAGCGCCTCTACACGGTCCACGGCGAGGCGGGTCACGACCCCACCGAGCCCGCGCGATCCGGCTCAGCGTACCAGGGCTCGAAGTCCGCGTACTTGATGGGCCACTCGGGGGAGACACCGTCGACGTGGGGCAAAGCCTCGAAGTCCTTCTCGCGAAGGCGAAAGAGCGCCGCCCCGTAGACCTTCGTGTTCCCTCCGACGTGGTGGACGAAGCCCGGTCGAATCTCACCCCCGTCGCGGTCGAGCATGACCTCGTCCGAGTAGTAGTTGAACGAGCCGCGGAAGGTCCAGTTGGCCTTCTCCCGGGGAAGAAAGGGACCCCGCTCGAGCACGAGGATGCTCTTGTTGGTCTCGGCGAGCGCGCGTAGGAGCGTGCCCCCTCCCGCTCCACTCCCGATGATGATGACGTCGAAGCGTTCCATCACCCGTTGTCCGCGAAGCCAGGATAAAGGGTCATGCCGCCGTCCACGAAGAACGAGGTTCCATGCACGTAGTCGGCCTCATCCGAGCAGATCCAGGCCGCAGCCCGCGAGATGTCGTCGCTCTCGCCGATACGCTTCAGGGGAATGAGCTTCATCAGGTTGTCGAGCGCCTCCGGGTCGTCCCACACCTCGCGGTTGATCGGGGTTCGGATAGCTCCCGGGGCGATGCTGTTCACGCGAATCCGCACCGGGCCGACCTCCTGCGCCAAGCTCTTCATCATGAGCATCACTCCGCCCTTGGAGGCCGCGTAGTTGATGTGTCCCGCCCAGGGAATGACCTCGTGCACGGAAGAGATACATAGAATCTTCCCGAGCGCCTTCGAACTCCTAAAGCCCTGTCGCTTGAAGGCGCGAACCGCCTCCCGAGCGCACAGGAATTGGCCGGTGAGGTTGACGCCAATGACCCGATCCCATTGCTCGAGAGTCATGTCCTCGAATGCGGCGTCTTGCTGAAGGCCGGCGTTGTTCACGAGGATGTCCACCCCTCCGCACTCGGCCTCGAGGCGTCGAAACATTTCTTGCACCGCTGCCTCGTCCGAGACATCCGTCTCGTGGGCGAGGGCTTGTCCGCCGTGGTCGACGATGTGCTTCACCACCTCCTCCGCCATCTCCGGCTGTCGGAAGTAGTTGACCATCACCGTGGCGCCGTCGGCCGCGAGCCCGATAGCGATGCAGCGTCCAATACCGGAGGAGCCGCCGGTGACGACCGCCACCTGTCCGTTCAGCTTCTTGTTCATTCTGAGCCTCCAAGCTCTCCGATGAGGGCGGCCACGAGCCCCGTCCATCCCGTTTGATGGGAAGCACCCACGCCGCGACCGGTGTCACCGTGAAAGTACTCGTAAAAGAGAACGTGGTCCTTGAAGTGGGGATCGTGGGACATCTTGGGGTGGTTGGCGAGCGCGGGTCGAAGGCCCCGCTCATTGTTCAGGAAGATGCGCGTGAGCCGACGCCCCAGTTCATGGGCGATGTGTTTGAGAGTGTGATACTCGCCGGACCTCGTTGGGTACTCCACCAAGAACTCGTCGCCGTAGTACTCGTGGAACCTCAGCACGGACTCCACGAGAAGATAGTTCACGGGGAACCAAATCGGGCCTCGCCAGTTGGAGTTTCCCCCGAAGAGACCGGTTGTGGACTCCGCCGGGACGTAGCCCGCGGCCACCTCGACGCCGTCCTTTCGGAAGACGTACGGCACCTCCTCGTACACTTTGGAAAGTCCGCGAACGCCGAAGTCCGAGAGGAACTCGTCCGGATCCAGCATCCGGCTGAGGAGCCGCTTCATCCGGTGCCCCCGAAGCAGCGAGAGAAGGTGTTGACGCCCCTCGTTCTCGTCCTGCCAGTTTGAGACGAGCCGGGCGAGATTGGGGCGGTTGTGGAGCACCCAGTCCAGCCGAGCTCGAAACTCAGGCAGCTTTTCGAGCAGGTCGTGCTCGAGAACCTCCACCGCGAAGAGGGGGATGAGCCCCACCATCGAGCGAAGCCGCAAGGTGACCTTCTCGCCGCTGGGAAGCTGCAGGACGTCGTAGTAGAACTTATCCTGCTCATCCCATAGGCCCACGCTCTCGCCGGCCATGTCCGTCATCGCTTCCGCGATGTGGAGGAAGTGCTCGAAGAACTTGGTGGCGATATCCTCGTACACGGGGTTGTGGCACGCGAGCTCGAGAGCAATGCGCATCAGGTTGAGGCTGTACATCGCCACCCAGCTCGTGCCGTCGGCCTGGTTGATGTGGCCGCCGGTGGGGAGGGGAGCGGAGCGGTCGAAGACCCCCACGTTGTCCAGACCCAGGAACCCGCCTTGGAAGATGTTGCGCCCCTCCGCATCCTTGCGGTTCACCCACCACGTAAAGTTGAGCATCAGCTTGTGGAACACGCTCTCGAGAAAGGCGGTGTCCGGGGTGCCGGTCTTCTTGGCGTCCATCTGGTACACGCGCCAGGTGGCCCAAGCGTGTACGGGGGGGTTGACGTCGTCGAAGGCCCACTCGTACGCGGGGAGCTGCCCGTTGGGATGCATGTACCATTCGCGCGTAAGGAGGCGGAGCTGACGCTTCGCAAACTCGGGGTCGATCATCGCGAGCGGAATACAGTGAAAAGCGAGGTCCCAGGCCGCGTACCACGGGTACTCCCACTTATCGGGCATCGAGATGATGTCCGCGTTGTTGAGGTGGCGCCAATCTGAGTTGCGTCCTCGACCGCGCCCCGCGGGAGGCGGGGGCTGCGCAGGGTCGCCGTCGAGCCACTCCTGAACGTCGTAGTAGAAGAGCTGCTTGCTCCAGATCATGCCCGCGAAGGCTTGGCGCTGGACGCGGCGAGCGTCGGGGTCAGAGACGCCGGCCTGTACGTCGGCGTAGAACGCGTCGGCCTCGGCGCGACGCCGCTCGAACACCGTCTCGAAGTCCGCGAAGGGACGTTCGGACCGAAGGGAGGCGAGGCACCACCGAAACTGCACCGTCTTCGAGCCCCCGGCCGGGACCTCGAGCTCGCGGAGGGCTCCTCCTTTGGTTCCGGTGCCATCTATCGACAGGGCCTCGCGCCGGCCCTCTACCACCGCCGCGTGAAAGGCGTCCTTGTAGGGACCTCGACCCTCGGGAAGGCCGAACAGTCGGGGGTTCGTATCGTTGCGGGTCACCAGCAGCTCGGTGCCGTCCTCGAAGTCCGCTCTCCAGGTCCCGAGCTTGGGGTGGTCGAGGTCGAAACCCTCTTTTCTCACGCTGAGGCTAGGCCGCTGATGACCTCGGCCCCAGCTCCACGTATTGCGGAAGGTGAATTGAGGCATCACCCAGATCTTCGCGGCCTCCGGGCCCC